>JAISOA010000085.1 GCA_031275945.1 Spirochaetaceae bacterium
TACAAGCGGCGTTACCGGTTTATCTCTCCCCTGGCAAACGGGGTATTCAAAGACAGGCCCAAGCATGATATTGCCATGATCTTCCAGGACTATGCGGTGTTTCCCTGGATGACCGCCGTTCAAAATGTGGAATTTGCCCTTAAGCTCCGGATGGCCGGAAGGACCGGGGAGCTAAACAAGGCCCCCGGACGGTTTAGGCGACGGGAACTGCAGGAACGGGCGTCCTTTTATCTTAACAAGGTGGGCCTGGGGGGCTTTGAGTACAAGTACCCCTCCCAGCTTTCCGGGGGCATGCGGCAAAGGCTGGCCCTGGCCCGGGCCCTTTCGGTGGAACCAAAGATCATTCTGATGGATGAACCCTTTGCCGCGGTGGACGCCCTAACCAGGGAAAAGCTGCAGGATGAGCTTTTGCAGTTGTGGGACGAGGCCCTCCATACCGAAAAGCCCCTGACCATCGTCATGGTTACCCATGAGGTGCAGGAGGCGGTTTACCTTTCCGACGAAGTGGCGGTATTCTCCCCCGGTCCCGGAACGATCCGCAACCGCGTTCCCGTACAGGTAAAACGGCCCCGGGCACGGACAGACCCGGAACTGATGGAAATTCAGGACCGGATCTTCGCCATGTTTCAGTACGACATAAACCAGGAAAGCGAATATTCAATCTAGAGGAGCGTGAAGTGGACAAAAACCAAGCCGGTTTTGACAGCCGGGGAAAGATCTATGACGATATAAGCGCCGCCAGGGGAAATACGCCGCTGGTCCGGCTGCGAAAACTGGGGGCGGATCTTCCGGGAACCATTCTTGCCAAGGTGGAGTCCTTTAACCCCCTGAACAGCGTCAAATGCCGCATTGGAGCCGCCATGCTTGAGGCCGCGGAAAAACAGGGCGCGTTAAAAGCCGGCGGAACCGTTATTGAACCTACCTCGGGAAATACCGGCATCGGTCTTGCCTTTGCCTGCGCCGTCCGGGGATATAAACTTATCCTTACCATGCCCGAAACCATGTCGGTGGAACGGAGAAAGCTTGCCGCCATGCTTGGGGCCGATGTGGTCCTGAGTTCCGGCAAGGACGGCATGAAGGGGGCGGTGCGCAAGGCGGAGGAACTAAAAAGCCAAATTCCCGGAAGCTACATGCCCCTTCAGTTTGAAAACCCCGCCAACCCCGAAGCCCACCGCAAAACCACCGCGGAAGAAATTTGGGCCGATACCGGAGGTATGGTAGATGTTTTTGTGGCGGGGGTGGGAACCGGCGGAACCATCACCGGCGTTGGAGAAGTACTTAAAGAAAGAAAACCCGGCGTTAAAATAGTGGCGGTGGAACCCGACGCGTCTCCGGTACTTTCCGGCGGATTCCCCGGTCCCCACCGTATCCAGGGCATAGGGGCGGGCTTTGTCCCCAAGATCCTTAACCGCTCGGTCATCGACGAGATTATCCGGGTTACCAACGACGATGCGGTTCTTACCGCCCGCCGCACGGCCCTGTGCGAGGGGATCCTTGCGGGCATTTCCGCAGGGGCCGCGGTATGGGCCGCCCTGCAGATTGCCGCCCGGAAAGAAAACTCAAGGAAAACTATTGTGGTCATTCTTCCCGATTCGGGAGAACGGTACTTGTCCACTCAGCTTTCCGACACAGGGGAGGAGTAAACATGAAGCGCCCGGCCTTTCCCGGTTCCGTCTTTTTTCATATTCCTGTTTTTTTTCGGGCCCTTGTCATTCTTCTTGTTCCTGTTTTTTTTGCGGCCTGTATATCCGAAGAACCCGGAGCCCTAAACGAGCCCCCCATCATAAGCTCCGCAAGTTATCAGCATACGCTGTATACCGGCAGGCCCCAGCCCATTGATGCCCGGGCGGAAAAGGATGATATACCGCCCCTGGTTATTACGTATTTTCCCTCGGAGCAAGCACTGCTCCGCAATAAAGGGGGAAGCCGGGAGGCCCCTTCCGAGGTGGGGGATTATTATGTCAGAATTGAACGGCCCGGGGGAAACGGATACAAGCGGGGCAAGAATGTAAAAGTTGAATATCATATTCAAAGGGCCTTTGTGTCTATTATTGCCGACCCTGTCCAGCGCTTTGTCTACGACGGCAACCCAAAGGAACCCGTGGTACATTCCGAACCCCCGGTGGAATTACGTATTTCGTATACGCTTATGCTCCCCATGGAGGCTGCCGTATTGGATTCCCCGCCCAGCGGCAGAGGAATATACCGCGCCACCGTTGTTTTTTCCGGCAATGAACGGTACATGGGCGCTTCCCGGGACATAGAACTGCGGATAGAATAGCCGGGTTTTCTATTTTCGGAGGATCCGTACCAGGGCCTTTATCTGCTTATCCCCGGTAAACGCCAAAAGGACAATGCCCAGGGCGGCAAAGAGCAGGCCCTCAAAAAACAAGGGAAAGCCGTAGCGGAAAAAATGGCCGCTCACCGGGGCAAAGAATGCATGTATCCGGGGACCCAACAGGATCACCGGTACGGCCGCGGCGCAGGAAAACCCAATAAGTTTAACCGCGTACAAAACCGCAGGTCCCAGAATTGTTCCTATGGAAATATTGGATTTGCGGCCCAGGAAGACAAAAAGCAATGCCGTATTTACCCCGCTGGCTATAGTCAAGGCCAGGGCCACGCCGGACCCCTTCATGGGTCCCACCAGCAAAACCGCAAGAATTATGTTTATCCCAAAGGAAACAAGTCCTGCCAGGGTAGGAGACCGGGAATCGCTTTGGGCATAAAATGCCGGAGCCAGAATGCGGTTTAGGGCAATAAAGAACAGTCCCGGCATGTGGAAGATAAAAGCCCGGTAGGTTAGGTTCACCGATTGCTCATTAAAATTCCGGACCTGGTACAAGAGCCGTATTAAGGTCTCGCCCTGGATAAGAAAGAAAAAGGTAATTGGAATGGCAATCAGGGCCACAATATCCATGGCCTGGGCAAGCCGCTGTTTGTAATTTTCCCAGCGGCCGGATTTAGCCTGCTCGGCAAGATCCGGCAGCAGCACCGTGCCGATAGAAACCGCAAAGACCCCTAGGATAAGTTCCTGGAGCCGGAGAGAATACTGGAGGCTTGAAACCACCCCTTCTCCGGCGCCCCCGGCCAGAGCGGTGGACACCAGATCGTTAAGCTGGTAGGCCGCCATTCCTACAATCGTGGGCCCGATAAGCCTAAGCACGGCCCTGGTGCCGGGGTTTTGTATTGCCCGCTTAAGGCCGGTAAAAACGAAATGGAAGCCCCGCTTCCACACAAAGGGAAACTGTATGGCGGCTTCCATAAAACCGCCGATGAGTATCCCCGCCGCCATGGCCCTGGCGGGGTTCTTGCAAAAGGGTGAAAGCACATAGGCGCAGGCTATGGTGATCACGTTAAGTAAAATTGGCGCCAACCCCGAGGGGGCAAAAATATGGATGCTGTTTAGGATCCCCTGGAAGAGGGCGGCGATGGAAATAAAGGCCAAAAAAGGAAACATAAGCCGGGTAAGAAAAACGGT
>JAISOA010000086.1 GCA_031275945.1 Spirochaetaceae bacterium
GCATTAAGATTTTTCGCGGCGGTTTCCAGCATCAGCACCTGCCGCCCATAAAAAAGATCGTGGGCCCGCAGACGGTTATAGGAAAGGTAACTCAGCCAGGGTATATTGGCGGCGGCCCGTTTAAGCAGCGGATCGTCATCCTTGAGAACCAGCACGGTCCGTTCTCCGGGGCTAAAATGCTTGAGCAGCCCCGCCAAATCCCGGGTTTTTCCCGATTCTATTGAAAAATCCTCAATTATTTTTAAGGTCTTGTTCTGGGCTTTCAGGCTTAATACGCTTTTAATCGCCAGCCGCTTGGCTTTTTTGGGGATGGTGTAGGAATAATCCCGGGGCCTGGGCCCGAACACCACTCCGCCCCCCACCATAACCGGGGATTTTTTATCCCCCCGGCGGGCCCGGCCCGTACCTTTTTGCTTATAAGGTTTGGCATTGGAACCGTGAACTTCTCCCCGGTCTTTGGTACTGGCGTTCCCCTGCCGCTTATTGGCAAGCTCATTGTTGATGGCATACCAGATCACATCTTCATTCACCGGAAGGCCGAATACCGTTTCTTCCAGTTCAATATCCCGAAGTTCTTTGCCGTCAACTGAATATACTTTACAGTTCATTGTTTTCCCCAACGCTTTTTATCCGTTTTACCGCTTTACCGCGGCCCGGACCAGCACCAGCCCCTTGTTAATGCCGGGAACCGCGCCGCGAACCAGCAAAAGCTGTTTCTCCGTATCAACCTTAACCAGCCGGAGGCTTAAGGTCGTTACCTTTTCGCGGCCCATACGGCCCGGCAGCTTGACATTTTTGAAGGTCCGCCCCGGGTAGGTGGACTGACCGGTGGAACCGGGTTCCCGGTGGAATTTGGAACCGTGACTTTTCCGGCCGCCGCCAAACCCGTAACGTTTCACCACGCCCTGAAAACCCTTGCCCTTGGAAACACCCGAAACATCCACATACCGGCAGCCTTCCAGCACTTCCACGCCCAGGGCGTCTCCCGGATTTACCGCTTTTTCAAAATCCCGCAATTCCCGCAAGGTTTTTTTGGGAGGGATATTTTCAGGAAACTGCCCGGCATAGGGCTTGGTCACCAAACTCTTTCGTTTGTCGTCCACGCCGACGACCACGGCGTTATAACCGTCCTTTTCCAAAGTTTTTTGGGCGATAACAATATTCGGGTCAACCCGCATCACCGTTACCGGCACCAGGTTGCCGTCGTCATCAAAGACCTGTGTCATACCCACTTTTTTGGCCAACAGACCCAACATTGTTTTACTCCAAAACCGTAAATTAAAACTCCGCGATAAAACAACACTTTATTGTTTTATTTCCACATCCACCCCGGCGGGAAGTTCCAGCTTCATCAAAGAATCCATTACCTCCGCGGAGGGATCGATAATATCGATCAACCGTTTATGGGTCCGCATCTCAAACTGTTCCCGGGACTTTTTGTTCACATGGGGTGAACGGAGTACCGTTACTTTATTGATACGGGTAGGAAGCGGAATAGGGCCGGTTACCTTAGCCCCCGCCTTCTGCACCGTTTGAACGATAGATTTCGCGCTCTGATCGATCAATTCAACATCGAAACCGCGTAACCGCACGCGAATTCGTTCCTTAGCCATTGTTCCTCCATGGAAGGGGGACGGCTTCCCGCAAAAGCGGAAAACCAAAGCCCCCCTCAATCATCACCACAGCGTGCTATTCGATTACTTCAACAACCTGACCGGAAGCGACGGTTTTGCCGCCTTCGCGGATGGCGAAACGAAGCCCCTTTTCCATGGCGATGGGGTGAATCAATTCGCCGAAAATTTCGGTATTGTCACCGGGCATGACCATTTCTTTCCCCTCGGGAAGTTTTACCGTTCCGGTAATGTCGGTGGTCCGGAAGTAGAACTGGGGCCGGTAGCCGGTAAAGAAGGGGCTGTGCCGCCCGCCTTCTTCCTTGGAAAGGCAGTAGATCTGGCCTTTGAATTTGCTGTGGGGGGTAATGGAACCGGGTTTCGCCAAAACCTGGCCCCGCTCGACTTCCTTCTTTTCAATACCCCGGAGCAAGGTTCCCACGTTATCGCCGGCCTGGGCTTCGTCCAGCAGCTTGTTAAACATTTCGATACCCGTAACCACGGTCTTTTTGGTGGGCCGGATACCGACGATTTCAATTTCTTCGTTGAGCTTGAGGATACCCCGTTCCACCTTGCCGGTAACGACCGTACCGCGGCCGGGGATGGTAAACACGTCCTCGATGGGCATAATAAAAGGCTTGTCGGCGTCCCGGACCGGATCGGGGAAATAGGCGTCCATGGCGTCCAGCAGTTCCTGAATACACTGGGAATTTTCCGTTTCCTCACCCTTGTTCAGGTCTTCCATGGCCTTGAAGGCGGAACCTTTGATGATGGGAATTTCGTTGCCGGGGAAGCCGTTGTTGGTCAGCACGTCCTTAATCTCTTCCTCCACCAGTTCCAGCAGTTCGGGATCGTCCACCAGATCGATTTTGTTGAGGAACACGATAATGTTGGGAACGCCGACCTGGCGGGCCAGGATGATATGTTCCCGGGTCTGGGGCATTACCGAATCGGGGGCGGACACCACCAGCACCGCGCCGTCCATCTGGGCCGCGCCGGTGATCATATTTTTGATATAGTCCGCGTGTCCGGGACAGTCGATGTGGGCGTAATGCCGCTTCTCGGACTGATATTCCAGATGCCGGGTATTGATAGTAATACCCCGGGCCTTCTCTTCCGGCGCGTTATCAATGTCGTCAAATTTCATAATCTTGTCGCCGTATTTTTTACCACAATACATGGTAATGGCGGCGGAGAGCGTGGTTTTCCCATGGTCTACGTGACCGATGGTCCCGACATTCATGTGAATCTTTGTTCTGTTAAACTTATCTTTTGCCATTCTGTGTCCTCCTTCTGGGCACCCATTAAATTTCCATACTCCAAACAATAAAATCGCCGGAATAACATTCCAACGAAAAACCAGCGTTAATTGATAAATGAGATGAAAGATGTGACCAAACAGCGGAAAAATGAAGATCCGGGCGGTTAAACCCGAAATTTCTTCCCCATACTATTTGTCTCGTTCCACCTATCTCCTCCAGCGAACGCCCGGACGAAAACCGGAAAACCGGCTCCGCCCCATGATGATCGGTTTGGATCACCGGGCCGTTTTACACGACCCACCGGGAATTATCGGTATAATTCCCCGAGACCCCTGCACCGGGTTTTTACAGACCCGCCGGCTTACGGCCGGCAGCCTGCTTTTTGTCGATGATAATAGATAATCCCTCTACACCTCCCGACATCCCCGCGGCGCGGTTACTATCCGGTAAACCGGATATCTGTCAAAAAACAACGAAGGAACCGGCTTTGCCGTGCCCCCTCACATTTTCACCTATGAACTTTTCCATGAAAAGCCCGGAGATAAAACAGCTTTGCCCTACCACCGGTAATGGGCGAACGCCTTATTGGCCTCCGCGTTTTTATGGGTGTCTTCCTTCTTTTTGAAAGCCGTACCCGTATTATTATACGCATCCAGAAGCTCCGCCGCAAGACGGTCTTCCATGCCG
>JAISOA010000135.1 GCA_031275945.1 Spirochaetaceae bacterium
CCCCTAGGGGTCAAAAACAGGCAGCCGCAACGTAAACACCGAACCTTCCCCGGCGTGGCTTTCTACCTCCACCACCCCCCGGTGGAGCAGGGCTATGTGGCGGACTATGGCAAGCCCCAGGCCGGTTCCGCCGGGATCCTGGGTCCGGCTGCGATCAACCCGGTAAAAGCGTTCAAATATCCGGTCCAGGTGTTCCGCGGGAATGCCTATACCCTGATCCCTTACCGAAATAACAAGCTCCTGGTCCCGCCGTTCCGCCTCGACCCATATTGTTGACGAAGGCGGGGAATACTTTACCGCATTGTCCAAAAGGTTAACCAGAGCCTGGACAATAAGAGCGGCGTTGATCTTCGCACAAAGATCCGCCGCACAGCGAACGGTTATCCGGATCTTTTTTTCCCCGGCCCGGAAACCGGCGGAACCGGCGGCTTCTTCCAGAAGCCCTTCCAGGGCCGTTTCTTCCATGCCGGGGCGGGAACTTCTTTCATCTTCCAGGCTTACCAGGCTTAGAAGATCGTTGGTAAGATTTTCCATGGTTAAGGCGTTTTTTTCGATGATCCCAATAACATGCCGAAGCTGCTCCGTATCCTCCAGGGGAGAATCCAGGAGAGTCTCGGCGAATCCCTTAATAACCTGAATGGGGGTCCGCAGTTCATGGGATACGTTGGCGGCAAAATCCTTGCGAACCTGTTCCAGTTTATGAAGCCGGGTAATATCCCCAAGCACCATCACCACGCCGCCGGGACTTTTTTCCGGGTCCTCCGCCGGATCCCCGGCTTTTACATTTCCGGTCCCCGTCGCGGGTAAAGCCGCCGCTCTGGGGAACCGGCGTAAGGAAGAGGCAAAAACCCGGAAGCGCCGCGGAGCGGCGGCGGTATGACAGAGGATCTCCAGTTCTTCAAACTCCTTCCCCGCCAAAACCCTTTTTGCCGCTTCTTCCAGTTCCGTGGAACGGGTGGCTTCCAGCAACGACAGGGGCCGGGCGCCGGTATTTTCGTTTATGCCGAAAAGAACCCTCGCCTGCCTGTTTACCATGTGGAGGAAAAGTTTTTCGTCCATGGCAAAAACCGCCTCCGACATGCCGTCGAGGATTGCCCCAAGGCGTCTGCCCTCGGCCCGGGCGGTTTCTATCCGGGAACTTAACTCCACGGCCATAGACATAAGGGCCCCTTCAAGGGTGATAAATTCTTCGGCCTTGCAGATGATCCGGGGGGAATTGAGGGTCCTGGGGAAAGTATCGGCTGAAGAGGCGTGTGCCGACCGGGCTATGGTTACAAGCCGGGCAAAAGAAGCGGAAAGGGACCGGGAAAAAAGATACACCGCCGTCAGGGCCGCGAGAAAAAAAAGGGCTCCGGTAAACAGAAAGGGTAGAGCTGCCCCGGAAACCCGCCGCCAGAAATTCGGCACCTCCACGGAAAGGCGAAAGACCCCCGCCGGCGGATCCTCTGCGGTCCCGCCCGGCGGATACACCGGCAGGGCCGCATAGAGCAGTTCCGTACCAAGGCTGGCGGAACTTCTCCGGGCGCTTCCCTCCCGTCCCTCCAAAGCCGCCTTTACTTCGGGCCGATCCCCGTGGTTGGGAAGGGTTTCCCGGGGAAACCGGGAATCCGCCAGGACCTCTCCGCCGGATCCGATAAGGGTAAGCCGGAAGGGCCCGGGAAGTTCCGCCGGCCAGTTCCCGGGGGCCTGCGTTTCCGGATCCTTAAAGAACCTATCCGGCCGTTCCCCGGAGAGGAACGGCAGCATAAGCCGGGCCGCGTGGCGGAGGTTTTGGGTGTTAATCTCATAGTACAGGGAGTCCATAAAAAGAAGCACGGAAACCATAAACGACAGGGACAACCCCAGGACACTTAAGGTTAGTATCAAAAGGCTTTGCCTGAAAACGGTTTTCATGGACCTGCACCCCGCTGTACGCCCTATCTGCGTAACAGGGTCTGTAAATTTTCCGGGCGCTCCCCTATGCCCACTTGATAAGGCCGGTTCTGTAGGGGTGTACCAGGGCTTCGTGTTTGGGGAGGATTCGCACCGTATGCCCCTGCTGGCCCGTGTCGGTACATTCAATGCGCACCTGGTAGATCCATTCGTCCCCCTCCCGGCTTATGGCCTTCATTTCCGCCCGGTGGGCGTTAAGGATCTCGGGGTTCTGATTAGAAACCGAACCGTAGTACAGTTCCACTAAAAGTTCCTCCGGCACAAGCGACGCCAGTTCAAGCCGGGCGGTAACGGTAAGGGAATCGCCCCGCTGCATAACCGGTCTGGCGTTTGATTCTACTTTAACGATCCGCAGGCTGTTCCAGGAGCTTCGTAATTTATAAAGGTACGCCGCCAGGGCCTTGGATTCCGCATAGTCGTCCTTGGCGACACGGCGGTAATTTTTAAGGGCCGGAAAATAAAACAGGTTGGAATAATCCATGAGCATCCGGTGGCTTGACATGGACTGGCCGATTTCCCTCATGCAGGTTTTCATCCGCTTAATCCATTCCCGGGGCAGATTGTCCCTGCCGCGCTGGTAAAACAGGGGAATAATATCCCGTTCCAGCAGATCGTAGAGGGCCTTGCTTTCCACATCGTCTTGAAGCTGGTTATCTTCGTACTGCTCTCCCTGACCTATGGCCCAACCGATCTCGGGATTGTACGCTTCGTCCCACCAGCCGTCCAGGATCGAACAGTTAAGAACGCCGTTCATGGCGGCCTTCATGCCACTGGTACCGGAGGCCTCCATGGGCCGCCGGGGGGTGTTAAGCCATACGTCGGCCCCGGAGGTAAGATAGTGGGCCACGGTCATATCGTAATTTTCTATAAACACAATCCGGCTTGTAACATCGTTTTTTTCCGCAAAATGGATAATCTCCCGGATCAGTTCTTTGCCGGGCATATCCATGGGATGGGCCTTACCGGCAAAGATCAGCTGGATGGGCCTATCGTTATCCTTAAGCAGCCGGATAAGTCGTTCCGGATCCCGCAGGAGCAGGTTCCCCCGTTTGTAGGTGGCAAAACGGCGGGCAAAGGCCAAGGTAAGAATGTAGGGAGAAAGGGCGTCTTCGGCCTGCTGGAGGCGGCGTTCCACCGCGCCGGTACGCTTTAGGTGCTGGCGAATCCGGCCCCGGGCAAAAGCCACAAGCCGTTCCCGGCGCCGTTCATGGGTACGCCACAGTTCTTCGTCGGAAATCCGGTCCATGCGGTCCCAGATGGCCAGGTCTGTGGGTTCTTCCTCAAAATGAGGACCAAAGTACCGGTCCAAAAGATCCTGCATACCACTGGAAACCCAGGTTCGGGGATGGACCCCGTTGGTTACATGGTGAATGGGTATCTCGTTCAGCGAAAGGCCCGGCCAAAGATTTTTCCACATTTCCCGGGACACCACTCCGTGCAGGGCGGCCACTCCATTGGCATAGGCGGCGCACTTAAGGGCAAGAACGGTCATGCAGAAATTTTCATGATCATCCTCGGGCCGCTCCCGGCCCAGGGCAAGAAAATCCTTCCAGGAGATTCCCAGTATGCCGGTCCAGCTCTTGAAGTACTTTTCCAGCAGTCCTATATCGAACCGTTCGTTCCCCGCAGGAACCGGCGTATGGGTGGTAAAAATATTGGTAGGCCATACCGCTTCCAGGGCCTCGTAAAAGTTAAAGCCCTTTTCGGTCATTACCTCCCGAATCCGCTCCAGGGCCAAAAAAGCGGCGTGGCCTTCGTTCATATGGCAGGCCGCGGGATTAATTCCCAGGGCCCGCAGGGCCCGGATTCCCCCAATGCCCAGCAGCACTTCCTGGCGGATCCGGGTTTCCTTGTCCCCCCCGTACAGGGCTGCCGTTACGTTTCGGATATCCTGGGGGTTTTCCGCGATATTGGTATCCAGCAGATAGAGGGAACTGCGGCCCACCTTAACTTCCCAAATCTGGGCAAAGGCCTGGCGGCCCGCCATATCCACCGATATTTTAACGGCATCGCCGTTTTTGTCGCATTTAAGTTCCACCGGCATGTTGTACCAGTCGTTTTCCGGATAACTTTCCTGCTGAAAGCCATCCGCGTTAAGAACCTGGGTAAAATAGCCCTGGCGGTACAGAAGTCCCACCCCCACCAGGGGCAGCCCCATGTCGGAGGAAGTCTTCATGTGATCCCCGGACAGAATTCCCAGCCCCCCTGAGTATATGGGAAGGGATACATCCATCCCGTATTCCATCGAAAAATACGCCACCACATCTTTTCTGGAACCCCGGTACCAGGTTTCACTTTTTTTATACTTTTGAAACCGTGAGTATACCTCATCCAGCGCCGCCAGATACGAATCGTCCTGGGCCATCTGGGCAAGACGTTCCTGGCTTACCATTCCCAGGGTCCGCACAGGGCTTTGCTGGGACTTTAGCCAGCAATCGTAGTCTAATCTGATAAAAAGCTGGACTGCGTCAAAATTCCAAGACAACCACAGGTTGCGGGCAATTTCTTCCAGCGGCCGCAACGCATTTGGCAGTTTTGGTTTTACCGTATAGGTGGATATGTTCATATAGTAAATTTTACGCTATTTTTATCCGAATGTAAAGCATTCATGGGGCCTCCACAGGAGCCCCCCCCTGGTGCATAAAATATCCCGGCATTGACAAGCCCTGAAAAAATAAATACCGTAATACCAAATCCACCACTTGGTTAAATCCGCGGAGTATAGTAGTGCTAACCGTTACCGATGTCAGCCTTTCCTACGGCGAACGGACCCTTTTTAAGGACGTTAATTTAAAATTCACCCCCGGCAACTGTTACGGGATTATCGGCGCCAACGGCGCGGGAAAATCGACCTTTCTGAGGATCCTCTCCGGAGAAACGGAGCATGACAAGGGGAACATCGCCGTTTCCAAGGGGGAGCGGATAGCGGTGCTTAAACAGGATCATTTTGCCTTTGATACATACCCCGCGCTGGAAACGGTGATCATGGGGTACCCCACATTGTACCGGATACGCAAGGAACGGGAGGCAATTTACGCCAAAGAAGATTTTAGCGAAGAAGACGGCATGAGGGCCAGCGAGTTGGAGGCGGATTTTGCCGAGCTTGGGGGCTGGGAGGCCGAGGCCCAGGCGGGGCAGCTTCTTTCCGGCCTGGGCCTTGACGAGGAAGATCACCAAAAACCCATGGCGGATCTGGATGAATCAAAAAAAGTCCGGGTTCTGCTGGCCCAGGCCCTTTTCGGGAATCCCGATTTACTGCTGCTTGACGAGCCCACCAACGGTCTTGATCTGGAATCCATAGCCTGGCTGGAGGATTTTCTCATTGATTTTTCAAATACCGTTATCGTTGTTTCCCACGACAGGCATTTTCTTAACGCCGTGTGTACCCACATCTGCGACATTGACTTTGGGAAGATCGTTCAGTATGCGGGGAACTACGATTTCTGGTACCAGATGAGTCAAATGCTCCAGAAACAGGCCCGGGACCAGCAGAAAAAAAACGAGGAAAAAGCCCGGGAACTCAAGGAATTTATCCAGCGCTTTGCCAGCAATGTGGCCAAAAGCCGCCAGGCCACAAGCCGTAAAAAAGTGCTGGAAAAGCTGGATCTGGACAACATCACGGTTACAAGCCGTAAGTTTCCCTTTGTGGGTTTTAAACCCAACCGGGAAATAGGAACCAACGTACTGCGGTTTGAAAAAGTTTCGGATGAAAAATCGAAACTTGCGGGATTTTCGTTAACGGTCAACAAAAACGACAAGATTGCCTTTGTGGGAACGGAGCATCAGGCCAAAACAGCCCTCTTTGAAATGGCCGCCCAGGAAACTCCGCCCGCTGGAGTATATTGGGGCCAAACCGCAAATTTTTCGTACTTTCCCCGGGAGAATTCGGCCTTCTTTAGCTCCGATCTTTCCATCACCGGCTGGCTAAAGCAGTATTCGCCGGATCAGGACGAAACCTATGTGCGAAGCTTCCTGGGCCGCATGCTCTTTTCCGTCGACGAGGCCCTAAAGCCGGTGAATGTCCTTTCCGGAGGGGAGCGGGTCCGGTGCATGTTGGCCAAGATGATGCTTTCCGGGGCCAATGTGCTTATACTGGACGAACCGACCAATCACCTGGACCTGGAGGCAATTACGGCCCTTAACAACGGCCTTATAGCCTTTTCCGGGGTAATTCTGTTTAACTCCCACGATCACGAATTTATCACCTCCATCGCCAACCGCATCGTAGAGATCCTGCCCCTGGGGCCCTCCGGTACAACGGAGATCATCGACCGCCGGGTACCCTTTGACGAGTACTTGGCGGATCAGTCGATTAAAGAACTGCGATCCGCGGCGTACCATCACGCGGAACGGCTGCGTATATGAGGCGTATCCTTCTGGGGGCGGCATGGGTGCTGCTTTTTGCCGCCTGTACCACCCGCGCCGGGGACCGGAATTCCGGCCCCCAGGACGAATTGTCCGAAGCGGCCCTGAGGGAAAAAATTGCCCAGATGCTGATGGTAGGTTTCCGGGGCCTGGAACTTACCCGGGACAGCCATATTTACAGCGATATAAGCAGCCTGGGCATAGGGGGGGTGCTGCTCTTTGATTACGACACGCCTTCCCGAAGCCGCCCCCGGAATATCCGGTCCCGGGAACAGCTTGCCCGCCTTAGTGCGGATCTGCAGGCCGCCGCCCCGGTACGGCTTTTTATTGCCATTGACCAGGAAGGGGGGCGGGTTAACCGGCTTCGGAGTGAATACGGCTTTCCTCCAAACCTGGGGGCCAAAGAAATGGCCGCCGATCCCAGCGGAACCTTAACCAGGGCCCAGGCCGAAGAAACCGCCCGGATCCTTTCCACCATGGGGATCAACGTGAACTTTGCCCCCTGCGTGGATCTGGACCTTAATCAGGAAAATCCCATTATCGGCGCCTACGGGCGCAGCTTTTCCAAGGACCCGGAAACGGTGACTGCCCATGCGTCAATCTGGATTAACGCCCACCGCAGCCGGGGGATAGTTTCGGCCATAAAGCATTTTCCCGGCCACGGTAGTTCCCGCAGCGACACCCACCGGGGACCCGCGGATATAACCGGCCTGTGGCAGGAAACGGAACTTATCCCCTACCGGCGGCTTATTGCATCCGGAGAAGGCCGGAACCTTATGGTGATGACCAGCCATGTGTTCAATGCGGATCTGGATCCCCACAATCCCGCCACCCTGTCCCCGCGAATCCTTACGGAACTGCTCAGGGGTAAACTCAAGTTTAGGGGAATTATTGTCTCCGACGACCTTGACATGGCGGCGCTTAGGGCCCCGTACCGGTTTGAAGAAATTCTGGAAAAGGCCATTACTGCCGGGGTGGACCTGTTGTGTTTTTCCAACAACGGAGACCGGTACGATCCCCTGGCGGCTCAAAAAGCGGTGGATACAATCTTTGGTCTTGTGGAAGACGGCAAGATAAACCGGAGCCGGATAGAAGAATCCTGGAACCGCATTATGGCGGTAAAACGGCAGCTGTAATTTTTGTCCAAAAACCCGCAGGTTCGCAATCCATAGGCCGGGGGTTCAAAAATTGCTTATACAACAGGGGAACGTTGCGGTGGGAACCTACACTTCCTATTGAATATTAAAATAAAACCGTTCCAGGTACGCAATGCGCCGGCGGGCTTCGTCATACCGGCTGCTTTGGGGATATTCCCGCACCAGGCGGCGGTAATACTCCAGGGAGCGCCGTATATCCCTGGTTGTTTCGTTATTTGCCTCAAGTGATTGTCCATAGAGCCAATAGGCCTCATCGCTGCCCCCGGGGTAGTAACGCATGAATTGATCCAGGGCATTAAGGGCTCCGGCAATACGGCCTCCGTCGTATTCTTCCCTGGCCCGGCGAATCCAATCCCCGGCAACCGGGGACTGGACCTCCGGCGGCAAACTATCCGGCGATGGGGGGTCCGCCGGCAAAGCATCCGGGGCCCGGAGCCCCGAAACCGCCGCAGACCCTGCCGACCCCTCCGGCTCCCGGGCGGCGATCCCTGGGCCGGCGGCTCCCCCCGGTACGGACGTACCGTCCCCACCTGCGGCGGAGCTTTCCCCTGGGGCAGCGCTTGTCCCTAAGCCGGACGTGGCGGCGACTGTACCGGCGGCGATCCCCGGAGCGGCCCCAGCCGGTTCCGGCACCGGGGGCCAGCGGGGAGAAGCGTACACCCGGTCCGGCGCCACATGGGCGTTGGACCAGGCGGATCCGGTGGTTGCGGGGGAAGTTTCCACAATCACTTTCACATAATCGTTCAGTATATGATCATGAATAAAATCCTGACGGCTAAACCTAAGGCTGTAGGTTCCCTCATGTTCCGCCTGGAATACAAAGATCATCCCCTCGTCGTCATTGCGCCGGGAATCGAAGCGTACCCCCCGGCGGGACCCGAATTCCCCCAAATATATCCATCCCGATCCCCGGAAAGGAATCTCAAGATACTGGCCCGTTAGAACCCGGACGGTTCGGGAATAGTTTAGTTCCGCCTCCGCACTCTCCCCGGAAAGGGGCTGAAAGGGCATGTCCGGAACGGAAACCACCGGCTGTTCCTGCTCCTCCGGGGGAGGCGCCGGCCAGGATGGCCTAACGGTGGCCGGAACCGAGGGCGGGGGCGTTTCTCGCCGGGGCCGGGGAGGCTCCACGGGCGCAGTCTGGGCCGCCGGCGGCGCAGGAGGTGCAAGCGGCGGCGGTACAGCAGGCGGCGGCACAACCGGCGGCGCGGCAGGCCGGACCGGAAGCTCCTCGCCGGGAGTTTTTTCAGGATAATCGGCCTCCGCCAGTTCCAGGACCGGATCGGGAAGCTCCGGTTCCCCCGGTTCGGACCCCGGTTCCTCCGCCGGAAGGCTTACCGAGGCTTCTTCCGTTCCCGCCGGGTCCTGGGGGCCATCCCCCGAATCGGCCCCCAGGTTCCGGTCCCCCGGCCTGTTAAACAGATCCCGTTCCCGGCCGGACAGTTCCGGCCGTTTTGGTTCGGGGTAGTCTCCTTCAATTTCGGGAATAAGTTTGCAGGAAAAAAATACCATGGCGGCGGCGATAAGCGCTAGTTTTTTCACGGCACATGCTCCAGCAGGGAATCAATCCCCGATCCAATGCGGCCACGCCAGGTTCCTTCGGCGCCTTCCATGGGGTCGGTCCAGAAAGGACGGGCGTCCTCGTCGTTCCAGCCATCCCTGGGTTCCCGTTCCAGCAGTACCGGGGGCACAAAATCCGGTTCATAGGGAAGAAAAAAATCCTCCGTGGAGAACGCCGGCGCATCCGGGCCCGGCGGCCCGGTAAGTTTGTCCCTCCCGGACCGGAACCGCAACAGCAGCAGAGTTAAGAACAACAAGACTATCACCAGCACTGCGGCGGCAGCCACCACCGCGATCCGTGAACGAAGGTTAATCAGTGCCGAAAATCTGGAAAAAAAAGCCCCGCATTTTTTAATTATATCCGTAACGATCCTCCCCGCCTCCATAACTTGAGTATTACAGTTTTCTTTTGTATTGTATAGTCATGAACGAACGGCTTGATTCCATGCTCCGGCGGTACAAGGAAGTAGCAAAACTTATTGAGGATCCGCAGCTGGTTCGGGATCAGAACAAATACCGGGACACCATGCGGGAATATTCCCAGCTTAGCGCGGTGGCCGAAGCAGCACAGGAAGCGGACGCCCTAAAGAAACAGCTGGAGGGGGCCAAAAACATGATCCAGGACGAGACGGATCCTGAAATGAAGGAACTGGCCAGGGACGAGTTGCGGAACCTGGAAATTCGCCTAAAGGACGCCGACGACAGGCTTAAATTTCTTCTTATTCCACGGGATCCGCTGGACGAGAAAAACATCATCATGGAAATCCGGGCCGGAACCGGCGGAGACGAGGCGGCCCTGTTTGCCGCGGACCTGTACCGCATGTATTCCCGGTTTGCCGAAACCAGGGGCTGGAAATTTGAGATCATGAGCTCCAACGAAACCGAACTGGGGGGCTTTAAGGAAATTATATGTTCCATCAGCGGCAGCAATGTCTACGAAAACCTCCGCTATGAATCGGGGGTACACCGGGTCCAGCGGGTTCCCGCCACCGAGGCCTCCGGCCGGATCCATACCTCCGCGGTAACCGTGGCGGTGCTTCCCGAGGCGGATGAAACGGAGATTGATATTAAACCGGAGGATCTGCGTATCGACGTAATGCGGGCCGGGGGTCCCGGGGGGCAGTGCGTTAACACCACCGATTCGGCGGTACGGATTATTCACCTGCCAACGGGGATTTCGGTACACTGCCAGGATGAAAAAAGCCAAATTAAAAACAAAGCCAAGGCCATGCGGATCCTACGGGCCCGAATTTACGAGATGGAAGAAGCCAAGGCCGCCAGCGAACGGGCCGAGGCGAGGAAAAGCCAGGTTGGATCCGGAGACCGGTCGGAGCGGATTAGAACCTACAATTTTCCCCAGAACCGCTTAACCGACCACCGGATAAATTTAACCCTCTATAAGCTGGATCTGGTGATGCAGGGGGATGTGGCGGAATTATTCGACGCGCTAAAACTTTCCGCCCGGGACGCCCTATACGGCGCCGCGGCGGGGGAATGAGCCCGGCGGGGGAATGAACCTTCGCGGAGCAAGTTCCCCCGGAAAGAGGGCCCTTGGGCGCCGGATCCGCCGCGGATGAACGGACGGACCGCTTACGGAGGATTTAAAACCGGTAGATTGATTC
>JAISOA010000176.1 GCA_031275945.1 Spirochaetaceae bacterium
TATCGAAGTTTTAAAACGGCAGACCGTTCAGGGAATTGTAAGCCTTGTTTTTTTTACGGCCATAGCGGTTTTGTTAATCCTTACGCTTCGTTCGGTACTACTGGATGCGGGGGAGAAAAGGGAACTCTTACGGAACTGGGAAACGGGTTCCTATAGCGAGGTTTACGAAAAAAGCCGGGATAAACTTGCCGGAAAGCCCATGGACGCGTTTTTTTTAACCATGCACGGTTTTGCGTCCTACCAAATGGCGGTATCTCAAATTAAGAATGCCGGAGCCCTGGAGTATATTAACGAGTGTATTTGGTCCTTGAGAAAGGTCCTGCTGGAAAAAAATACCGATCAAGAGGGCCGGCTGCGCTATGTTCTGGGAAAGGCCTATTATGTTAAGGGTCCGCTCTATGCGGATCTGGCGGTAAAATACCTGGAGGCGGCAAAATCCGTTTCTTTTGCCGCCGGGGACCTTAGCGAATACCTGGGATTGGCCTATGTGGCGGTAAAAGATTACCGGAAAAGCATCGAAGCCCTAAGCGCTTCGCTTAAGCCTCAGGACGAGGCAAATTCGGATCTGCTGCTTCTGTCAATTGCCCAGGCCTATATGGGGCTGGAAGACTGGGATTCGGCCAGGGCCTATTTAATCCAATGTGCCGAGCGATCTAAAGATGCGGGTATTGTATTAAAATCCCGGTTTTTACTGGGAAAAGTACTAAACAGTTTAGGGAATACCGACGAAGCCATTACCACCCTTAATGCGGTTCTGGAAACAGGGGGAGAAAGCGCAGAAGTAGCCTATGAATTGGGAGAGATTTTCGCATCCCAGGGGGACACTACCAGAGCCCGGGCCGCTTTTAGACGGGCCCTAAGGGCCGATCACACGTATCTACCGGCGCAGGCCCGGCTTAATACCATGTAAACCGTTGGAGGACATATGTTTGGGGTAAAATCATCAGATATAGGGATCGATTTGGGGACCTGTAATACCCTTATTTATATCCGGGGCAGGGGTATTGTTATTAACGAACCCTCTGTGGTGGCGGTTGAGCGGGGTACCAAAAAGGTGGTGGCGGTGGGCGAAAACGCTAAACGGATGCTGTATAAAACCCCCGGGGATATTATCGCCATTAGACCCATGCGGGACGGGGTTATTGCGGATCTGGAATCAACAGAAAAGATGATCCGCTATTTTATTACCAAGATTCTTCCCCGGTACCGGTTTATTAAACCCCGGATGGTTATCGGAATCCCTTCCTGTATTACCGAAGTTGAACGGCGGGCGGTGGAAGAAAGCGCCTATAAAGCGGGGGCCCGGGATGTGCGGGTTATTGAAGAAAGCCTGGCTGCGGCCATTGGGGCGGATATTCCGATCTTTGAACCCGCCGGTCACATGGTCTGCGACATTGGGGGGGGAACAACGGAAATTTCGGTTATTTCCCTGGGGGGCATGGTCGTTACCAACGCCATCCGCCTGGGGGGAGATGAATTTGACGAAGCGATTATTAAACACGTCCGAAGCGTACATAACCTTATTATCGGCGAGCAGACTGCGGAGCGGCTAAAAATCGAAATAGGAAATGCATCCCCCGATAAGATCATTGAAAAGGTAGAAATTAAAGGAACCGATGCCATTACGGGCCTTCCCCGGCGGTTGGACATCGATTCGGTAGAGGTTCGGGAGGCCTTAAAGGATCCCATTACCCAGATTATCGATGAAATCAAGGCTACCCTGGGGCAAACCCCGCCGGAATTGGCCGCGGATATTGTAGAACGGGGTATCGTTATGACCGGAGGGGGCTCCCTTCTTAAGGGATTGCCCAAGCTTATTTCCAAAGAAACCGGAGTACCGGTTATCCTTGCGGAGCAGCCCCTGGACTGTGTTGCCCTGGGGGCGGGAAAATATTTTGAATATGTTAAGGGTCTTGATAATACCCGCAGCATTTATGACAGCCTAAACGGATAGGTCCGGCGGTAGAACCGTATGATAGCTGGGGACAGTAAAAAAAAGCGCCGTGTACGTACCGATGTGTACGTATTTGTGGCCCTAAGCCTCATTTCCTTTTCGGCCCTGTTTTTTTCTGCCCGCAGCTTTGTAACGGATTTTAGAAATGCGGGGCTTTCCATGTATTCGGGCCTGCGGGAAAGCGTACACGGTTTAACTTCCCTTGTTTCCCGGATGGTCCTTTCCGTTTGGGAACTGGCAAAGCTTAAAGAAGAGTACGACGAACTTACCGCCCGGGTGGTCCGGTACGAACAACTGGAAAGAACCGCTGCGGACATACGGCAGGAAAATAACCGCCTGCGGGAGCAACTCGGGTTTTCCCGGATCCTTTCGTACCGCCATGTGGCTGCGGAAATTATCGGTACGGAACCGGATAATCTTTTTTCGGCCTTTGTGATCAACCGGGGGAAAAAAGACGGCATAGGCAATAATATGCCGGTTATTGCCTACCAGAACGGGGTAGAAACCCTGGTTGGAAAGGTTATTCAGGCGGCCCAATACGAAAGCATGGTAATGCCCCTGTACGATTCCAGCTCTTATATTTCTTCCCGCCTAAACGATTCCAGAATAGAGGGAATTGTGGAAGGCCAGGGGAGCCACAATGCCCCCCTTTTAATGCGCTTTGTACGAAGACGGGGCCGGGAAGAAGAAATTAAGATCGGGGAGGCGGTAATTACCAGCGGTCTGGGCGGCGTTTTCCCCCGGGGGATTATCATGGGCCGGGTAAGCCGGGTTCTGTACCAGGATAACGATACGTCGATAGAAATTGAACTGGAAAGCCAGACCGATTTTTCCCGGCTTGAGTATGTCTTTGTCATTGACACCGGTTCGCAGACCCCGGTGG
The DNA here is from genome assembly GCA_031275945.1 of Spirochaetaceae bacterium. Taxonomy (GTDB): domain Bacteria; phylum Spirochaetota; class Spirochaetia; order Treponematales; family Breznakiellaceae; genus JAISLT01. The sequence goes on from JAISOA010000176.1 coordinate 2,838, forward strand.
AAGAAACCGGGCCTTCCCCGGCAGAGGGGGAGGAACGGATTCCCGGGGCGAATGAGGGGGAAGTTCCCAATGGGTAAAAATGTTATTTGGTCTACGGTTTTTGCTATTATCGCAGCTCTTTTGCAGTCGGTGTTGCTCTACCGGCTTAAATTTTACGGGGCCATGCCGGATCTTTCGCTGGGAATTTTAGTGTTCAGCGCCTATGTTAACGGAACCATGAACGGCCAGTTAACGGGTTTTTTTTCCGGAATTTTTTACGATTTCCTATCCGTAGCCCCCATGGGGCTGTATACGTTTATCCGGACCATCATAGGCGCCCTAACGGGCCTGCTAAAGGGAATCTTTTTTTTGGATACCGTGGTGCTGCCCATGGCGCTGTGCGCCTCTGCCACCGTACTCAAGGCTCTCATGCTCCTGGGCCTTCATTTGCTTTTTGCCGGCGCCGTGCCTTCCTATCCGTCCCTAACGACTCCGGTTTTTTGGTTTGAACTGCTGCTTAATACCGTCACGGCGCCGTTTCTGTTCTGGCTGCTTGGGTTGTTTAAGCCCCTTCTTGTTTCACCGGGAGAGAACTAATGTCCTCTTCGTTTGATCAATACCCGGGACGCATGGACGAAAGACCCCTGGGAAGAATACGTATTCTTCAGTTTTTGTTTATCTTTGTTTTTTCGCTCTATACAATCAGGCTTTTTAATATGCAGATTGTCAGCGGCGAACAGTACCGCCGGCGTTCCGTTGATATTGCCAAGCGAACCACGGTGCTTCCCGCGCAGCGGGGTGAAATCTATGACCGGAATTTTACCGATCCCATGGTGGTTAACAACGATACCTTTGCGGTAACCATAACCCCCGGAGAGGTGCCGGAGGAAAAGATTCCGGCCCTTATCACCAGGGTTGCGGAACTGCTTCGTGTGCCAAGAAGGGAGGTGGAGGAAAAAATCCCCCCCCAGTACTATCACCTCTACCAGCCGCTGAATATAGCTTCTAATGTACCCTTTGAAACCGTGGCGGTTTTGGCGGAAAATCTGGATACCCTGCCGGGCCTAAGCTGGCAGTCCACCCCCATACGAAACTACGGGGACCTGGGCAGCCTTTCGCATATTATAGGCTATGTGGGTAATATTACCCGGGAGGAACTAACCCAGCTTTACAACCAGGGTTACCAGCAGGGGGATATTATCGGTAAACTGGGAATTGAACGCCAGTACGACGGGATCCTGCGGGGCCGGGACGGCATTGAAACCAGAACTGTGGATGTCCGGGGACAGCGTATTTCCGGCAGTTTAACCAGGGAAGCTCCATCCATGGGGAAAAATTTGGTATTGACCGTGGACAGATCCATCCAGTTACTGGCGGAAAAAGCCCTGGGGGAAAGGATGGGGGCGGTGGTGGTGATGAAGCCCAACGGAGAAATTCTTGCCATGGTCTCCTACCCCTGGTACGATCCGAATCTGTTCAACCGGTCCAATATTTCCGCGGAGTATTCAGCCTTAATAAACGATCAGAATAAGCCGTTTTTAAACCGGGCTATCCAGTCCAATTATCCCCCGGCATCCACCTTTAAAATCCTGATGACCACGGCCCTTTTGGCAGAAAACCTTATAAATCCGGAATTAAAGATAAACTGTACCGGAGGTATGGATTACGGTGAACGACTGTGGCGATGCTGGGCCAGGGGCGGCCACGGCTGGGTTAATCTTCAGCAGGCCTTGGCGGTTTCTTGTGATATTTATTTTTGGATAGCCGGCAGAGACTATGTGGGAATCGACCGCATTGTACGGTATGCAAGGGCCTTTGGATTCGGGGAGCTTTCGGGTATTGATCTTCCCGGAGAAATCGAGGGATCTATTCCCACCCGCCAGTGGAAAGAACGGACCTACCATGAACGGTGGCTTGCGGGGGATACGATGAACACCTCCATAGGCCAGGGATTCACTCTGGTTACCCCCCTGCAGATAACCAATCTGGTAGCCACGGTTATCAACGACGGCGTAGCCTACAAACCCCATGTGCTTAAGGAAGTACGGGATCCGGTCTCCGGAGCCATAGAACAGACCCTTACGCCGGAGCCTATCCACGACATGCGGAACCAGGTAAGTCCCCGGGTTTTTGAAACCGTGCGGAATAATATGCGGACCGTGATAACCCAGGGTTCCGCCCGTTACCCGGACAATATCCGGGCGGTGGAACTGGCGGGAAAAACCGGTACCGCCGAAGTGGGCCTGCCTGACCGCTGGCATTGCTGGTTTACCGCCTACGGCCCCTTTAACACCACCAACCACGATGAACAGGTTATCGTAACTGTTCTTGTGGAAGCCACCAATCCCTGGGATTGGTGGTCCCCCTACGCTACGGCCATTATTTTCCAGGGGATTTTTGCCAATCAAAGCTACGAAGAAGCGGTTGTGGCCCTGGGATTGCAGTACCTAAGCCCTGTACAAGGACGCCGTGAATGAGGCCCCGGGACTTTCTAGAAATCGATTTTTCCTTGTTTTTTGCCGCCCTGCTGCTTACGGTCTTTGGGATTCTTTTTATCTATTCGTCCGGTATAACGCCCACGGGTTCTGTTTCCACCGAGTACAGCAGGCAGATAGTGTGGGCCGTGGCGGGCTTTATGGCCATCCTGGTTATTTCTATGCTGAACTACCGGCGGATTTATGATTTTTCCCTGTATTTGTATGCGGGTACCATAGTGCTGCTTATCTATACCTGTTTTTTTGGTCGCCCGGTTAATGGCGCCAGGGCCTGGATTGGAATCGGAAGCTTTGGTATCCAGCCTTCGGAATTTGCCAAGATAAGCACCATACTTTTTTTGGCCCGTCACCTTGATTCTACCAAGCACAGCCGGAATGTATTAAACCGGTTTATCGTTTCCTGTGCAATCGTATTTATCCCCATGGCAATCGTGCTGCTCCAGCCCGATTTTGGCACTTCCCTGGTATTTGTTCCGATTCTGCTGGTTATGACCTTTATAAGCGGCATATCCATGCGGTACATTATTTTTCTGGGAAGCTGTATCGTCCTAACCGGCTTAATGACGGTTTTACCGCTTTGGCAAAAGACGATCCTTAACGACACATACCCCGCAATAATGATCCTTACCAATTTCAGGTTTATTCTGGCCAGTATGGCGGCCCTTATTCCCATCGGGGCCATTGCGTTCTTTGGGTTTTCCCGGTATAAAAAACGTTATTTTTACTGGATATGCTATGGGGCCATGCTGCTGCTTATTTCCTTGTTTGCTTCCTTTGTTTCCCATAGGGTTCTTAAAGATTATCAAATCATGCGACTTATCGTTTTTTTGGATCCCAATGTAGATCCCCGGGGATCGGGCTGGCATATCATACAGTCCATGATCGCCATCGGTTCCGGCGGTTTTATGGGCAAGGGGTTTCTACAGGGAACCCAGAGCCATTACCGCTTTTTACCCCAGCAAAGTACAGACTTTATCTTTTCGATCTTTACCGAGGAATGGGGATTTTTGGGAGGGCTTTTGGTATTTGCCCTGTTTCTTCTTATCTGTCTTAGGCTTATACGGCTTATGAGGATCACCACGGACACCTTTGGCTCCTATATTGCTACGGGACTGGCCGCCGTATTTTCTTTTCATTTTATAATTAATGTCGGTATGGCCATGGGGGTTATGCCCATCACGGGGATTCCGCTGCTTTTT
>JAISOA010000008.1 GCA_031275945.1 Spirochaetaceae bacterium
CCGGTCTGCAGCCCCCCCTGATCCGAAGGGTAGGACTGGCCGTCCAGATCCGCCAAAAGGACAATCTTGTTTTCCACGGTTTTTATTTCAATACCCCGGCCCCAGATTGCCGACAGTACAAATACCGCGAATACAAAATTAAAAAAGGGACCGGCAAAGGCTACCAGAATGCGCTGCCAGGGTTTGGCGCTAAAAAAGGATCCCTTGGAAGGTTCCAGGGCATTTTTACTGCTTTCCCAGGCCTCCTGGAAGTCGTTCTCGCCCTTCATTTTACAGTACCCCCCCAGGGGGAACATACCCAGGCGGTATTCAACCGTTCCTATCTTTTTCCGCAAAATGGGCTTTCCCCAGCCTATGGAAAAGGCTTCCACATCAATACCCGAGAGTCTTGCGGCGATAAAGTGTCCCAGTTCGTGAATCAGGACCACTATTCCCAGGCCAATTATGCCCAAAACTACTTTAACAACAATCATCATCCATCCTAAATTTTAAAGTCTAACGTTAAAAAAAGAAACGGTACAATACGTAAAAAACCGGGGCGGAAAGGGCCACGGAATCGGTACAGTCCAGAATACCCCCCCTGCCGGGAATAATTGCCCCCGAATCTTTTAACCTGCAGCTGCGTTTTATGGCGGATTCCGCCAAATCTCCCAGGATCACGGCAATGCCGGAGCAAAAGCCCAGCAGCATTGCCGAAGGAAGGGCAGGTATCTGATCGGCCACAAATGAACCGGGCAGCAGGTATGCCAGCAAAACGCAGATCCCCATCGATGCGGCCTGTCCACCTATAAATCCCGCCAGACTTTTATTGGGACTTACCACGAAAAGCTTCCGGTTATTTTTACCGAAAAGCAGTCCCATAACCCAGGCCAAAGAATCGTTGGCGACCGTGGCAAGTACAAATGTAAGGATCACCACGGTGGAATGTTCCAGGGTGGACATGGTAATTATCCAGCCTAAAAGAAGGCCCGGGTATATCATTACCGAGAACCCCGCGGCCAAGCGGCTTACGACCCGGGAAAAATCCGCCTTGTGGTAAAAAATTTCCGAAACCAAAAGCCAGGACGCTCCGATGATAAAAAGCGACTGGGTAATCTGGCTGTTGGTATCGAAACTTACGATGAAGGTCATGGCCAAGGGGCTTAGGGATCCGAGGATCGCCGTTTCCGGAATATATACCGGAAAGCCCTTGGCCTTAAGCATCCGGGCGAATTCCACCGCGCCTAAAGAGCTGGCAAGGGTAATAAGGATGTTCAGCGCCAGGTGATTATAACTGGGAAGAAAGACGATAAGTACCACGATTGCCGGAAGGCCGATAAAAAAAACAAGAAGGCGCTGGATTAGTTTTTTCACCGTGTTATACCGCCAAATTTACGTTCCCGTTTTTGGTAGTCCTCCAGGGCAAGACGCAGTTCCTGTTCGGTCCAATCAGGCCACAGTACCGGGGAAACATAGTATTCCGCATAGGCCCCCTCCCAAAGCAGGAAATTACTGATCCGGAATTCTCCGGCGCTTCTGATAATCAGATCCGGATCCGGCACGTCGGGATTATCTAAAAATGCGGCGATCGTTTCTTCGGTAATTGTCTGCGGTTCTATTCCCGCCCGGGCTGCCCGGTTTACGGCCCGGATTATCTCGTCTCTGCCGCCGTAATTAAGAGCAAGAATTACCTGAAGCCCGCCCCACTCCCGGGTTACGTTACAGACTTCGGTTAATTCCCCGGCAATCTGCGGAGGAAGGCCCGCCATATCCCCGGCATGGCGAAGCCGTATATGGTTTTCCCGGTAAAATGCCAGTTCCGCCCGTAAATACTGCTTTACCAGGCCCATGATAAACCCCACTTCTTCCGCGGTCCGTTTCCAGTTTTCCGTGGAAAAGACATACAGGGTTAAGTACCGTATGCCCATATCGCTGGCCGCCTTTACAATGCGTTTGGCGGCCTTAAGCCCCTCCAGATGCCCCTGGGTTCTTCGTTCTTTTCTGGCCTGCGCCCATCTGCCGTTCCCATCCATGATAATCCCCACATGGAGGGGGATCAGACTTCCCTGATCTCCGATGTTTTCTCCTCCAATATTGTATCGATCTGTTTAATGTACGAATCGGTCAGCTTTTGAAGGTCTTCGGAATACTTGTTTTCTTCATCTTCGGTAAGTTCCTTGTCCTTAAGCTGTTTTTTCAGTTCCTCATTGCCGTCCCGTCGGATATTTCGTATTGCCACACGGCTCTGTTCAGCCTGGACCTTGGCCTGCTTCTCCAGGTCTTTCCTCCGTTCCTCCGTTAGGGGGGGAATAGCAATACGGATTATTTTTCCGTCATTTGACGGATTTAAGGAAAGCTCCGAGGTACGGATGGCTTTTTCTATTTCCCCTATAAGGCTTTTGTCCCACGGCTGGATCACCACCAACCGGGCTTCGGGGGTGGAAATGGTAGCCGCCTGATTCAGGGGCGTTTTTTCACCATAGTAATCAAACCGGATCTTATCAAAAATGGAGGAGGAGGCCCGGCCGGTCCGCAGGGCAGCGTAATCTTCCCGCAGACCGGCCAGGGTCTTTTTCATCCGTTCTTCACAGGCCGCTATGGTACTATGCATCGCCGGAACCTACCTTATAGTATACATAGTCGGAAATACTCAGTTTGGCGCCGGTTTTCTTTCCCTCTTCTTCCAAAGCCCGGGCTACGCTGATTTTTTCGTCTTTAACGTAGCCCTGATCGAGAAGGCATATCTCTTTAAGGAATTTATTCACCTTGCCCTTAAGGATATTTTCCGTCACGGCGGCCGGTTTGTCCTTAAACGAATCGTCCCCTTCCATTTGTTTGCGGAAGATATTCTCCTGTTCTCTAAGCCATGCCGGTTCCACCTTGTCCCGGGAAAGAACCAGGGGATTAAAGGCCGCAATATGTAAAGCCAGGTTAAAGGCAAAGGATTTAAATTCCCCGTTTGTAAAGATCTCCGGCTTATCCGAAGCGATTTTTACCACCACCCCAATGGCCCCGTCTCCGTGGATATAGTGGGTTAGGTATTCATTGGGAGCCGCCTCAACGGCCCTAAGCCGTTTAAGCGTCATGTTTTCGCGGATCTTCGTTGCCAGTTCCGTAACCATGCCGTTAAGTTCTTCGTTGGGCTGTGAATACCCCTTTTCCAGGGCCCGTTCCGTAAGCGCCGTTCCCAGGCCGGTAAAATCCGGGCTTCGGGCTACAAAGTCCGTTTCCGAGGCTATTTCCGCCAGCACGGCCCTGGCCTGTACAGCCGTAATAAAGATCTTTCCCTCGTTGGCGGCCTTGCCGGCCCGCTTTTCTACCGCCGCCAGGCCCTTTTCTTTAAGGATCTTCTCGGCGGCGGCAAAATCGCCGCCGCCGGCAACCAGGGCGATTTTACATTCCATCATTCCCGCCCCGGTTTTTTCACGAAGCTTTTTAACATCCGCCGCAGTAACTTCAGCCATCTTTCCGTAAACTCCTCTTTAGATTTTTTCCTCGTACACTTTGTCCATATCCACGGGAAGATCATCGTCCTCGTCTCCCGGGGGGGCTTCTTCTTTTTTTGTTTCCGCTTCGGGGGTGTAGGATTCGATGTCGATTTCCCGGTCCTCTTCCTTTACGGACACATCGTTCATCAGCCCCGCCATATCTTCCTCTTCATCGCCCAGGGTTTCAATAATTTTAAGTCCCGCTTCATTGTCCGCCTCTACCACGGCGTTGGCGATAATCTGGGTAAAAAGCGTAATGGCCCTAATGGCGTCGTCGTTGCCCGGAATAGGATAGTTTATGCCCTCGGGGTTGCAGTTGGTATCCACCACCGCCACAATGGGTATGCCCATGCGCCTGGCTTCTTTTACCGCGATAAATTCCTTCCGGGTGTCAATAATAAAGAGGATCCCGGGATGTTCCTTCATCTCTTTAATGCCCGCCAGGTTTTTTTGCAACTGATCCCGTTCATGTCCCAGGGCGGCAATTTCTTTTTTTGTCAGGTTTTCAAACGAACCGTCTACTTCCATCTTTTCCAGCTTTTTTAGACGGAGCAAGGATTTTTTAATAGTAACAAAGTTGGTAAGCATGCCGCCCAGCCAACGGTTGTTTACATAGAACATACCGCAACGTTCCGCTTCTTTTTGTATGGCATGCTGGGCTTGTTTTTTTGTGCCCACAAAAAGTACGGTCTTTCCTGCCGCCACGGTTTTTCGCACCGCTTCGTAGGCGTCCTTGATTGACTGGATCGTTTTTTGCAGATCGATGATGTGAATTCCGTTCCGTTCCGCGAAGATGTATTTTTTCATCCGCGGATCCCAGCGTTTTACCTGGTGACCGAAGTGGACCCCCGATTCAAGCAGGCTTTTCATGGTGACTACTGCCACGTTTTCCTCCTGGACCCGGCCTGTACCCGCCTTATGGCAGGGCGTCCAAAAAAGTGTGAAACACGTGTTCGGACGGCATGCTCATGCACGGTTCTGCGACCGGTTAACCTTCTCTATATCTCTCCCGGTAAGACCTGCGGGCTTAAAGCCGGGAGGAAGTTACCGCGGCACGTATGTGCCGCGTTTAAACGGCGTATTGGTAGCCGTTGTCTACGAGCATAATATAAAATTCATGCATGGGCAAGCCCACCACGGCGCTGTAGGAGCCGCTGATGGAAGAGATAAAACAGCCCCCCAGTCCCTGAATTTTGTAAGATCCGGCAACCCCCTGCCATTCCCCGGTATTAATATACCACTCAATTTCCCGTTCCGACAGGGATACAAAACATACCCGGGACTCCACGGTCCGGCAGTCGGTGGTCTGGTTCTTCCCGTTAAAGAGAGCCACGGAGGTAGAAACCCTGTGTTCCCTGCCCTGGAGTTTTTCCAGCATGACCCTGGCCTCGCCCCGGTCGCGGGGCTTTCCCAGCAATTCCCGGTTGATGGAGATTACCGTATCGGCGCCGCAAATCCACTGGGGAATGCGGCCCTGGAGCTGTTCGAGGATACTGTTGATCTTCTTAAGTGCCATATGCCGGGTATACTCCTTTGGACTTTGCCCCGGCTTCGGCACCTCTTCCACCCGGGAAGGCATAATATTAAACGGAAGCCCCAACAATCTAAAATATTCCTGCCTCCTCGGGGAACTGGAAGCTAAAACAATAGGTTCCACTTTTACATCCAAACAGATTTTTTATAAAGGACGAAAGCCGTCCCATACTTGTCGTTTCTTTGCATCATGATCTATGTTAAGATTAAGAAAATAGCGTTGTTTAAAAACTGAAGTTTTTAAACAACAACCGCTTGAAAACAGCAAAATGCAGAGCATTTTGCCTAGACTTGTTCAATAACCAACCGGGTTATTGAACAAGTCCAATGAGAGATACAGGACTCGAACCTGCCACCTTCAGCTCCGGAGGCTGACGCTCTATCCAGATGAGCTAATCTCTCGTGTTTACAGCATATAGGCCCTGTGAAGGGCTGTCAAGGCAAGGGACACCGTTTTTTGGCTCCTCCGGGGACCTACGGGCCCTGGATCTTCCGGCCCCGTTTTTTCGCCGGACGGGGACTGTAAATTGTTTCGTTAAAGAGCAGTTTAAAAGCCTCCCGGGCGCTGTCGATAAAATCCGCTTCTATGGAAGACCGGATATCCTTGTCCAATTCAGTCCAGTCCTCCAGGTTTTCGGCGGGTAACAATACCCTGTCCATGCCGCTCCGGATGGCCGCCAGTACCTTTTCTTTAAGGCCCCCGACGGGAAGTATCCGGCCCGTCAGGGTCAGTTCCCCGGTCATAACGATCCCTGCCCGGGGTGCTTTGCCGCAGAGGGTGGAAAGCAGGGACGAAGCCAGGGTAATACCCGCCGAAGGCCCGTCTTTGGGGATTGCCCCCTCGGGTATATGGATATGAAAATCCGTTTTACCGATATCCTTCACCAAGAACCGGAAAGCCCCTTGCTCGCTACGCAGGTAAGAAAGGGCTATCCGGGCGCTTTCTTTCATCACGTCTCCCAAATTTCCCGTGATTATTAATTCCCCGCCTCCCTCGTAGCTTTTGGTTTCCACCGGCAGTATGGCTCCCCCGGTTTCGGTCCAGGCAAGGCCGTAGGCAACCCCAACCCGTTCTTCTTTAATAAACCCCAGATCCTGTTTGTATTTGCGGCGACCCAGCAGCTTTTCCAGGTCTCCGGTTTTGACGGTTTTTTTGTAGTTTCCTATGGTCTTGAACGCCGGCTCTTCACCGGCGGTATAGCCGCTTTCCACCGCCTTCCGGGCCAGCTTTCTGGCGCACCGGGCTATTTCCCGTTCAAGCCCCCGGACTCCCGATTCCATGGTCCAGTGGCGGATGATCCGCAGGATCGCGTCATCCTCAAACCGTACGGTGGCCTTTCCCAATCCGTTTTCTTCCAGTTCCTTGGGGATTAAAAAACGCTTGGCGATGGCAAGTTTCTCCCGTTCCCCGTAGCCGGGGATTTCGATAAGCTCCATCCGGTCCAGCAGGGGAAAGGGGACGGTATGGAGGGAATTAGCCGTGGCGATGAACAGAACCCGGGATAGATCATAGGGTACTTCAAGGTAATGATCGGTAAAGGTATTATTCTGCTCCGGATCCAGTACTTCCAGCAGGGCCGAAGCGGGGTCCCCCCGGAAATCGCTGGAAAGCTTATCGATTTCATCGAGCAGGAAAACCGGATTAACCGTTTCGGCCCGGCGCATGGACTGGATAATCTTTCCCGGCAGGGCTCCCACATAGGTTTTTCGATGACCCCGGATTTCCGCCTCGTCCCTAACGCCCCCAAGGGAGATCCGCACAAAGCGCCGGCCCAAGGCCCGGGCCACGGATTTTCCCAGGCTTGTTTTTCCCGTTCCGGGGGGGCCCACAAAACAGAGGATCGGCCCTTTGACGGGCTTATTTTCCCCTCCCGACAGTTCCTGGATGGCGATAAACTCCAGGATCCGTTCCTTGGCCTTTTCCATGCCGTAGTGATCCGTCTCCAGGATCTTTTCCGCCTCCACCAGAATTTCCGTCCCCCGGAACGTTTCGGCCTTTGCCGGCCCCCCCGGCGATCCCCGGTCTTCGCCGGACGGTGCTGTGGGCCCGGTAAAATCATCGGCGGCCTTCCACGGAAGATCCGCTATCCATTCAAGATAGCCCCGAAGTACCCCCGCTTCCGGGGAAAAAGGCTGAAGCTTCCGTAACCGGGCAAGTTCTTTTCCGGTTTTAAGGAGTACCTCTTCTCCCGGGTCCCGGTCCCGAATCGCTTTTTCCAGTTCCGCAAATTCATCCTGTCCCTGGCCGTTTCCTAATTCTTTGTTGATTTCCCGCAGTTGCTCGTGCAGGATAAATTCCCGGTGGTTTTTTTCCATCCGGTTCCGGACTTTCACGGAAATATTTTTTTGAATGCCCAGGATTTCGTTTTCCAATTCCAGCGTTTCCAGCACACATTCCAGCCGCCGGTCTGGGTCCGTATGATCCAGCAGCAGCACCTTTTTGTCGGTTTTAACGGACAGAGCGTTGGCAATAATATTGCACAGTTGTTCAGGATTGTCCGTCTTATCGGTCATCGAGAGGGTTTCCGTGCTGACCCGCCTTGAATATTCCGCATAGCGGATAAAAGCCTTTTGTACGGCCCGGATCAGGGCAAGCCGTTCCGGGCCGGGGGCCGTCGTTTCCTCCGGTAATTCCAGGGGCATCACCGTTACCCTGGCGTAGACTCCGTTCCTGGTCAGGGATAGAAGTCTGCCCCGGTATTCCCCCTGGAACACCGCCCGGCAGCTTCCGTCGGGAAGTTTTAGATGCTGAACCATCCTAACTACGGTGCCCAGGCCGTACAAGACCGGCAGATCCGGCGTTTCCACCGGAATCGAAGGGGGACTTTTAAGGGGAACGGCAAAGAACCGTGTATTGTTCTTTCCCGCGGCTTCAATGGCGTTAATGCCCGCTTTGTAGGTAACGTACAGGGGGACGATGGTTTGGGGAAAAATAACCAGTTCGCGAAGGGGAAGGAGGGGAAATTCTTCGCTTCTCTGTCTGCCGGTTATAGCGGACAGGAGCTTTGAAACACCTTCATATTTCATGCACTTTTCTGGACCGGAACGATTTCGGGACTTTCGGCTTTTTCTACCGTATCTTGGGTAATAATAACCTGCTTGCTTCCCTCCATGGAGGGTATTTCAAACATAATGTCCGTCATAAGCCGTTCCACAATGGCCCGCAGCCCCCGGGCACCGGTTTTTTGTGTAATCGCCGTACCGGCAATGGCGTTGATTGCCCCGTCGGTAAATTCCAGCTTTACATTATCCATGGCCAAGGATGCCTGGTACTGTTTAACGATGGCGTTTTTTGGCTCCGTGATGATCCGTTTTAGGTCTTCGAGTTTTAGTTCTTCCAGGCTTACCACAATGGGAAGGCGCCCTATAAATTCCGGAATCATGCCAAAGTGGATAAGATCGTCGGGGTGAAGTTTCGCATACAGTTCCCGCAGGCTCCGTTCCCTGTTGTCCTTTATATCCATCCCAAATCCCATGGGGTGCTGAACCACCCGTTTTTCTATGAACTTATCCAGCCCCACAAAGGCCCCGCCGCAGATAAAAAGTATATTGGTGGTATCAATGCGGATCATCTCCTGGTTAGGATGCTTCCGCCCTCCCTGGGGGGGTACCGACGCGATGGTTCCCTCTATGATTTTAAGCAGGGCCTGCTGGACTCCCTCGCCGGATACATCCCGGGTAATGGAAACATTTTCCCCCTTCCGGGCTATTTTGTCGATTTCATCGATGTATACGATTCCCCGTTCCGCCGAGGCAATATTACCCCCGGCATTTTGTATAAGCTTAAGAAGGATGTTTTCCACATCCTCTCCCACATAGCCGGCTTCCGTTAGGGTGGTGGCGTCCACAATGGCAAAGGGCACTTTAAGTTTTTTTGCCAGGGTCTTGGCCAGCAGGGTTTTTCCCGTTCCCGTGGGACCGATTAGAAGGACATTAGACTTTTCGATTTCCACGTCCTCTGGATCTTTTAGGGGATTGGTAATGCGCTTGTAATGGTTGTACACCGCCACGGAAAGGGCCTTTTTTGCTTCGTCCTGGCCTATGATAAAAAGATCCAGATATTTTTTTATTTCCTTGGGGGTCGGAATGTCTCCTGTAAACTGGGCGGTAAGATCCTGTTCTTCGTCAGAAAGAATTTTTCTGCAGACCTCCACACATTCGTCACAGATAAATACGTCGTTGGGGCCCGCAATAAGCCGCCGGGCCATGTCGGCGCTTTTTCCACAGAAAGAGCAGGAGCGTTCCCCGTTACCATAGCCGTTACGAAGTCGCGCCATGTTTTTCCCTTATTAATACCTTATCGGCAATTCCGTAGCTCACCGCTTCTTCCGCGGACATATAAAAATCCCGTTCCATATCAAGGGTAATTTGTTCCGGCTCCTTGCCGGTGTGGAGGGCAAAAATATCAATGGTGATCTTTTTTAACCGCAGGATCTCCCTGGCCTGGATGCCTATGTCGGCGGCCTGGCCCTGGGCGCCCCCCCAGGGTTGATGTATCAGGACCCGGGAGGAGGGGAGGACCAGCCGCTTTCCCGGGGAACCGGAACAGAGGATCAGGGCCGCCATGCTGGCAGCCTGACCCAGACAGATGGTCTGGACATTGGATTTTACATGTTGAATCGTGTCGTAGATGGCAAGCCCCGCGGTAACCGAGCCCCCGGGGGAATTAATGTACAAGTTAATGTCCTTTTCGGTATTTTGACCGTCCAGGAACAGAAGCTGGGCCACCACCAGATCGGCGGTAAGGTCCATAATATCCCCGTCAAGAAAAACGATCCTATCCGAAAGAAGTCTGGAATAAATATCATAAAACCGTTCGCCCATGCCGGTTTGTTCAAATACATGAGGAAGGATGTTACTCATAGCCGCTCCCGCTGACCTTCCCGGGCCAGGCCCACAAGCCGGGACAAAACCACCGTCCCGGGGGCTTGACGTAAAAAAGGCCTCTTTATTTCCAGACATTCTGCGAATGCCTGAAGTTGCCGATTGTAATTGCTTGCCGGGCAAGGAATTAGCCGATTCCCTGTTTGGCAAACCCACGTTTATGGAGTATACTTCAGTCTCCACCGTAGTTTATTCCTTATTTGCCATAAGGTCTAGGTATGTTTTCTTCTTCCCCTTCTTAATCTTATTTTCCGCGATAAGCAGGTCAAAGAGCTTGCGCTCCTTAATATCCTCTTTAAGGTACTCCCGGACCTGTTCCTGTTTGTAGTACTGTTCAATGTCCTCAGGAGCGTCGGGAAGGGCCGCCTGTTTTTTAATTTCTTCATCCATATCTTGTTCCGACGCTTCCAGCTTAAGTTCTTCTATTAAGGTTTCTACGATAAGCCTGGTTTTTAAGGCCCGTTCCGCTTCGGGTCGCCATTCTTCCCGCATTTTTTCCGGATCCTGGCCTGTTTTTGTCAAATTATCCATAAGTTCGTTAAGGTTGATATTAAAACGCCGGGCAAGGTTCCTAAACCGGGAATCCAGTTCCAGACGGACCATGGATTCAGGAAGGCTGATGGCCGTTGTTTCCAGTACCTTTTCCAGGATCTTTGAAACGGTAATTTCCCGGATTCGGCTGTCCAGGGACTTGCCAAGCCGATCCCGGATGCTGTTTTTAAGATCCGTCAGGGTTTGGTATTTTTCGTCCACATCCTGGGCAAGTTCGTCGTTCAAATCCGGCAATTTTTTTTCTTTGAGGGCCCTAAGGGTAACCCGGATGGTAAGGGTTTTTCCCGCCATGTCCTTATAGGTATAGGTATCCGGAAAGGTTTTGGTAATATCCCTAATTTCGCCCTTCTTCATACCTATAAGCTGGTCGTCAAACTGGTATATATTGTACCCGCTTCCCAGGGTAAACACAAAATCCTGCCGTTCGGTTCCCGGGATGGGGCTGCGGCCCTCAAGCTCGCAGTAGTCGACGGTAACCACATCCCCCATGACGGCGCCATCCCCGTCATCCCGGTCCAGCACAACGGAGGATCGGTCCCGAATTTCTTCTAATTCCCGGTCTATGTCTTCTTCGTTTACCGCTGCCGCCGGTACTTCTATTTCCAGGCCCTTCCAGGGACCCGGGGTAACCTGGGGAAGGACATCGTACACAATGGAAAAACAAAGGTCCTCGTTAAAATCCAGCACCGGTTCGCCCTCAAGCTGGGGATCGGCGTAGGGAAGGGGTTTGTCTTCCCGGGGAATATCGTCGCCGGCAAAAACTTCCTGCACGGTCTTGCCTATGATCTTTCCTAACGCTTCCTGCTTAAAGGCGGCGCCGAATTTCCGTTCCAGTATATCCCGGGGAACTTTTCCCCGGCGAAAACCGGGAATGGCGGAAGATTTAACATATTCGTCCAGCAATTCATTGTACCAGGAACGGACATCCTCCTTGTTTACCCGTAGGGTCATTCTAAGCGACGAATGCTCCAGCCGGGTTGTTTCTTTGTTTATGGTCACAGTCTTCCTCGTGTAAGTTGGGTTCCCTCGTATGTATGCGAGAGAGGGGACTCGGACCCCTATGCCAAAGGCACCAGATCCTAAGTCTGGCGTGTCTACCAGTTTCACCACTCTCGCCGGTTTAACCGCATGACAATAAAAAAATATACACCATGGCCGGGGCTTTGTCAATTATGCGGGTTGTCACGGGAACCCCTGCGGGGGTTGGGTAGAGAAAAAATATGGGCTCCCCTCTTTTTTGCAAAGCGGTTAAGCAGGGCCGTAAGTTCTTCGTTGTTCCGGGCTTTCTGAATGCGGCGTATATACCGGTTGTTTTCTTCCGGCATGAAGTGATCCTTGTTCGTCCCTAGGGCTGTCCGGGACAGCAGTACAATAAGTTCCACGGCCCGGTACCGGGTAAGACTTAATGTACCGGGACCGGATCTGCGAAAGGAGGCTAAAAATCCGTCCAGGATCCTTTTGGCTATATTCATATCCCGCCGGCGCAGGGCCGCTAAAAAAGCCCGCTCTTTGTCCAGAGGATGGTACAGATAACTTTGGGGAGGTGTTTTTTTTACAAACCTAAGACGTTTTTTGTACCGGCGCTGCGGCGAGGACTTCCGGCGCATGGTTCGAGCCGTATCGTTATGGGGTTTTTCCGGGTATGCCGCCAGGCGCAGGGATTCTATTTTTTTTATCACCGTTTTTAAACACTATAAAAAGAATTTACGCATATCACACCCAAATGGAAAAAATAAGGCATATTTTTTATGCTTAGGAGTACAAAGATGTTTATACCGTTGACAGATCTTTGTAAATAGAGAAAAATAATAGAGTTGTTTAAAAACTTCAGTTTTTAAACAACTCTATATATAAAAAACGGAGGCTGCAAACTATTCTAATGCAGTACAAAACAGTACAAAAACCGCCGGTAGTGAATAAAAATATAAAACTGCCCCTGTCACCGGTAATACCGGGCGAATTCCTGCAAAGGGAACGGGTGGATCGTATTCTGGAACAGTCCCTAAAAAGTTTTGTAATAATCATAACCGCCGGGGAAGGGTACGGCAAAACCTATGCGGTGTCTTCTTTCTTGCTTAAACGGCCGGAACATACGGTGTGGGTACAGCTTTCCCCGCGGGATAATCATCCGGGACATTTTTGGGAAAACATCTCTAAATCCATCGGATTGCTTAATCCCCGGGTGGGAAAAAGCATGGCGGATATGGGTTTCCCCGATACGGGCCGGCTGATTTATCATCATCTTGCGGTACTTGAAGGGGAGATGATCGCCGGAAAAAGCTATGTGATGGTGTTTGACGACTTTCATGTGATCCAGGCAAAGCCGGTTTGGGAATTGATGGAACGGATTCTGGCGGGCCCCATTGCCCAGTATACGTTTATCTTTATTTGCCGCCACGAACCGGCTTTTAATACCATTCCGATTATGTCCAAGGGTCACCTGGTTAGGATAAGCGCCGATGAACTGCGGTTTAATAAACTGGAAATAGAGGCGCTCTTTCGCCAAAGGAAGATCCTTCTTTCTGAACAGGAACTGCAGGACATCCACCATGATACCGAAGGCTGGGCCCTGGCGGTAAATTTTCTTGCGGGGGAAATGGAGAAACGAAAAGAGTCATATACCCGGGGGCTGCTCAATACCGGTATGGTCCGGAACCTGGTGGATACCGCGTATCAAAAAATGGACGGCGACGCTAAAAAATTCTTGGTAGAACTTTCCCTGCTTGAACGGTGGCCCCGGGATCTACTGGAGCTGTTGGCGCCCCGGCAGATGGTAATTGAAGAAATGGGAAAATTCAGTTCCTTTATTTGGTTTGACAGCTACCTTAACGGGTACCGGGTACACAGAATTTTTCTGGATTATCTGCGGGAAAAACAAAAGGACCTGACCGGTGAGGATCTTAAGGAAACGTCTCTCCACATTGCCAAATGGTGCGTGCAAAACAACCTCTACACCGATGCGGCCATCCACCTGGTCCGGGCCCGCAGTTACCAGGGGCTGGTAGATCTTATTTCCCTTTTTCCCCGAATAATGGCAAGGGCCACCGCATCTTCCTTACTGGACATTCTTAACGACCTGTATACCGCCCCGGACAGGGACGGCGGGGACGAGAATTTTCTTATCCTTCGTTATGTTGTACGGCCCCAGCTACTCCTTAACCTGGGACGCTTTGACGATTCCGCCGCGGAATTAAAAGAAGCCATAGCACATTTTGAGACCCTGCCGCCAAGTCCCCTAAGTTCCCATATACTTTCGGAATGTTACACCAGTCTGGGAAGCCTTTCGCTTATTCTGTGCCGTTATACCCGGAATTATTTTGGGGTTGATAATTATATCCGGGCAAATTATTATCACATGCGTAATCCCTGGGAAAAGCAGGGGCTTGTTACCAAAACCAGCGTACTTTCCTATGTAAGCCAAATTCCCCATCCTGCGGAGCCCGGGGAATTTGAGCGGGCCATCCGGGCCTTTGCCGCGGCGGTTCCCCATGCGACCAATGTGCTTGACGGATTCCTCTACGGTATGGACGATCTGGCCTATGCCGAACTAGCCTACTTTAGGGGAAACCTTAACGGCGCCGAACAGTTTGCCCGCCGGGGGGTGTTTAAGGCCAGGGAAAAGGGTCAGTACGAAACAGAAAACCGAGGGCTTTTTTTTCTGCTTCGGATTCTGCTTCATGGGGGAAATTATCAGGATATTAGCGAAATTTTAAGGCAGTTAGAGGCGCAGCTTGCCGTTACCGGATATTTAAACCGCCATGCCAACCATGACATTGTTACCGGATGGTTTTACGCCCACATTGGAGAGCCGGACCGGCTTGCCCAGTGGCTTTTACGTGAATTCGAGGAAGGGGAATTAAATTCCCTATTTAACCATCTGGAGATCCTGGTAAAGGCAAAGTGCTTTTTTGCGGAAAAACGGTATGACGCGGTGGTGGAAATTCTTACCAACGAAGAGCATAAAAAAAACCTAGGAAGTTATATGCTGGGTTTTTTGGAGATGGAAGCCCTGGAAGCGGTAAGCCGGTACCACCGTGGAGACCGGAAAGACGCTGTGGAGATCCTAAAAACGGCCTATGAGGTTTCCGTCCCTAACTCCCTGGACATGCCTTTTATCGAACTGGGGGAGGACATGCGGCTTCTTTTGGGAGCAGCTCTGGAAGATGAATCATACCCTGTCCCCCGGAAATGGCTGGAGAGAATCCGAAGCCGGTCTTCGGCATATGCCAAAAAAATTTCCATGATAAAAAAATATCATAAAGACGGAAAAAACACCCGGATATTCCTTGCCAGACGGGAAAAGCTTATGCTGGCGGATCTTTCCAAGGGCTGTACCTGGGAAGAAATAGCGGGAAAAGAAGAACTTTCTATTGGAACGGTTAAAACCACAATGAAACTGCTGTACAAAAAACTGGGGGCGCTTAACGGCGCCGACGCCGTGCGGATTGCCGCAGAACGCGGCTTGGTCTAGGAGCTTGTCGCACTTCGCTCATAAAATCGTATAATAGAGTTGTTTAAAAACTTCAGTTTTTAAACAACAACCGCTTAAAAACAGCAAAATGCGGAGCATTTTGCTTAGACTTGTTCAATAACCAACCGGGTTATTGAACAAGTCCAATAATTTACGGATGTGAATTTCTATACCTTACAAACTTCCACCGGAGCCCCGGTAACCGGGATTTTTTGCATGAAGGGCGTCAAAGGCGCCTGTGCAAAAAACCCGCCCAACAGGTTTCTATAAAAAGTGTTAAAAGCGCCGATGGGTGTTTTAATGCGTTTCCAGCGGGAAACGGGAGTCGGACCCGCGACATCCACCTTGGCAAGGTGGCGCTCTACCACTGAGCTATTCCCGCATAATTCCGGCCCCAAAGGACCTTTCGTCGCACTCTTTGCAAACCCGGTCACTACTACCATACCAACTAAGGCGCCGGCCTGTCAAGAGAAAAACGCTTTACCGTGAAAAGTTTATACCCCGGTCCCTGCCGTCATATGACAAGATACCCATCTTTTTTTGTCTTATATTCCCCGCCAGGATTAAATTTTGGAGAAAAAAGGGAAATTTCAACAAAAAAATGTAAACGATTACATTTTTTTGTTGACAGATCATACTTTTGGGTTGATACTTTTAGTATACTTTTTTCTACAACCGGGAAACTTTGCGGCCCGTCGTGCCGCAGCCTGGATATGACCGGAGGAACTATGATAATCGGCATTGATCCTGTTATAAGTCCCGAACTTCTGGATGCGCTGTTTCGCATGGGTCACGGGGATGAACTGGTCCTGGGAGACGCCTTTTTTCCGGGAAATACCTTTAATTCCCGGGTGATCCGGGCCGACGGGATTAAAATACCGGCGCTTTTAGAGGGGATCCTGGCTCTAATCAACCTGGATAGCTATGTTCCCCATCCGGTCATCATGATGCAGCCCGTTCCGGGGGACGAGCTTGATCCTTCGGTAGAAACATCCTTCCGCGCCGTCATAGACCGGCGCTGGCCCGGAACCCCAGCGACGGAACGGATGGAACGGTTTGCCTTTTACGAACGGTGCAAAAAAGCCTATGCGGTAGTTATGTCCGGCGAAACGGTGCCATACGGCAACGTCATTTTGAAAAAGGGGGTAATTCCGCTCCAAAAAACATTGTAAACGTTTACATTGTTGGGGGACGGCTGCGATGGGAAAAACGATCCGTGATGTAGCAACCTTAGCCGGAGTTTCCACAGCAACCGTTTCGCGGGCCCTTGCGCAGGGGACCAAAGGGGTGGCGGAAGGAACCAGAACAAGGGTACTTAAGGCGGCGGAAAGCCTTGAATACCGGACAAATTTTATTGCCCGGAGCCTTAAAACCAAGTCTACCATGACCGTGGCCTTTATTGTTCCCGAACTGGCGAACAATTTTTTTATGGACGTGGCGGAAGGAATGGGGGAAAAATTGATTACCGACGGATATACCATGCTTCTGGCTTCTTCCGGCAACTCCACGGAGGTGGAAAAAAGGCGGATTACCATGCTGGCAGACCGGGGCGTTGACGGCATGGTGGTTATACCGGCGGGCTCCAGGGGGGATCATCTTCAGGCCATAGCGGACCGGGGGGTACCGGTCGTATTGGTAGACCGGCTTGCCGAGGGGGCACATGTGGACGCCATTGCCTCGGACAACGAAAAGGGGGCTTTTGATCTTACCAGAGCCCTTCTTGACGACGGATACCGGCGTATCGCTTTTGTGGGGGGGGATATTACCGTATCCACCGCCCGGGAGCGGCTTTCCGGCTTTGCCCGGGCTTTGGCGGAAGCAGGGATAGTTCCCGAGCCGGAGTGGATTTGCCTGGGCGGCATGGAGGTACAGGACGGATACCGGCGAATGAAGACTGTCTTGGAAAGTCCCAATCCGCCTGAGGCGATGGTGGCGGTAAACCTGCTGGTCCACCTGGGAATGGAACGCTACCTTTTGGGAACCAGGGTCCAGGCGGTAATAGCCGGTTTTGATACCTCGGAGTACACCCCTTTTCTGCCGGCCTGCCGTTACATAGCCGTTCAGAACGCCGTTGAGATGGGCAGATCCGCCTGCGCAAAGATCATCGAAGGGATCACCGAAAAAAAATCTGGATCTTTCCCGCAGGAAACATACGGAGGCCGCGTTACACGGCTTCCGGTAACTATTATTCGTCATGAGGAGGAAAAAAATGGCACAAAATCGTTATAGGGGAGCGTATCCCAGGATTGGAATCCGGCCTGTCATCGACGGACGGCGGGGTCCCTTAAAGGTCCGGGAATCCCTGGAAAATCAAACCATGAATATGGCAAAGGCGGCAAAGGCGCTTTTTGAAAAAAATCTGCGGTACTCCAACGGAGATCCGGTTCAGGTTGTCATTGCCGATTCTACCATAGGGCGCGTGGCGGAAGCCGCTGCCTGCGCCGATAAATTCAGGCGGGAAGGGGTGGATATTACCCTGACGCTTACTCCCTGCTGGTGTTACGGCTCGGAGACCATGGATATGGATCCCTTGACTATCAAAGGGGTCTGGGGATTTAACGGTACCGAACGGCCCGGCGCGGTCTATCTGGCGGCGGTACTGGCCTCCCATGCCCAAAAGGGCCTTCCCGCCTTCGGCATCTATGGACGGGATGTTCAAGATGCCCAGGATACGGAGATCCCGCCGGATGTAACGGAAAAACTACTGCGGTTTGGCCGCGCCGCCCTGGCGGCCGCCACCATGCGGGGAAAAAGTTACCTGCAGATAGGTTCCATCTGTATGGGAATCGCCGGTTCAATCATCAATCCCGAATTTTTTGAAGAATATCTGGGTATGAGGGTTGAAAGCGTCGATGAAGTTGAGATTATCCGCCGGATAGAAAACGGCATCTACGACGAAGCCGAATTCAAAAAAGCTCTGGCCTGGACCAAAGAACATTGTAAAGAAGGATTTGACAAGAACCCCGCGGAGATGCAAAAATCCTCCGCGGAAAAAGAAAAGTCCTGGGAATTTCTGGTTAAGATGATGTGCATCATCAAGGATCTTTTTAACGGCAATCCCAAGCTGCCCGAAGGCTTTGAGGAAGAACGGGCCGGCCATAATGCCATTGCCGGGGGTTTCCAGGGACAGCGGCAGTGGACCGATTTTTACCCGAACTGTGATTTCCCCGAATCCCTTTTAAATTCCTCCTTTGACTGGGAAGGGGCCAGGGAGCCCTATATTCTGGCCACAGAAAACGATACCCTCAACGGCGCTGGCATGTTGTTTGGAAAACTCTTAACCGGGCGTGCCCAAATTTTTGCCGATGTCAGGACCTACTGGAGCCCCGAGGCGCTTAAAAAAGCCGCCGCGTACGAGCTTAGCGGAAAGGCAAAGGAAGCCGGGGGGTTTATCCACCTGATCAATTCCGGCGCGGCCTGTATCGACGCATCGGGGGAAATGAAAGATCCGGAGGGAAGGGGGGTAATGAAGCCCTTCTGGGACCTTACCGAGGCGGATCAAAAGGCATGCTTGGCGGCAACAACCTGGAATGCGGCGGATCTGGGGTATTTTAGGGGCGGCGGTTTTTCTTCGCGGTTCCTTACCAGGGCGGAAATGCCCGTTACCATGACCAGGCTTAACATGGTAAAAGGATTGGGTCCTGTAGCTCAAATTGCCGAAGGCTGGACGGTGAACTTGCCGGACAATGTTTCGGATATGCTATGGAAGCGTACCGACTATACCTGGCCCTGCACCTGGTTTGCCCCCAGGGTAA
>JAISOA010000031.1 GCA_031275945.1 Spirochaetaceae bacterium
GTCACCCCGGCGGGTAACCCTGTCGGCGCCGGTAATAACCAGATCCACAAGGCCATGCTGCATCATGTGGCCCCCGGCGTTATCGGCCACAAGATCATGGGGAATGCCGTGGCCGCCAAGTTCCCAGGCCGTAAGGCTTGCGCCCTGGTTGCGGGGACGTGTTTCGTCCACCCAGACATGGACATTAATGCCGTTTTCAAAGGCAGCATAGACCGGTGATAAGGCGGTCCCGTAATCAACAAAGGCCAGCCAGCCCGCATTACAGTGGGTCAAGATATGTACCGGCCCCTTACTTTTTTTTGCGGCGATTTTTTTTATCAGTTCAAGGCCATAAAGACCGATATGGCGGCAGGCCTCGGCGCCGGATTCGGCTATCCTTTGGCTTTCGATCCTGGCAAGCTCAATTTTTTCTTTTATATCACAGGAGCTATAAAGCAGCTTTGAAAGCATGCGATCCACGGCCCAGGCCAGGTTGCTTGCGGTGGGCCGGGTATTCTTTAAGATTACCGCCGCTTCAAGAAGGCTCCGGTCAAAAGTGGAGCTTTCCGCTTCCAGCGCGGCAAGATAGATCCCATAGGCCGCGGCGGCGCCAATAAGCCCTGCCCCCCGGACATACATATCCTTAATAGCCCTGCGCATGTCCTCTAAGGTACATAGATCGAGAATTTCAAATTTAAAAGGCAGGACTTGTTGGTTTATTATCCGGACAACCCGGTTGTCGCTTTCTTTAAGCCAAATAGTTCTATAATGTTTTCCATCAACATTCATGCCGGTACCGGAATTATAGCATGTTCCGGATCCTTTGTACAGGAATCCATGGGATTTACCGGCATGGCTTTTATAAAGAACGGAATAGAGTTGCTTAAAAACAGCAAAATGCGGGGCATTTTGCTTAGACTTGTTCAATAACCAACCGGGGTATTGAACAAGTCCAATATCTTCGGGAGCGGAACATCCCCGCCGTTAAAGGGCTGCAAGGCCATGTTTAAATCGTTAACAATGCCGCCGTCAATAAAGCCCCGCCCGGCCATGTCAAAAAGAATTCCCATCGTATCCCGGTGCGTCCGTCCCGGATGGTAGGGCCGTTCTTCGCTAACCGCCTGATATATATCGATACAGGCCAAAAGCCGGGAATTGAAATCCAGTTTATCCGCCCCTTTACCCGCATGGTATCCGGAACCGTCAAGTTTTTCGTGGTGGTTAGAAGCCCAATCGCAAATGGTTTCCATCCCTTCTATATCTTTAAGCAATTCCCAGGTAATCCTGACATGATCTTTAATAATAAGGAATTCCCCGGGAGTTAAGGCGCCGGGTTTTTCCAGAATTTCTGTGGGGATGGCAAGTTTGCCCAGATCGTGGAGAGAGGCGGCCAAAAAAAACTGTGCTTTACGATCATCGTTCCATTTATACCAGTTTCCCATATACCAGGCCTTGTTGGCAATCTGTGCAGTATGCCGCCGGGTAAAAGCCGATTTGTAATCTATAATGCGGGATACAAGCAGGGCAAACTTAATGATCATGGTATTTTGTATATCCACCTCTTCGGGAGGTATGGCCCGGTCCAAAGCTTCCCGGATACAATCATCGCTAAGGGAATGGAGCAGTTCCTCATTAATAACGGTGCATGCGGCTTCCACCGCCCTGTTTGTAAAATGAATACCCCGGTCGTTTTTGATACGATCGATTAACTGCGGAAGTTTATCCGGATCAATGCAGTTGTACCGGTGGCGTACATCGGTGGCATCCGCCAGGCAGATAAGTTCCGCTGCCAGGGGGCATTCTCCTTCCCGCTTGCCAAAGGGCCCCTGGCCGTTGGCCCATTCATGGTGATAAAGAACATAGCCCGAAATATTGCCCGGCAAGAGGGCCTCAAGATTTTTCTGGCCCAGCTCGCAATGAAGTTTCATTGAAGGATCATGGGGTGCAAGGCCCGCCCGTTCCGAGAGAATATATTCCGACAGGGCATTGTCATGGAAGAGGGCGCATATTGAAAGGTTCTTACGGGTACCGTCGTCCAATCCAAAAAAACGGCCCATGGCGTCCACAAGAACCGCCACCCGTTTGCCGTGATGTGTGGCGGCGCCAAGCAGTTCTTTTTCAATAATATCCAAAGCGATTCCCGTATTTTTAATAAGTTTATCAAAGCGTATAGTCATGATTAAAATATAGTCAATGGACCCGGTGAAGTATATAGCAAGAGCGGATGATAGGCCGCGTCCTTTCTCTATGCGGCTTACACCCCCTCAGGCAGTTTCTCCCGCATGATCCTCCGGTGGCTAATCTTCTCCCCATCCACAGTAAAGCGGCCGTCGCCTATGGCGTGAAAAAGGCGTGTTTCTTTCCGTCTTTCGTCTATCCATGCCGCCACAGCGTCCAGAACAAAGATACCGTGTTTTTTAATATAGTCCACCACCCGGCATTCTATGTTGGCGTAACATTCCTTGATCAGGGGCGCGCCGACGCATGTTGCCGGAAGCGGCGTAAGCTTAAATTTCTTAAATTTGTTTACCTTCGCCCCGGAACAGGCGCCGATGGACACCACGGTTTTGGACATACCGGCGGTGGGGACGGCGATCACACATTCCCGGCGCTTGATAAGGGCCCGGCAGGAATAATTCCAGGGGCCCGTCAGAAAGGCAAACCGGGGGGTAAAATCAAGCACCATGGTCCAGGAAAGGGTCATGATGTTGGGATAGTCCCCGCCGGCGGTACTTACCAAGATTACCGGGCCGGGTTCAAGAAAGGTAAAGGCCTTGTGTAAGGGAAAGGGTTTCATGGCGGCCTCCGTAAGCCGGTTGCAGCCCCGCCGGCGGTTCCAATCCCGCGCCTATGCCGGGACCGGTCTGTGGAACCCCGGCGGAGCGGCACAGGTTCCGGGGCGAATCCCCTAGGATCCTGCTGCACCTGTGGATTTTTTGCGCGAAACGCAACAAGCTCCTGGTATTGGGCGCATGAAGACCTTTGGAGATAAGGGGATTCGAACCCCTGGCCTATAGATTGCGAACCTATCGCTCTACCAACTGAGCTATATCCCCATGTTCTAAGCGGATCTGTATTTTCAAAATCTACCATAAGAGACCAATACATTGCAATAGCCAACATGGGGAACAGCAGAGGTTTGATAGGGTACCAAAACAGAGGGTAATGCGTAAAGAACCCGAAACTCCGTTAAGCCCCTGTCTTTAAGGGCCGATAGTTTAAACGGAGGCTAAAATGAACAAAAAAAGTCTTGAAAACCTGTACCGTATGCTGCTTAACGGGGTGTTCCTTGCATCTTTGCCGGATTCAGAAAAGCACAAGCTGTGGGAACAGGCCCGCAAGCATAACCCGGACCATCCTATGCTGCCGTATTTTGACTATATTTTAGAGGGTCCGCCGGGAACCAGGGGTATCTTTGAAAACCTGCATCTGGAATTTTAGCCTACACCGGCCTTAGGGCCCGGTACAGTTCCGCTATTCTACGAATGTCCGTTCGTGAATGCGCATCCGCAGGATAAGCCTTCGTGGGGCAAGCCCCACGGAATGTCCGTAAAAAAAGCCGCCCCGAAAGGCGGCCTTTGCGTTATGCGGCCCTACTGGGGCCGTCCCGGCAGGGCAAAATATATTTTTGCCATCAGGGTAACAGAATGCCGGGCGGCGGCGATGTTTTTACCCAGGACGGGAACATCGTAGTACAGCTCGAACTCCAAGGGCATGGGGGTATTGGTAAAGAAAACCGCCACCGTGGGCTTAACATTCAGGGCGTGGGAAGCCTGCCCCTCGTCCAGCCCGGCATTTGCCAGTGCGCCGTTAACAACGGCGGCGAAGGAAGATAAAGTAGCGGGCACATCAACCGAATACTCGTACGCGGGGATAAACCGGTAATTGACGGGCAGGCTGGCGGTTAGGGTTATCCCCTTGGCAATGGGGGTGGTAAAGGCCGGTTCCACCTCAAAGGTCAGCCGGTACTTGTAGTTCACCTCCCCTTCAATTTTATTAATCTCTGAGGCTGTTAGTCCGCCAGCTATTAACCTGGCCTTCGTAGCTGCCAGGCTCGGGCCGTCCTTGTTCAGGTCCTGTTTAAAGGGATAAAAAAGAGTTTCGTTGTACAGGTTAATAAAAAAGTGCTCGTTGATGATATAATCAAAGTACAGCCTAAGCCCCGCGGCAAACACGTGGTTGTCCATTTTAGTAAAGGTCATTTCATCGCTCTTCACTAAATTACTAACCTCTTCGTCAAAATCGGGGCCCGGCAGTGGAACCACCACCCCGGGGCCTGCGGCAAGGCGGAACATGGAGGACTTTACCGGCGCCTTTTCCCCCATAATCTGGATCTTCGCCCCCACAAAAAGGTCCGCCATGCCGTTCACATTGGCGCTTGGATCCGGGTTGAGTTGCTCCAGCCGCGATTTTGCCAGATTGTCCGCATTGGACCAGACGGTCCAGCCCGGAGCCCACTGCACGGCGGCGGTGATCCAGTCGATAACCCCGTATTCAACGGCAAAGCTTAAATTAAAAAGCTGAAGTCCCGGCGTATCGTCAAAACTGGTATAGTTGGCGCCCCCATCGTAGGAACCCAGGGCAAAAGAATAGGTGGGGGCCACATACACCCGGCCTACCATCATGGGCATAACCTTGGCATCGTCGGCAAAAACCGCCGGTCCCAGGGTTATGGCAAACGCTAATAACACACAGAATTTTTTCATTCTTTTCTTTACTCCTCGCTTGTAGATGAATACCTTCAGTATGACAGGTTCCACGAATTTGTCAATACCAGGTATCCCGGGGACAGATTTTCTGTAAACCTCAACGGTTACCGGTTTACCCACACGGTCATTTCGCCCGGGCCGCGGTTTGCCCACGCGTAGTAGGGGATAAAACAGAGGGGCTTGTCCTCCAGGGCGGGCTTGTCCAGGGGGCGGTATAAAACATCCGTTGACCAGTCCTTTTCGCGCGTTCCGGCGAAGGATATAACCGTTACTCCTTCCAGAAGGTCCCTCTCGTGTGTTACGGAATAAGCGCCGGGGGTTCCCAGACGGAGGCGGTAGAGTTCTGTGCCGTTATCCGCTTCTTCCAGACAGTACACTACCGGGCCGCGCATTACCGCCGCCTTTCCCCGGTTTTCCCGCACATGGGGGTTGCTTTCCACAAGCACCACCGGCATATCGAAAACGCAGGTGATCCGGTCGCCGCTTTTCCATGAGCGTTTAAGTAAGGCATAGCCGTTCTGCACCGCAGGGGCGATTTTTTCTTCATTCAGTTCCAACGTATACGACCGGCACCAGCCGGGAATTCGAAGACCGTAGGTAAAGAACGCAGCGCCGGATGCTGCCGTAAAGGTAATGTCCACCCTGCCTTCCCAGGGATACCGGGTTTCCGTTTTAAGGGAAACCTCTTTTCCGTCAACGGTGAATTTGGCCTCGTTCCCCAGGTACAGGTGGGTATACAGGGTACCGGTATTCAGGGAATGGACGTAGCCCCCCAGGGAAGAGACGATCCGGGCAATGTTCGGGGGACAGCAGGCGCAGACAAACCACCTTTGCCGCTCTATCTTAACATGGCGCATTCTGCGATCTTTAAGACTGGCCTCGGGAAGAGCTTCAAGGGGGTTCACATAGAAAAAGGCCCTGCCGTCCAGAGACATACCGCTGATAATGCCATTGTACAGGGTTTTTTCCAGTACATCGGCGTACATGCCCTTGGGGGCAATTTCGAGCATCCGCCGGGCAAAGAATGCCAGACCGATGGCAGCGCAGGTTTCACCATAGACCGTATCATTGGGAAGATCGTAATCATAGCTAAGGGCCTCGCCATAGGCGGATTGTCCTATGGCACCGGTAATGTACATCTGCTTCCCGGCGATATTGGCAAAAAGGGCTTCGCATGCCTCCAGCAGCTTTTTATCCCCCGTAAGCCGGGCCACATCGGCCATGCCGGAATAAAGATACACCGCCCGCACGGCGTGCCCTTCGGCAACAAGCTGTTCCCGGACGGGTTTGCCCGCCTGGTAATACTGGTATTGCATATAACTGTCTTTCCAGTGGAAATCATTGCCGTTCCGTTTGGTTTCTTCCTCAAAGTACAGGGGGGCTTTCCCCCGCTCGTCGATAAAATACTTCGCCAGCCCCAGGTGTTTTTCATTTTTGGTGATCCCATAGAGCCGGATCAGGGCCATTTCGGCAATCTCGTGGCCGGGGTAACCGTGGAGTTTTCCTTCTTCCGGGCCGATATGTTTATCTATACATTCGGTATACCGGATAAGCGCATCCAGCAGTTTTCTTTTTCCCGTAGCTTCGTAATGGGCCGCCGCGGCTTCCAAAAAATGCCCAAAACAGTACAGTTCGTGGTTATCCTTTAGGTTGGTAAACCGTTTGTCCAGGCCATTGATGATATAGAAGGTGTCCAGGTAGCCGTCTTCCTGCTGTGCACTGCAGATGATGTCGATGGCTTCGTCCAGGCTCTTTTCCAGTTCCGGGTCGGGGCTCCACACCAAAGAGTAGGCCGCCGCCTCGATCCACTTGGCCACATCGCTGTCCTGAAACACCATGCCCCCATGCCCGGTATCCCTGGGGACGCCGTAATTCAATTCCGGGTGGGTCAACTCCGCGGCCAGCTTAAAATTCCGCATACAATAACTTGGTTCCGCGCCGGGAACCCGGTCATTCAAGGCCTCCCATTGGTAGGGAATTACCTTTGTCCGTATGCGTTCCATAAAAGGGCTCCAGAAACTATCGGTAATGGCAATATCTTTCATAGAAAGCGGAATCTGATTTAACCTGTCCATGGCCTTCTCCTGTGAATTTTGAAATTTGCCGTTTTAGCCTTTTACCGCACCGTTGGTAAGACCGCTTACAATATAGCGCTGCATAAAAATGAAGATAAGAATTACGGGGAAAATGGCCACAATGCCGAAGGCCATAGTAGAATTCCAAAGGGTCTGATACTGCTGCACATAGTTATAAATGCTGGAAGTAATGGGACGCATCACCGGATTCACAATAAAGGTAAGGCCATATATCAAATCGCCCCAGGCATATACAAAGGAAAACACCACCGAAACGGCAATGCCCGGTTTGGCAATCGGCAGCATTACCCGTATAAATGCCCCCAATGCCGTACACCCATCCATTTTGGCGGCTTCGTCCAGCTCTTTCGGTATGGAGATAAAATACGTCCGCAGGATAATCACCGAAAATGGAATTCCAAGGGTGGCGTCTCCTATTATGGGCGCCCAGTAGGTGTTTAGCAAGTGCATCCGGGACATCATAATATACAGCGAGGTAAGTACCAATGTGGAAGGCAGCATCTGGGTAATAAGAAAAGTTAAAATAAAGACCTTGCGGCCCCTAAAGCGGAACCGGGCAAGGCCGTAGGCTGCGGGAATTGCCAGCACCGTAGAAATCGCCGCCGCTCCCAGGGCAATGATTAAACTGTTTCTAAAACCCTGCAATGTATCTGACGAGGCGGCCATCTGTTTGACGTAGGATTCAATGGTCAAATTTTTGGGCCACAGCGGCGTGGGAATGTTAAAAATTTCTATCTGGGTTTTAAGGGAGGTAACCAGCATCCAGTACAGGGGGAACATGAGTACCACAAAGATACACGTGCCCAGGATCATGTGGGGAACATATCGCAATGTACCGTTTTTGCCCTGCCTCATCACATCACCTCGCTGTCATCAATGGTACGGATATAAAAGAAACCCATTACGAGCAAAATAATAAACAGCACATTTGCCGCGGCAGATCCTTTGGAAAAAAGCAATTCCTCAAACGACAGGCGGTATGCATAGGTTGAAACAAGCTGGGTGGCGTTTACCGGCCCTCCCTTGGTCATAACCCAGGCAAGATCAAAAACTTTAAAGGTATACACAAAACCCAGCGTAAGCACCGACATAATTGCCGGTTTAATCATGGGTATAGTAATAAAGAATAACTGCCGCAGTTTGCCGGCGCCGTCGATACTTGCGCTTTCATAAATTTCCGCCGGGATAGTGGTAAGGCCGGTAAGAATTAAAATCATATTAAAGGGAATGCCAATCCATATATTTGCCGTAACGATGGCCGCCATGGCGGTTCCTCCGTTCAGGAGCCATTCAACCGGACGGTTGGTAAGCCCCAGAAACATGAGAAACTGATTGATAATGCCCCCGGTGGTGGCAAACATGAACTTAAAAAGCAGGCCAACCACGGTAACCGGCAGGAGCCATGAAATCATAACAATGCCCCGGAAAAAATTGCACCCCGGGAATTTTTTGTTGAAAAATAATGCTAGGGCAAAGCCGATAATAAACTGGAAAAAAATCGAGGCGATGGTAAATATCAGGGTGTTTCCTACGGCTTTGGGAAGGATGGAATCCGCGCCGGTTAAAAGTTCCCGGTAATTGTCAAGCCCGGTATATTTTTGGGCCTCCGGCCTGGTAAAATTGAATACATCCACGTTTTTTAAGCTAAGAAGAATATTTTGAAGTGTGGGATAGCCGATGAACACCATCATAAAGACCAGCGCCGGCATAACAAACGCAAGTCCCAACGTGGTCCCTGTTTTTATCTGTTTTCTGTTCATGGCTATCCCTTTTCGTTCATTGAACTTGTTTAAAGACTGAAGTTTTTAAACAACTCTATTTTACCGCTTCCACGGCCCGCTGGGTATCCTGGGCGGCTTGGGCCGGAGTTTTAGCGGAAGTCATAACCTGTTGGAAACCGTTCTGGATGGCCGCCGAATAGGAAGGCCACTTGGCGGAAGGCCCCCGCGGAATAGAAGTCTGCAACTGCTTGATAAACGCGGCCTGAATGGGATCGTCTAGCCAATAGCGGTCCTGGGCTGCGGCGGTTTTGGGCGGGAACGATCCGTACTGCTTCATGGCCTGTACCATAACTTCGGTGCGGTCGTAGTATTTGACAAAGGCCGCCGCACCCGACATATCCTTCTGGTTTACCACGCCTATATTTTCCCCGCCCAAAATCGAGGTAGCGGGGCCCGAATTGTTGTTAAGCCGGGGAAGATTGGTAACGCCGTATTTAAGATCGGGAGCGTTAGCCGTGATACCGGGAATTTGCCACGGGCCGTTCTGTTGCATGGCAATGTTCCTCGCCATAAAGTTGTTGTTCACATCGGACTGGGTCCAGTTCACCACTTCTTTGGTCCAGCTTCCTTCGTTGATCATGTTTTGCATAAGTTCATAAGCCGCCACCCCTGCGGGGATGTTGGTATAGGAACCGCCGGCGGTGTATATCCACTGAAGGCACTGGAAAGTCCCCTCATCGGTGTTGGTGGCGGCGTTGCCGAAACCGTAAACGCTGCCCTTGGTAAGCGCCTTGGCCATCGCCCGGAATTGACCCCAGGTGGTGTTTTCATCAGGGTAGGCAATGCCCGCCGCATCGAACAGTTCCTTGTTGTAAAATAAGGCCGTACAGTTTGACGCAAAGGGAACGCCATAGTGCCTGCCGTCGGCCATGGTGGAACTCAAGGGGCCGGGAATGTACTCGTCCCATTTGATGTCTGTGGTCAAATCGGTAATATCCCCGAAAAGACCCATGGCGATAAACGACGCCATGTCGCAGCCGTCCAAAATAACAATATCGGGAAGGTTCCCCGATGCCATACCCAGAGTCAGCTGCCGCTCATAGTCGGCAAAGGGAACATACACATGGGAAGCGGTAAATTCGCTCTGGGACCGGTTGAACCCATCGATTAGAGTCTGCATCATCTCTTTCTGGGCGTCGGTTTCAAAATAATCCCAAATAACTACCGTGGAATGGGAACCATCCTGGTTTAGTGCATCGGCCCCTTTTTTACATGCCGGGAAAAACATCGCCAGGGCAGCGGCCATAGCTGCCAAAAAAAATGTTCTTTTCATTTTTAATCTTCCTCCTGATTTGCCAAAAGACTTGATATACACTATAGTACAACCAGGCTTTGTGGGGGCATAATATATAAATCCACAGAATAGGTGTCAAAAATCTATATGAAGTATCTGGTTTGCGAGAACGAAAAGCCCCTGATACACGTCTCAAGCGGCCAACTTTTAAGCGAAGGGCGTTTTAAACACCCCCGGCGGAACCTAGACACCTGGGTTATTATCATTTGTATCAAGGGAAAGCTCTATATAGCCCAGGATGACCGGCGGTATACCCTGACAGAGAACCAATATATCATCCTTTTTGCGCGGTACGAGCATTTTGGCTTTAAAGAAAGTGAAGAAGAGCTTTCCTACTATTGGTGCCATTTTAAAATTAGTGACGAAAAATATAGAATTATGAAAAACGATGAATTAATCCATGTTTTTGACACCAAAACCGTCGTTTTAGACACATCACAAAGGGAGAACCTTATTTCACGGTACTGTGTGCTCCCGGAATACGGAGATATTTCCGCCAACGGCAGGGCAACGCTGATATTCCGCCAGCTTTTAGACCTGGCCCGCAATGATCATTATTCCGACATGCTGCCAAATTATGCCTTGAGCCTTCTGGCCATGGAGATTTCCCAGGAATTCATCGAATACCATTTTAAGAAAGACATAAAACAGTCCAACCCCAGGATAGAAAAGATCATTGAATGGATACGGGTAAATTACAACCGGCGGCTCACCCTGGAGGTAATTGCCAAAAGGTTTCTCTATAACCCTGTCTATATTTCCACGGCTTTCAAAAAATATACAGGCCTTCCTTTGATGAAGTACGTGAACAAGGTTCGCATTTCCAATGCCAAGAGACTGCTTCTGGAAAGTTCATACGGCATAAAGGAAATTGCCTGGGAGGTTGGGTTTGAGGATGAAAAGACATTTTTAAAACGCTTTAAACAACAGGAAAATATTACCCCCACCACCTACCGGAACGCCTTTAGCCGTACCAAGATTGTCAAGAAATAATACAGTAGAGTTGTTTAAAAACAGCAAAATGCGGAGCATTTTGCAAGACTTGTGAAATAACCAACCGGGTTATTTCACAAGTCTAGTGGATTTATTTCAATAACCCGGTTGGTTATCGAACAAGCCCGCTTCCGGACGAAGGGGCGCGGCGATTTTTCCTGATTGGAAGGCCGGGTCCATACCCCGTCGAACCAGAGGTTCGCGCTTGCTCCGGAAAATTTACCACCACTGAAAAGTTGTCTCCCGGTTTTCGGATCGGGGTATGGACCCGGCCAGTATAATAAATTTCCTCTCCAACGAAGAACCCAGGAGCTTGCTCCCGGGCTCTTCATTTACCCTAAAATCCCATACCCAGGCTAAAGGTAAACTGAAAAATGCCCGAGCTCATGTTATAGGCTATCCCTGCCCCGATGGCGGGAAGGGCCAGACGGCTTAAATAAAACCGGACCCCTCCGGCGGGGCCGTGATCAAATTCACCGTCGGAAATAGGCCCCTGGGAATATACCACCTGCCAAGTCCCTAATGCAGAAACGGTTCCAAAGCGAAATTTAACCAGGTATTTTTCAAATCCCCCGGAAAAACCCCAGTACTGCCGGGCCGAAAAAGTTCGGGGTAACACATCAACCTGGGATTTTTTGGGATTGGATTCAAACAGGGGGTCCGAAGAACTAGTCCAAACCATTGCGGTCCGCAGGTTAAGCCGAAAACCGGGGCTCAGTGACTTTTCGTAAATTCCCTGGAATTCCGCGGTGTGAAAGGAGGAGCCCCGCAGGTTTAGATTAAAAGTATATTCCAGGGATGCAGTTTGCTCGGAAAGAAGATACCCGTCCCAGTGGCTGTACCGGACGGAAAGACCCGGAGAGAAACCAAGGATCATAGCGTCACCGGGGGCTTTAGAGGACGCTTTTTGCAGTGTTATGCCGGTAAAGGAAATCCCCATTTTTCCAAAAAAATGGTCCTTAAAAGAGTAGTGTAGAGCCGGAAAAACCTGCAGGGTATCTGCGGTATAGCGGCGGTAAACCTGCTGGTCCCTGTCCGTATCTTTCCGTTCCTGGCGGCTGTATGCAAATCCCGCGTTCCAGCCCAATCCTCCGGCGCGATCCGGGGTATAGTTGTAAAGTGCCATGGCCGTCCAGCCGCCGGAACCGTAGGCGCCCCCAACAACGGCCTGATCCCGAAGGCCAAAGGCATTGGTATCCACTAAAAACAGCCCGAAATTCCTTGCGCCGGAATCAAGATAAACCAGGGGAAAGGGAATAAGGGACCACTTTTCCCGGACTGTTATCTGTAAGATCAGACCCCCATTGCCGTCGGCGGCTAATTCCACTGCCACCGGTTCCAAGATCCCCGTATCCCGAACCGCAGCTTCTACTTCGTTCAGGTCCAGGGTTTCCGCCTTCAAGCCAATAAACTTTTCAAACGGATACCGGGCCACGTGGGGTTTTGTTTTTGTAAGGCCCCGTATTTCGATAGAACTAATAAGTCCCTCGCCGGGAAAAGGAGGTTCCTGGGAAAAAGCCGCCGGAATACACAGAAAAAGCAAAAGTAATATACTGCAAATTCGCGTTATCCCGATCACATCTTTACTCCCCGGAAATTTTAAAATTGTTCGCTGGACTTGTTCAATAACCCGGTTGGTTATTTCACAAGTCTTGCAAGAAACCCTGCGGATTTCAATGCTCCGCATTTTGCTGTTTTTAAGCGGTTGTTGTTTAAAACTGAAGTTTTTAAACAATTCTGATATAGGGATATAGGTATACAGATACTAAAATAGGCATCGGATTATCCGGTATAGGCTATCCGGTAACCGGTACCATCCACCCTTTACTATCCGGCAAGGTTCCATACTGAATACCCTTAAGTTTTTTTTGCAGCGCCGAAGCAAGCTCCCCAGGATATGTAAACGAAGCTTTCTTTCCCCGGTAACTCAACGAAGAAATGGGAGTGGCCCCTGCGGCGGTACCGCTGACAAAACATTCCGCGGCTTCGGAAAGAGCTTCGTCGATGGAGATTTTACGTTCCGAAACTTTTACCCCCTTATCCTTGGCAAGCTCTATAAGGCTTAAGCGGGTAATGCCGGGAAGTATGGTATCCCCCAATTCCGGCGTAACCAGTTCCCCGGATTTAAGATAAAAGAAAATATTGCAGGAAGATCCTTCCTCTACGTATGTATGGTTTTGCGAATCCAAAAATACACATTCCATATAACCCTGCTCCGCCGCTTCATGTTTGGCCAGGGCCGCAATAACGTAATTTGAATCCGCCTTAATCCAGCCTGTTCCCTTGGGGGTAGCCCGGATCCGCTCCGTAACCACCGCATCGGACCGGCCTTCGGTAAAGTATGCGCTTACGGGGGTACAGACCATTATTACCCAGGGCTCATACGAAAGGTTTACTCCAATGCCCCCCTCGGAATAGGTAAAGGGCCGGATATAGATTGAATCGGCGCTGACAAAGGAATCCGCCTCCCATTCGGCTTTGTACCGGGGCAAAAATCCCAGTTCCGCATTACGCCGTACCGTTTCGGTAATCGCCGTTAAAAACATATCCTTTGGAAAGGGGGGCATACAAAGGCCTTCCATGGAATTATAAAAACGTCTTGCATTTTCCTGGGGACGAAAAATAGCAAGCCCCCCGTTCTTTTGCGGCAGGGCTTTTACTCCCTCGAAACAGCCCAGGCCATACTGGGTAGTATAGTTTACCAGGGGCATATCGCTGTAAAAATTCCGGGAATTCGACAGTGCCGCCGCATCCGCCGGGGAAAGTTTTGCCTCTTCTTCGGGGTCCTTGTGGGGTTTCTCCAGAAATTCTTCTTTCCAGCCCCCTTCTTTTGTATACTTTGCCCGGTAAACCACCGGATAACAGTTTAACGTAAAGGCCATAGATTTCTCCTTGCGGCTATAGTCTATCAATTTCCAGATCCCCTTACAAGGTCTCGCAGGAAATTCCTATTCCGCAAAGAATTAGCAATGGAACCGCCTTAGTATTTCCGTATTATCCGGCCTAGATCATGGTCTTGTAATATTTGTAAAAGTCCCGTTCAATAAGCTGCATATCCGGCATGGGGAAAAAAACGTGTTCCTGCTGGGAGGCGAACATGAAGCCGTGGCGGATCATCTTCGCTGGGATCCGGTCGAAGGGGCAGTCCAGCGAAAGGCCCTTCTGGGTCTTGCCGGGCATGTGCTGTATTTCGTGGATGCCGTCCCGGAGTTTTGAGGGGTGAAGCCCCGGAATGGGGGGCTGCATCAGGGGATTGGATGAAAATTCTTCCAGAAAATCGTCGATGTCAAATTCAAGCTGGGTGTAGAGGAGTTTGGGCGCCCCCTTGCCGATTGCCGGATCGGTAAAATATTTACCGAAGTCCACAAAATTGCTTTTGGAAAGGACCAGCATCCGCACGGGGTTTATTTCCGCGTAGACCCGCAGGATGTTGCGGGAGGGGGCGGCCTCGTAGGGCGCCGGATCGATCCGCATGATGTAGCCCGCGGAACTGGAAAGGTACAGGGTGCGGATCGCCTGAAAGTCAACGTTTTCCAAAATCCGGTAAGAGGCGATGAATTTGGTGGATTTGGGCCGGCCGTCCTCGTGGGGCACCAGGGCTTTCATCCCTTCCTCGATATCGAAAAAATCATTCCGGAAAGAGGGATCGAGTTCGGCGAAGACCAGCCGGCCCTGATAGTCCCGGGACGACCCTACGGTGTAATGCCGGGCGAACTGTTCGGGGTTCAGCTGGGAACCGATCAGCGCCGGGTTGGGATAGC
>JAISOA010000032.1 GCA_031275945.1 Spirochaetaceae bacterium
GTTATTACCGGCGCCGACAGGGTTACCCGCCGGGGTGACCTGGCCAACAAAATCGGCACCTATCTTAAGGCCCTGGCGGCTAACGAAAACAACGTTCCCTTTTACGCAGCCCTGCCGTCTTCGACCTTTGATTTTACCATGGAAGACGGCCTAAAAGAAATTCCCATCGAAGAACGGGACGAAGGGGAACTACGGTTTGTTCATGGTAAAAGCCCCGGCGGCGTTTATGGGACCCTGCAGATATGCCCGGACAACACCCCGGCGCGGAACTGGGGCTTTGACGTAACCCCGGCCCGGTACATACGGGGCCTTATTACCGAGCGGGGGATCTGCGCCGCCTCGGAACAGGGGATCCGTTCCCTGTACCCGGAATGTTTCGGGACCGGAGCAGGGCTTCCCGGGCCGGAACAGCCGGAGAAAGCTTGTTTCTAAAGGAGAGGCTATGGCGGTAATTGGAATCATTGGCGGCAGCGGACTCGATAATCCCGATATTTTTTCTAATCCCAGGGACGAAAAAGTTGACACACCCTACGGTGATCCGTCTGCAGCCCTTAACCGGGGAACCATTGGGGGCGTTGACGTTGTGCTTCTTGCCAGGCACGGCCGCGGGCATACCATCCCCCCAAGCCAGGTAAATTTTCGGGCAAACATCAGCGCCCTAAAGGCCGCAGGATGTACCCATATCCTAGCAACCACCGCGGCGGGTTCCCTGCGGGAAGATATTCGCCGGGGAGACCTTGTAATAATCGATCAGTTTATTGATTTTACCAAACAACGAAAAATGACCTTTTACGAATCCTTTGAACCCCACAATGCGGTTCACTGCCCCATGGCCGATCCGTACGACGAAAATTTGCGCAGGCTGCTTATTGAAGAATGCCGCGCCTTAAAATATCCGTGCCACGAAACCGGGACGGTTATTACCATTGAGGGTCCCCGCTTTTCTACCAGGGCCGAATCCCATATGTTCCGTTCCTGGGGGGCCGGCATTATTAACATGTCCATAGCAACCGAAACCGTTCTGGCTAACGAAGGGGGAATTCCCTATGCAGTGGTTGCCATGAGTACCGATTACGATTCCTGGCGCCGCGACGAAGAGCCTGTTACCTGGGAAGCCATATCCAAGGTCTTCGCGGAAAATGCCGCCCGGGTTACGGCCCTTTTGGCGGCGGTAATTCCAAAGATTCGGGAGCTTGAAACCCATTAACAGGATATTTCCGGACAACTCTAATGTGGCATTACCGGTCAAAGAGGGCCGTGGCTCATCCGGGCAAGCCGGAATTCCCCGGAAGTAACGGTCATGCCCGCAAGCTCCTGTTTGCCGGCGATCATAGCGTCTCTTTTTTCCTCAAAATTGTTCTTGGTGCTTTATCAAATGGTAGACGAAGTCCCCGGCCTGTGCATTATCGCAGGCGAATCTTCCTCCTCTTTGCCGCCTTATCGGCTTCCGGACGGGAAGCGAAGTTTCCTATGATGAACTGGGCAGGCAACTGGGTCTAAGCAAAAATACGGTAGAGAAATACCTGGACCGCCTGTCCAAGGTTTTTGTGGAATACCGTTTGGGGGCTTACGCGCGCAATCTTCGAAAGGAAGCAGACAAAGCGGGCAAATGGTATTTTTACGATAACGGCATCCACAACGCCTAAGATACCGCGCGGAGGCTCATTTGAGCAACTGTTTTTTTGCTTTTTTATTTTTGTTGTACTATACTGTAAAAAGAGCCAAGGATCTGCGAAAAAGTATAAATCCGCAGCCTTGAAAGGAATGACCATGAGTATCCCGTTAGTTGTCTGGGATGACAGCCTTTTGGTGAATTTTGAAATTATTGATAATCAACACAAAGGGCTGATCGATATTATCAATGACCTTATCCGGGGCTGTGATAAGGGCAAGGTTATAAAGGATATAATATTCATCAAGACCCTTAGAAAAGCCGTTGAATATGCCCAAATTCATTTTTCTACAGAGGAAAAATACCTGCAGCAAGTCAACTACCCTGATTTTGAAGCCCAAAAAAAAGAACATAACGCCTTTGTCTCCGAAGTGGTTAAACAACTAAAGTCTTTTGAAGAAAACCAGAACGATCCTGCCGCTTTGGTGGAATTTCTCAAAGACTGGCTCCTTAATCACATTGCCGTAATGGATAAGAAATACACCCCCTATCTTGCGGGGCTTTGAAAGAAAAGAATTTGTCCGGGCCAATCCATCCGGCGGCTCCGCCGTCCGTGAATATGCCGCTTACGACCGGCTTGAGGGCCTTGAGGAACAGGCCCTCCTGACCGCCGTCTATGACGAACCGCAGAATGTCAACAAGGTTATTCTGCGCCTGCGTCAGCGGCTTGCTCAGGTAAACCGTATTCAGACGCAGGAGCAGGCTTAGTTACGGTAACATTTTCTAAATGAGGCATCTCGGGCCGTACCTTAAGTTCTGCAACTCCGTTCCCGTCGTATCGGCGGTCACCATCCGTTCCGGCCACCGCCGCTGGGGGTTGTAGGCGTACGCCGTCCGTACCCCGTTCCCGTAGGCTATGTACACCCGCTGCCCCGCCTCGTCGTACCGCAAGCAGGCCATCACGTACCTGCGGACGGGCGGGGTTGGGTATACCTGACGGTAGTTCTAGCCCTTTTTGACCGGAAGGTCATCGGCTGGGCCTTACGTGCCGGTATGGAGACCGCTCATACGGCCATTCCCGCCGTGGAAATGACGTGTGCCAACCGGAAGGCTCGCAAGGAACTGATATTTCATTCAGACCGGGGAGTACAGTATTGTGCGGCGTCCTTTTGGGAAGCGCTGAAGACCAGCTGCCCTTCGGTACATCAGAGTATGGGCCGCAAAGGGAATTGCTGGGATAATGCGTGCGCCGAATCGTTTTTCAAAACGCTGAAGCGGGAGTTGGAAACGCTGGACGGCAGGCATTCTGGGGCAGAGGTCAGAGACTCGATGTTCATGTATCTTGAGGCATAGTATAACCAGGTGTGCATACATTCGACACTTGACTATGTGGTCCCTGATGGGGTTAATTCAGGACTAGTCGCTTAGCAGTGTCTACCCAATGGGGTCAAGTCCAAAGAGCTGGAAATCCAACCGGGTTGTCGAACAAGTCTATTCTATGCCGCGTCAAGATCCACCGGTTTCTGTTGTTTGCCGGGGCTTGGGGCTGTTTTTATTCGCATAAAAACAATGGCCTTAACTACTAAAAGAAGGCCCAGGAATATCCGTAAATGCAGGGAATGGCTAAGGATAAAAACGGGAGTAAGAAGGGCGCAAACCAGGAGAAAAATAGAGAGTTTTTCTTTTTTTGTAAGGCCCACGGAGCGGAACCGTTCGATCCGGGGACCGAAAAAGCGATGGTTCATAATCCAGCGGTAAAGCCGAGGTGAGCTTTTAAGAAAACAAAAAGAAGCCGCCAATAAAAACGGAGTTGTGGGAAGTACCGGAATGACGATGCCGATAAGGCCCAAAGCAAGCAGAATCATTCCCAGAACAATAAATAGTATCTTTGAAAAACTCATTCCGCCTCCCGTATGTTCTAATCCACAGCCATAGTGTATACTTTCCCTCCGGCTGTGTAAAGTCCGGTTGGATTTTTACGCAAGATTTCGCCTCCCCTTTGGGTAGATTTTACATAAGACCATCCGGACAATTGCACAGGAACCTAAAATATAGTATAATTAATGCCCTATACTAGGATGTTTTTATGACGATGGTCAGGGCTCTTTTCCTCTGCATGCTGTGGATGACTCTTGTGGGGCTTGGTTTTGCCCAGGAATCCGAAGAAGAATCCGTATACCGCCTTGATGACATAACCGTTACAGGGAACAGGGACAAAAAACGGTCCACGGACAGCCCGGCGCCTATGGAGCTTATTACCGCGGAAGAAATTGAAAATTCCAGCGCCGTCACGGTTACGGATATTCTTGACGATTACGGTCTTATGTACACCAGCAACGCCACGGGGGATTATATCCAGTTACAGGGTATGGGAGAAGGCCGGGTGCTTTTTCTTATTAACGGACGGCGGGTGGCGGGGCGGATTGCCCAGCGGCTTAGGGGGGATACCCTGTCCCTGGCCAATGTTGAGCGGATAGAGATAATCCGGGGTCCCCAGCTGGCCGTGTATGGTTCCGACGCCATCGGGGGGGTGATCAACATCATCACTAAAAAACCCCAGGATACATTTTCCCTTTCTGTAGGCCTGCGCAATAACTTTCTTCTTGCCCACGACGATCCGGACACGGCAGAAAATCCGGGGCCCTTTAAGGATTTTAACCCCATCCGGGAACAGCATATAACCGTGTCTTTAGGGATTCCCATCGCGATAACCCGGAATGTAATTACCCTGGAGGGTTCCCGGGGGGGCTTTTATCTTAACGAAAGGCAAAACGCTTCCTTGCTCCCGGAGTATTACCGGGGAAAGGCTGGCCTGGATATGTCTTTTCCCCTGGGGGACAGCGCCGAAATGTCCCTGGGGGGTTCTTTTATGGCCATGCGGAGCGATTCCCAAACAACTTCCTCGGGCAGCCGGGAGCGTTTAAGTTATCTCCGGGCCGACGGGTATATTGAAACGGAACTGTTTCCCCTGGAAAGCGGAACCGTAAGCCTGCGGCTTTCGGATAATTACTACCGGCGGAACAAGGATCTGTATTGGGGAATTTTCGATCAATGGGATACCGGAAACAACTACGAAAACGAAAACATTGCGACTCTGGAAGCTCTAGGGGTCTACGACGGATTTTCCAACTGGATCCTTACCGCGGGGTTTGAAGGGGCCTTTCATTCCATGCGCAAGTACAACCTTAGTGATGGATTTGCCCTGTTGGACACGGAGGCCCTCTATGTCCAGGCCGAATATTTTCGGGAAGATGCATATTCGATTATTGCCGGGATCCGGGGAGAACGGAATTCCCGGTTCGGCCTGATGGGGATCCCGAAAATTTCCACCGTGTACCATTTACCCGGGGGGTTCCGGCTTCTGGGAAGCCTGGGACTTGGGTACCGGGCGCCGGATTTTAATGACCTTTACCTGGAAAAGGACGACGACGACGGCAGCCCCCTGGTACGGGGGAACAGGGCCCTGGACCCCGAATACTCCCTGGGTCTTAACCTGGGGCTGGAATATTCAAAATCCGGCCGGTTTTCCGGCCGGATCAACGGGTACTACAACGAATTGTTTAACGAAATTGTCTATCTGTACCAGGGAAACATGCCAAGCGGAAAAATGATATTCCAGCGGGATAATGTTTCCCGGTCCCTGCGAACCGGAATAGATGTCGACGGACAGCTTAACCTGGTAAAGGATATTTTTGCCTCCGCCGGGTACAGCTGGCTTTATGCATATGACCGCAGCGAGGGGGAAGAACTGCGCCTTCAACCGGCCCATACGGTTAGAATAAAACTAGGATGGGACCACAAAAAATCCGGCATCCATACCTATCTTCAAGGGCGTTTTTTTTCGGCCCTAACAAGCTCCGGTCTGGGAGTGGGTATTGCCGGTCTTGACGCCGGCGGCGACGTGTCTTACAGTTCCCGGTTTGTGCTGGACGGGTATTTTTCCATTGCCGTTGCAAAACACGTTAAGGTCCATCTGTCGGTGGATAATATTACCGGACTTATACATCCCCTGGGCCCTGCGGTGGGACAGATATTTTCTTTTGGTCTTGATTATTCTTTGTAGAAGGAGTTACTGATGAGACACAAAAGCTTTCTTTTCAGTTTGGTGATTTTTATGTGCGGAACCACGCTTTTTTTGGGCTGTCCCACCGAGGCCGGCGGCGGTAGTGGCGGCCTTATCATCGAAGTACCCGCGGGCCAAACAAAATATTATTCCCTAAAAACCGGCATGGAAATAACAAACGCGGCTTCTACGGCCTGGGATATCGCCTTTGAACGAGAAACAGGTAATACAATGTCTGGTCCTCTGATATATACCAATAGCGGCAATACGGCAGCGGAGAAAGGTTCCGGAGGCGATGGCGGGGTATGGTACACCGGCACAACGAATTTTGCATCCGTTACGCTTGCCGATCGCATAAACGCTGCCGGAGAATACGTGGGCTTTGATAGCGACACAAACAAAAAGGTTAAGATCGAGTATCCTGGGGGGGGAGGGGGAAGCACTGTGTACATATTATCTATTAACATGAATGTTATGACCTATCTAGGTTATCGTGGTGGAAGTGGTTCCGCAGGAGATCCCTACCTTGCTAATCTATTTACAAATCCATCTACATATGTGCCGTATATGTTTAATAAAAACCAGTTTTACGGTATGAATTCATTGACAAATTGTTACACAACCAATCAGGTTTATATCATTCGGCACGGCGACGGGAGCAGATACTCCAAGGTGCAGATCACCGGTTTTGAAATGCCCGCCGGCAAGGATGTGTATAGGGTCCAGTCCCAAAGGTTAAACTAGAGCGTGGATCCCCGGCCTTTACCCTGGCCGGTAAATCCGCCATACTTGTAACCATGACCGGTACTTTTTTCCGGGTGGATCCCGCCCTGGCAGAAGCCGCTGACATTGCCTGTTCCGGTGTGCTTAACATACAAAGGGGCGAGCAGGTTCTTATTATCACCAACCCTGAACAGGAAGTGGAAACCATTTCCAGGGCCCTTTATGCCGCGGCGTTGGGGTGCGGCGGCGTTCCGGTTCTGATGATCCAGGGCAAAAAAACCCAGTTCGACTTTGCCGATCCTGCGGTAATTGCCGCGTTTCAGGCAAAACCCCAGGCGGTAATTTCCATAAGCACGGAAAAACTTGGCAAAGACCGGGCGGCCATAGCTTCTCCCTATGACTATGAGGGGGAGCAGTACGATCACATCTTTCACCTGCAGTTGTACGGCGAAAAAAGCTGCCGCTCGTTTTGGTCCCCCGGCCTTACCATAGAATCCTTTATCCGGACCGTCCCCATCGACTATGCCGGACTTGGCCGCCGCTGCGCCGCGATAAACCGGGTGCTTTCCGAAGCCGTATCGGTTCATGTTGAGGCCGCCGGGGGCACGGATATTACCTTGGGACTCCGGGGCCGCCGCGCCAAAGCCGATGACGGGGACTTTTCACGGCCCGGCGCCGGGGGGAACCTTCCCGCGGGGGAAAGTTTTATCAGCCCGGAAAACGGAACCGCCCAGGGCCTTATCGTATTTGACGGTTCCATAAGCCTCCACGACCGGGATGCGATTATCACAGAACCTATACGGTGCCAGGTATCCGGGGGCTTT
The DNA here is from genome assembly GCA_031275945.1 of Spirochaetaceae bacterium. GTDB lineage: Bacteria > Spirochaetota > Spirochaetia > Treponematales > Breznakiellaceae > JAISLT01. The sequence goes on from JAISOA010000032.1 coordinate 7,223, forward strand.
GTAACCGGAATTTCGGGGGGAAAAGAAGCCCAGGCCCTGCTGGAAACGATATGTCTTGCGGAACAGGATGCCCTGGAATACGAAAAGACCGGAAGGCTTCCCCCAGGCCAGGGGGCGGTTTACAGGCGGAATGCCCGCAATATCGGCGAGCTTGGGATAGGCCTAAATCCCAGGGCCCGCATTACCGGAAACATGCTGGAAGACGAAAAGGCTTTTCGGACCTGCCACTTTGCCATAGGCCACAACTACGACAGCGATGCCCCGGCCCTTATTCATCTGGATGGTCTGGTCCGGGAGCCTACCATTACCGCATGCCTGGAAGACGGAAGCACGGTGGTGCTTGAAAAGGGCGGAGAACTGCAGACATAGGCCGTCCCCGGACGGCAAAAAAAAACCTCCCAGGAAAAGGAGGTGAA
>JAISOA010000146.1 GCA_031275945.1 Spirochaetaceae bacterium
AAAACAATGGACTTGTTCAATAACCCGGTTGGTTATTGAACAAGTCTAAGCAAAATGCTCCGCATTTTGCTGTTTTTAAGCGGTTGTTGTTTAAAAACTGAAGTTTTTAAACAACTCTAATCTTTAAGATCGTATGAGACGGTAAGAAGCGCTTGCGTTCCTGCGATGATTTGGCTTATAGTTTTCATGGCGAGGGCCTCCTGGTTAATAGTTTTTCCAACTACAATTTTATCAGGTTTCCCTTGCCTTTTCTATCATTTCAGGGGTTTTGGAACAGGCTCAATAGATAAAAGAGAGATTTTAGACTTAGATAATATTCAAAACGGTGAAAGATATTATCGTTGGTGGAAGGATCAAAACTACCGTAATTCAAGAGTTGATCCCTTTAATCACCGAGAACATATTGAGGGAGCTTAGCTTAATGAAGTCAAAAATGATTTTTTTCATTCAATTATTTATATTTGCAATATCATTTCAAAGTTTTACCATGAATAAATCAAACTATGTAGGAGTTTTACTGACGGTAGAAAGAGATGTGGACATATGGCGTTCGGGGGGTGTCATCGCTGACTACGCATACTGTTACAGGAAAGATTAGCAAGGGTGAAAAAGTATATGGTTACTCCGGGATGCTGTTTGCGGAATTTACTAATAGAGTTGTTTAAAAACTTTAGTTTTTAAACAACTCTAATGATGACGACTATATTATTTTATCAAATGATTTAAGGCCGCCATGTGATGCCTATTTGGTGGAGAGTTGGATAACAAGTCCTAAGGATGATAAAAAGTGGATTATATCATATTATCTTGATGTTTTGTATTCAAAAAGCCGAGATACCATGATAAAATACGAAAAAGCTAGTATTGATTTTCAGATAGAATGGGTAAGAACATTTGAAGGTGAGGAGAATGCCAATTGGTGGGATACACCTTATAAGTATAATTCTCTTGTCATTAGCCATGCCGGAATCATAATGGGTGGGTTAGAGCCGAGTACATTTTTTATAACCAATATTCTTTCGTTTGGCAGTGGCTATAGGATAACGCTGGAAGGAGATTATTGGTTTGCAAATTATGATGACGAAGCTTATTCAATAAGAATGCCTTTTCCCCGTTATCACGAACGAAAGAATTTTGATCTAATATTTGTTCCCGATGGTGATTTTATGGATGTCTATCTCGATAACCTCGATACCAAATTTGCTACATTTGCAAAGGTCGATATTACGCTTGTAGCAGAATTAAAAAACCTAATTAAAACCAACACCTGCGACCTTACCACCGTGGTGTGGCCGCGCCGTGCGGACGGTAGTATGGACTACCCGCCGCCCCGGTTAACGCAAACCGCCGTTACAGAACAGCCGGAAACCGCAGACATAGCCGATTACGGGGAAGCCGCCGAACCTGACCCGGCTGAGGAAACCGCTGCCCAGCAAACGGCGGCCGGGTTTCCGTGGGTTATCATGGCAATCATAGTGGGGATAGCTGTTATAGGCGGCGGCTTAACGGCTTTTGTGGTGTTACGGAAGAAGCAGTAACCGTGTGCCGAGAACCCGGAGTGGGGGTGGCGGAGAAGCCGCAGGTTTTGGAGCCAGGGGGAGCAGCCCGTAGTGTCAACTAATTCAAAAAACGCTTAAAAGCCACGCATTTTGAACGTACCACGCGCCGTATATCAAGCGGCAACAGCGTAAAACCCGTAAAACACACCCCAGTTTCCCGAATCAGCAGGGACGGGAAAGGTTATTCAGCTTGACACCTGCGGCCTGTAGTGCCCCGGCCCCATCGTCAAACTGGGAGTGGCGCTGAAAGAGGCGACACTAGCGTAATTACGAGTACCGAGCCGGCTTTTTTGTTCTTCGCAGCAGAAGCCTCCTGAACCGCCGCTTCCCTTCAGTGGCCCAAACACCGCCTCCGCTTCCGCCAGATACGTCGCCTCCCCGCATATGGGCGATAAAAAAGATTTCCGGGCTGCCGGTACAAGGCTAAAAATAAGCGGATGTTTGACTACAGTTTCGCAGCAAAATTTTACTTTTCCTCATTTCAGTTATATATTTACAGTAAGTGTTTTCTTGCATATTATAGAAAAATTTGCATTTGGCAGAAAATGCCGGTAATTGATGTAGTTCAGTTGCTTATAACCGGTTTTAGGACCAGTCCAATTTTAAGGAGTGCTATTGAATACCAGACTGTTGTTATACAGCGCCATCTTCTTTTTAACGGCGCGGTCGTTTTCCGGTCTTCCTCCGGAAGAAACGGAAGAAATTCCGATAGTGGAGGAACAGGAACATGCCCCTCTCCCGCTGGATCCGGCCTTGTATCACTCAACGGCAATGAAAATCGCACAAGCCCCGGATCCGATTCTGGCGGCCTACAGAAACGGCGACAAAGAGCGGGTACTGGCCTTTTTCACGGCCCTTTCCGGCTCCTCTGAGCTTGCCGCTCTTATCCTCAGCAACGCCTCACAATACGACATCGGGCCTGCCCTTGCCTTTGCTCTGTGCTGGGAAGAAAGCCGGTACTATACACGAGCCGTTAACTGGAACAAGAATGGCAGTGTTGACAGGGGACTTTTTCAGCTTAACAGCCAGACTTTCCCGGGGCTTTCCGTCGAGGATTTTTTTGACCCGGCGATCAATGTCCGATACGCCATGGCCCACCTTAGGTGGTGCCTGGACAAAGGCGGCTCGGAACTTTCCGCCCTTGCGATGTACAATGCCGGTACAAACCGGGTAAACCATGGAGGCGCCCCCAAGGTAACGCTTGATTACGTTTCACGTATCATGGATTACCGTAAAGGCATCGAGGCTCTGTTCAACGCGGAAATAGCAAATGGAGCGGCGGGGTAAACGCCGCAGCCGGTACAAGGCCCGAAGCTGGAACAGGCGCACATTCCCATAAATAGCCATGGACATGACTTATTCGTCCCGGTGTACCTGCCGGCGCGGCAAAAAAAGCCCTCAGGTGGGTTAACGAGTCGTGAGACTATTATCGAATTAACATGCTCACCGTTCATATGCTTATTTTTGGCGCGTTTGGCCTACCGTTATTGGGCGGGTCATCGCCGTTACAGCCGGACGCCTGCCCGGAGCTTCCGCCCCCAGCGTTGCCTCATAAAAAATATTACCAAAGAGAACCCCCGCCTCAAATTGAAAATGTTACCCACATCATAATAGGGATACTCGAGGGAAGGTGTCCCCCTGAGATAAAGTCGACGGACCGAATAATCTCAGGTTAATCTACCCATTAAGGGGGGGCGGGACCCCGGCGGACCGTCCTAAGGCACAAATGGAAGCTCCTCAACGCCATAGCGGCGGTAACAGGGCCTTTTCAACCCTTGTAAGATCCCGGTAATTTGGTATAATTAACCGGTATTGTGCGCTAAGCGTACTAGAAACATACTAGAGGGAGTCCCCAAAAACTTCAGTTTTTAAAGATTTCCTTACCCTTGGAGAAAATTACATTTGTATAATTCGTTATACAATAAAGAATTAGCAATTTTCTCCAGCGGCTTTTGCCGGAACCTCTGCAACCCCAACCGGGATTTCCGGAGGTTCCCATACACTGTATACGGAGGTATATTTTGAAAATACGGAAAGTAAAGGGCTGGTGGCTTATCCGGCTGGCGCTGACCATCGTGGGAAAAAAAGGTCTTGGGGAATTAAAAAAAGCTTCCAAAAATGCGGAAAAGTCCCAGGATCAGGTCCTGCGTAGCCTTTTGGAGTATGCCAGGGACACCGTATACGGTAAGGAACATCATTTTGACGATATTCTGGCCGCCGGCAACGCCGCGGAGCTTTTTGCCCGGTACCGGAAATACGTTCCCATAAACGAGTACGAGAATCTTGCCCCCTATATAGAACGGCATAAAAACGGCGAGGCCGGCGTACTCTTTCCGGGAAAACCTATGATGTACGGCACCACCAGTGGTACTACCAAAGAACCCAAATGGATACCCTTGACGGAGCGATACCACCAGGAAGTGGCAAAAAAAATGAACTCAACCTGGTTTTACACCTTAATACAGAATAGGCCCCGTGTTTTTTACGGGAAGACCCTTTCCATAGTAGGCAAGGCCGTGGAAGGAGCGGCGCCGGACGGTACGGTCTACGGTTCCATATCGGGGATCATGCAGCGGGATATTCCGGAGTTCATGAAAAGCATCTATTCCGCCCCGGCGGATATTTTCTGGATCAGCGATTATAAGTCCAGGTACTATGCCCTTATGCGAATTTCCATTGAGCAGGATATTACCCTTATAATAACCGCAAACCCCAGCACCCTGGTGGAACTTCAGACTAACGTGAACGAATTCTACGATGAGTACGTGTCGGACATAGAAAAGGGGGTCCTAAGTACCAAGCTTAACATTCCGCCGGAGATCCGGACGGTGTTGGAGGCCAATCTTAAACCCAACCCCAAACGGGCCCAGGAACTTCGAGACCTTAAGGCAAAGTACGGAGTGGTTCTGCCCAAACACTACTGGCCGAATATGCAGGTAGTAAATGTGTGGATGTGCGGCAATACCCGGGTGTATCTGGAAAAAATTAAAGATTCCTTTGCACCGGGAGCGGTCTTCCATGAATTCAGTTACTTTTCCACCGAATGCAGGGCCGGCTTGGTGCTTAAGAGCAATACCCTGGACACCGTATGCTTTGGACACAAGCTTTACTTTGAGTTTATCCACGAGTCGGAGATAAACAACCCCAATCCCAGGATTTATCAGCTGGGGGAACTTAAAAAGGGTGAACGCTACTGCATGCTGGTTACCAATTCCGCCGGCCTGTACCGCTACAATATGACGGACCTTTTGGAGGTTACCGGATGGTACAACCAGTTCCCCCTTATTAAATTTATACAAAAGACCAACGGTACGATCAGCCTTACCGGCGAAAAGCTCCACGAACGGCAGTTTATCGAAGCGGTGCATGCCGCGGAAAAGAAACACAATACGCCGCTGAAATTCTTTGTGGGATTTGCGGATATAAACAAGTCCACATACCGGTTTTACTTTGAGCCCAGCGATCAATCCCTTCCCCGGGAAAAGGCCGAAGAAATTACCAAAACCGTGGATTCCTTGCTTCGCCAGTACAATCCCGAATATGCGGACAAGCGCAGTTCCAACCGGGTTAAGGATCCGGAAACGGTCCTGTTGATCAAGGATTCCTTTGAACAGTTTAAAGCGTCGTGCATCGAACGGGGCTTTAGAGACGGCCAGTTTAAGCTTAACCTGCTGATGCAGGATGTCCAGCGGGAGTCATTGTTCAGCGAACTTATTAAAAAATAATGCCCGTCCCCGCCGCTAACGCTCCGGCCCCCTTGGTACAAAGGGCCGGGGCGTTTATTTTTGATTTTGACGGCACCCTCTATGATGGAAGGGGTTTTGCCCGCCGTCTTCTTTTTAGCCCCCTTCCTCCCGTAAAGTCCGGTACTTCCGAATCGGCGGGTGGGCCGGGGACACAAAGAACGTGGTCCCCGGCGGATATCCTGCTGGCAGGGAATGAGCGGCGCGTCCGTAAAGCCTTTGTCGGCTGTGACTATAAAAATGCCGAAACTTACTATGGAAAATTTTTTGCCGCCCTGGAACGGCGGACCGGCAAACCCGGCGTTTTTTTGCGGTCCTGGTATTTCCGGCAGTACCTGGGCCGAATGACAGAAATACTACGGCGTTTTTATGAACCCCGGCCCGGGACGGCGGAACTTTTTAGGTCCCTGGAACACCGGCGAATTCCCCGGGCGGTTTACTCGGACTATCCTTCCCTTGGGGAACGGCTTGCGGCCCTGGGCCTGGAGCCGGGCCTTTGCGGGCTCCTTTTGGGGCCCGAAAATTTCGGCGCCCAAAAACCGGCGCCCAGGCCCTTTCTGGAAATTGCCCGGCAGCTTCACCGGGATCCCGGGCAGGTGCTTGTGGTGGGTGACCGGGACAGCACCGACGGGGCCGGAGCCGCCGCCGCGGGGATGATGTACCTTAACATCACCGGCCCCGCCGCATGGGAGCAGTTTTGCTCCGCCGTGTAGCCGCCCGCCGCATAGCTGCGCCGCCGCTACGAACGGACCGGAGCTAGTACAGCGCCGTAAGGGCGGTGGTTAACAAGGGTATATAAGTTACAACCAGAACCACGACAATCTGGATTGCCAGGAAGGGCAGAACATACCGGGAAGTTACGGTAAAGGGTTTTTCAAACCGGTAACTTGCCAAAAAAAGATTCAGCCCCACCGGGGGGGTAAGAAAACCGGCCTCCATGTTGATAAGGAAAATAACCCCCAGATGAACCGGGTCGATGCCGTAGGCAGCTCCCAGGGGAAAAATCAGGGGTAGTATAATCATAATGGCAGAAAAAATATCCACCAGGCAGCCGGTTACAAGCAAGGCCAGGTTAAGCAAAAGCAGAAAAAGCCATTTGGAGCTAATGGTATGCTGCATCCACTGGGCAAAAAATTCCGGAATCCGGCTGTCAACAATATAGTAAGACAGGGCCTGAGCCAGGGCAAGTATGGACAGGATCCCCCCGATAATGGGGATGGATTTGGAAAAAACCTTTACAAGTTCCCGAACGGTAATTTCCCGGTGTACCAGCATCTCTACCACCGCCACATAGGCCACCGCCACGGCGCTTAGTTCCACTAAAGACAGGATCCCGGAAAAATACCCGGCGATAAGGATAAAGGGCAGAAGGATCTCCAAAAAAGACTGCCGTAAACCACCGGCGGCTTTTTTAAGGCTAAAGCGTTCCACGGGGATCTTGTTTTTTACCGATGCGGCAAGTCCAAAAATTATAGTGGCAAGTACCAAAAGAAGCCCCGGTATAAGGGCCCCCAAAAACAGATGGACCGTATTGGTTCTGGTGGCGGCTCCCACTAACAGTATGGGAAGGCTGGGGGGGAAAAGCAGCCCTATGCTTCCCGATGCGGTAAGAAGACCAATGGCAAATCTCTCGGGGTACCCGGAAAGGACCGTAAGCAGTATGCCCCCCATGGCAAGGATCGTTACCCCCGATGCGCCGGTAAAGGAGGTAAAGAACGCGCAGAGAAACACCGTAACGATGATCGTTCCGCCGGGGAGCCAGCCGAAGAGGCCCTTAAAGGCAAGCACCAGCCGCTCCCCGGCCCTGCTTTCGGAAAGAATAAACCCGGTAAGGGTAAAGAGGGGGATCGCCACCAGATTATTCTGGGTTAAGGCGGTGTAAATTTGGCTTGCGGTAATGTCTATTTCGCCCCAGGAACTTTGCAGCAGTATCAGGGCAAATCCGCCTATTATCGTAAAGATCGGGGCGCCGCTTAAAGCCGCCACTACCAGCACTATTATCGCCGGCATTTTAAAAACCGCGGCCAGGGAATTAAACCATTCCGAAACCGTCCAGACTCCGTCGGGCATATTGATGCCCCAGATAAATTTAAGAATCGCCGGGGTCGAGCAGACCGTTCCCAAAACCAAGGCCAGGATCGGCAGAAGCGCCCCTTGCCAGCCGGACTTTCCGGCGGTACGGAAACCCTGTCCTGCAAAGCGGAGGGCAATAACCGCATAGCCTATGGGCATGATCAGACCAAAGACCCGGTCGGGGATAAAACCGATAATCTGAACAGGGTAAAGGCCCACCTTTACAAACGAAAGGGAACACCAAAAAAAGATCGCCGACAAAAAAGCGGAAAGGCATCCGGTAAAGGTTCCCAGAACGGTTTTTATATGTTCGTTCTTAAGGTACTGGAAAAGGCCTATGGAAAGATGGGTTCCCTCTCTGGTGGTAATCATACCGGACACCAGGCCCAGGACTAAAAGAATGTGAGCGATCATCTCCGGCGCTGCGGGGAACCGGGAATTGAACAGGGTCCGAAGAACCGCATCCGCCACCGGAAGCAGGGTAAGCAGAAGCAAGGCCGCGGCGGCAATTCCCGTTTCCAGGGCCCAAAGAAAACCGAAGCGGTTTGTACTATTTGCCGTATTATTCATGGTAGGGTTTTAGCATCGCCGATATTCTGTTGTACAGATCCCGGTCAAAGATCGTGCCAATAAGGGAAGGCAGGGTGCGGTTTGCATCGGCATACCATATCCGTTCCTGTTCAGGGTTTATCTGGTTAATTACCAGGCCGTAGCGTACCATGCTTTGGATTACTTCCGTCTCGAAATTCTGGACCGATCTGTCAAGTTCCGCTTCCATTCGCCGGGTAATGCGGATTAGTTCGCCCCTGTACTTTTCGGGGATGCTCCGCCAGGCCCGCTGATTAAGGATGATGCTCCCCAAGAAGGGGGCCACGGGAATGGAGGCCATGTTTTTGGCCAGTCCGAATATCTGTAGGCCCCCGGCATTAACGGGACTTTGGTAAACCGCATCGATCTGCCCCCCGGAAAGGCTTACCAGTATCTGGTTCATAGCTATGGGAACCATTTGGTATCCCATGGCCCGGAACGCATCAAGCAGTTCCGTTTCGGCATCGCTGGTTCCAAGCCGCTGCCGTTTTAGATCCGCCGGAACAAAGACGGGGTTTTTTGAAAAAAAACGGATCCACCCTACCTTTGACCAGGCCAAAAGGTAGTACCCCTTGCTGTTTATCTTCTGTTCCAACTCCGGCTTTAGGTTTCGCAGGACCAGATCCAGCTCCGCGTTATTTCTGATCAAAAAGGGACAGCTTAGGGTCATAATTTCGGGGCTGATAAGCCGCATGCCCATGGTGCTTAACATCGCCGCCTGTATCTGGTTCATGTTAAGCTGCCGCAGTATATCCGCCTCGCCGGACTTGGCATTGTGGTAAATTACCAGATTCACTTCGCCGTTGGTGGCGGCACTCCAGTCCCGGGCCATGCGGTTAAGCAGGGAACCCCAGGGCGTATTCTCGGGAACCTGGGACATAAGCTTAATTGTAATGGTCCGCTGAGCGGCCAGGGGACTAGGATAAATCAAACAGTATGCGATAAGACAGGCAAGAACAGTCAAAAGTTTTTTCATGCATAGCTCCTATAGTTTGTTTCCCGGCGGCTAATCTCCCTCGCAGGGATAGGGATTATCGGTGATTCCTGCCAATTCTACGATTTTCCGGTGGGTAGCTTTGCGAAGGGCAGCGGTCGCTTCCCGGCGGGGCTTGGATAGATCCGGCAGTATGGGCTCTCCAATCCGCAGGGTAATTAAAGGATAATTTTTTTTAAATATTTTATACAATCCCCCGGCGGGCCGGTACGAAAAAGCCATGGGTATTACAGGGATATTGTACTTATACGCCAAAGAAAACATCCCCTTCTTAAAGGGCCTAATAGGCTGAAAGTAGGGCCAATTACTGCCTTCGGGAAAGACATGGAACCATTTTTTCCGGCTGTGCAATTCGTCCCAAACCCGGTTAAAGTACTTCATCGCATGGATCGAATCGGGCACGGGAATGCCCCCCGCCAGCCGTATCAGGGTGCCGTCCGGCCCGGTTAGGTTGTTCCCCCAGGCGGGAAAATACAGCCGCCGGAACCGGACGGCCTGGAGTACCATTAAGAAGTCCCAGCGAAGCATGTGGTTTGCCACCGTTAGGGCTCCGTTCCGAAAAAGGGATCTGTTTTTTTTAAGGATCCGCCGGCCTTCTATTTTAAGCCCATAGCGCAGGGGCGACAGGATGAAAACCAGGGTAAATATCCCAAAATACAGCAGGGCGCTCTTTACTCTAAAGAAAAAAGATTTATCTAAGAAAGGATAATGTTCATCCAAAGTAAGCGAATGTGTCCCCTGCCTTTCAACCATGTGATCGTCAGGCTTATCGGGATATGCAAATCCCAAATCCGGGACATAGGGCGGATCGCCGCGTATTTTCATCGGTAAAAGTATACCAGAAAATTCAGATTTATCAACAACCCAATATTTATGCGCGAAGCGCCACAAGCTTCTAGGATTTTTCCAGTCCCCCCGAAAGCCGGACCAGGGCCGATTCAAGCCGGTGTTCCTTCACTTCCGTTACGGTGATATGGAGGATCCCCTTATCCTGATCCGCCCCGCCGGAATTTCCCCCGGACTCGGCGGGGTACAATAATTCGCAGCGTTCTCCGTCGTCAGGGACCCGCCCCAAAAGGGTAAATACAAAGCCCCCGAAGGTATCGTACTGCTCCACCGGCAGGGGCACGCCGGTTTCTTTTTCCACCTTGTCCAGAGAAGCGGCGCCACTTATCCGCCAAAAACCGGTTCCGTTTTTTTCGATCAGGGGGGCCGCAACCTTGT
>JAISOA010000055.1 GCA_031275945.1 Spirochaetaceae bacterium
GATGGTGATATTCTGCCCCCGGGCAATGGGGGTAATTACCCCGGTGGGGCAATTGAACACAATATCCGCTTCGCCGCCCACAACCGCCGCCACCCCGGAACTGGTCTGCCGGATTTCCACCTCCAGTCCCCGCTTGGTAAAAAAGCCCTTTTCGTAGGCCACATACAGATTAAGGTGGTGGGTGGAATTGGCGTCCGCCACGATGATCTTCTTACCCGAAAGCTGATTCGACCGGTCTCCCGGTCCCGCCGCGACAAACGCAACCACCGTCAGGGCCGCCGCCAAAATCGCGCATAGAATTTTTTTCATAGGTCCTCATAAACTTAGTAAATCGATAGGAATATTATATAGTAATCCCATCGGTTTTGTCAATATAATGTGGGGGTTTAGCGTCCCTTAGGACGATTTTTTATTTTGCAGCGGAATTTTTCAAAATTCGGGGCCCGGAAAATCCCCGGTACAACCGGGGAACAAGAAAAGGAGCCGGAAAAGGGGGCCTAGGCCAGGGCCTGGGCTAGATCGGCGATAATATCTTCGGGATTTTCGATGCCCACCGAAAGACGAAGGAGTTTGTCGTTAAGCCCCGCAGAAAGGCGCATGGCCTCCGGTATGGCTCCGTGGGTTTGAACCAGGGGATAGGTGATAAGGGATTCCACACCCCCCAGGCTTTCAGCAAAGAGGATAAACCGTACCCGTTTAAGCACCTGTTCCACATACCGCTTTTCTTTTACATAGAACGAGATCATCCCGTTATGACCCCGGCACTGGCGGGCCGCGACATCTGCCTGGGGATGATCTGCAAACCCTGTGTAGAATACCCGCTCTACCTTTGGATGCCTTCGCAGCCAGGGGGCGACAAGTTTGGCCCCGGCCTGGTGTTTTTCCATCCGCAGCGCCAGGGTTTTAATGCCCCGCAGGGTAAGCCAGGAATCAAAGGGGGAAAGCGAAGCCCCCTCGCTTTTCTGGGCCTCCCGGAGAACCGGATCATAGTGGTCGTGGGAATGGACTATAAAACCCGCCAGGGTATCGTTATGGCCCGCCAAATATTTGCTTCCCGAATGAAGGACAAAATCGGCCCCCAGGTCCAGGGGATTCTGGAAATAGGGGCTTAGGAAGGTATTGTCCACCATCAGGAGCCCCCCCCGGCGATGGATCAAAGCGGCGCAGCCCCGGATGTCCGTTATTTTCATCATGGGGTTAGACGGGGTCTCGATTAGCAGGGCCCGGGTTTCCGGCCGCAGGGCATCTTCCACCTGTGCAAGGCTGCTGGTATCTACCCAGGAAAACGAAAAGCCGTACCGGTTGTAGTATCCGTTAAAGAGCCGGTAGGTTCCCCCGTAGAGGTCCTCCGAAACAATTATATGGACCGGCTTTTCCCCGGGGGAGAATATCTTTATCAGCGTGGAGATCGCCCCCATGCCGGTGGCAAAGGCCAGGCCGTATTTTCCATGCTCCAACAGGGCTATGGTTTTTTCCAGCACGGTCCGGGTGGGGTTCATGGCCCGGGAATAATCAAAACCGGTGGATTCCCCCAGTCCGGGGTGGCGGAATGTGGCGCTTTGGTAGATGGGTACGCTTAGGGCCCCCGTGGGGGGATCGCAATCCCAGGCCCCCCGGACACATTCACTGTCTAGCTTCATATATAACCTATTATATGTATCGGATTAGTATCACTGTACAGGAACGGAAGGCCCCGGTCAATCGGGCGCTGGGTTTATTTGGCCGTTTGGCCTGTGATCCTGGCGGAACGGACATCCACGGAATTAAGCATGGCGGTGAATTTTTCCTTGGCAATAAGGTCTATGAGCCTGGCTTCAGTATACCGCTTCGCCTCTTCGGAAAATCCCCCCGGGGTTATGCAAATTCCCTTGCCGGCCTTGACTTCTTTAATATGGGAGTGGAAGTCCCGGACAATAAGTTCCCCCACCGATCCCTGGCTTCTGTTAAACCGGAACATAACCACATCGGACCATTTTGGGGTATCCACTTCGGCCAGAATGTCAACCCCGTCGCTTTTGTTTACCGAAATATTTGTTACCTTAATTTTTGCCCTGGAGTAGTATCCCATAACGATCTTCCTGCACAGGGCGATAAAATCCGCCTGGGGAGCCATTAGGTAAATTTGAAGGTTTTTATTGGCGTTTAATTCCTGGTACCGGGTGATAAGGACGTTTACGTCCTTGTAGGACGGGTTGATGCCTTGAACTTCCCTAAGCAGGCTTATGGCCTTGGCAATTTCCTGCTCCCGCAGATAGGCGGTGGCCAGCCGGTACTTTAGCTCAATAAGAATTTCCGGCTTTATGTTTTCGTGCTTTAGGCCTATTTCAAAATCTTCGATGGCCTTGTCATGCTGATGCTGGTTCATATTAATGGTCCCGGAAAAAAGGCACGCACTGGGACCCATAACCGGATCCGCCCGGAGATGGGCAAATATCTTGAGGGCCTGTTCCGTCTGGTTTGCTTCGTAGTAACATTCCGCCAGGGTATACAGCGATTCCTTGTCGTCCGGGGCCAGATCGATGGCCTTGCGGATAAATGCCAGGGCTTCCTTGTATTTTTTTGTTTTAAAAAGAGAATGGCCCAGCCCGCGGAGGGTGGGGGCATGTTCAGGATCCCGGATCCTGGCCTTCTGAAAATAAAAAATGGCCTTTTCGTAGTTTTTTCGCTGAAATTCAAGGTTTCCCAGATTATAATTCACCTCGAAATCTTCGGGGTTAATGGTCATGGCGGTACTAAGGGCCTTATGCGCTTCGGCGCTCTGGTTTAGCTTAAGGGCCGCAATCCCGTAACGCTGGTAGATTGTAAATTCGTCCAGGGTAGGATGGGCCGCCGTTAGTTCACTTAGGGTTTCGTAGGTTCGCAAGGCAAGATCCCAGGTTTCTTCCTGGTAATAAATATCCCCCACGGCAAGCAGGGCTTCATGATCCCGGGGGTTTTGGACCAGTTTTTTATTTGCCTCTTTCATAATGGCATCCCGATTTTTGGTCTTTGTACCGCCCTTGGACCGGCCCATAAAAGACGCCGCCAATACTGCCCCAATGCCCAGAACTAGACCTGCCGCAAGGATGGGGATTATTCCGCTCATGTCCCTATTATCGGAAAAACCGGTAGTTTCTTCAATCAAGCGGTACGGCTAAAACAAGCGGCAAGGCCAAAACGGTACAGGGGACGGTAACCAGAGGGCGCAGGGAACCCGCGGCTAAAAGGCGCCAAACAGAGGGACGGCCCCCGGAGTCTTTAAAAAAAAGACCAAAGGCACTATAGTTACAGTAAACCGATGAGGATTTCGTTCATTTCAAAACAATTTATCCAACGCTTTCTTTTTTCCGACTCCCTGCCCCTTAAAGCCCGTATTCTTAACATGACCCTTGTGATGGGTCTTGCGACCTGCATTGTAGCGACCCTTAGCCGGCTGATAGTTAAACAGGGCCTGCCGGTGCTGTTTGTTTTGCTGGGGATAACCGTATTGATCATCCTGCTGCTGGTCCTGGTAAACAGGTACCGGATTCACCAGATTGGCATTTGGATCTTTATTTTTATCCTCTGCGACATCCTGTTCCCGGTAATATTTTTTTTATTGGGGGCCGTCGAGGGGGGCATATCGACCTATTTTGTACTGAGTATAACGACCATCTTTCTGCTAACCCGGGGATGGAACTGTAGTGTACTGCTCGTAAGCCATATTGCCTGGCTTATGGTCTGTTATTACCTAAGTTATAAATTTCCCTGGCTGGCGGGCCCCCAGGTACCCTTTAAAGCCTTTGAGCAAATACTGGCCTTTCTTATCACCGGCTTTTTTATCGGTATAGTAATCAAGTTCCAGGAAGCCATGTACCTACGGGAAAAAGAAAAGGCCGATGAAACCCTGGAAAAAATGATCGAGGCCGACGAGCGCTCCCATATTATGCTGGACGCCACGCCCCTGGGCTGCACCATTTGGGACATGAATTTTAAAATCATCGACTGTAATCATGAGGCCCTGCGGCTTTTTGGGTTTGATTCAAAGCCAGATTTTTTGCATAAATTTAACATCCTTTCCCCGGAGTACCAGGAAGACGGAACTCCGTCCTCGAACAAGATAATGGCCGTGCTTTCCGACGTCATGAACAGGGGCCGCCGGACCGAAAAATGGCTGTACCAAAAACTTGACGGTTCCCCGATTCCAGCGGAAATTACCGTGGAGCGGATTATACGAAAAAGCGGGGACTATATCCTTCTCTATATTCGGGATCTTAGGGAATATCAGAATATGATGGCTGAAATCGAACGGCAGGATGCCCTGCTCCGGGTGGTTAACAATACCGCCTCGATACTGCTTAAATCAGATCCAAAGAATTTTGAACAGGATATCTGGGAATGTATGGGCGCCCTGGCTCAGGCGGTAAAGGTGGACATGGTATACATCTGGAAGAATAAAATAAACGACGGGGACCTGCGAACCGTTTTTGTCTACGAATGGGCAAAAGGTAAAAGCCCCGAATACAACAGCGGGATCCAGCTTGAACTAGAGGGGAGCAGCATCCCCGGCTGGTACGATAAACTGCTTAAAGGCGAAGCCTTCCAGGGACTGGTAAAGGATTTTCCCGAACGGTACAAAAAAAACATAGAAAACCAGGGAATAGTTTCCATGCTCCTTATACCGGTTTTTTTACAGGACTTTTTTTGGGGCTTTGTGGGATTTGACGATTGTCACCAGGAACGGGAATTTTCCGCCGATGAACTGGCTATACTTCAATCCGGCAGCCTTCTTATGGCCAGTGCCATGCAGCGGAACGAAATGACGGGGAGCCTTATCCGGGCCCGGGAAGATGCCCTGTCCAGCGTCAAGGCCAAGGGTGAATTCCTGGCGAATATGAGCCACGAAATGCGAACCCCCATGAACGCTATTATCGGCATGACCACCATAGCCAAAGGAGCCCCGGATCCGGGGAAAAAAGATTACTGCCTTTCTAAAATCGAAGATGCCTCTAATCATCTTTTGGGGGTAATTAACGACATCCTGGACATGTCAAAGATAGAGGCCAATAAATTTGAACTTTCGGTTACGGAATTTAATTTTGAAAAAACCCTGCGCAAGGCGGTAAATGTGGTGAACTTCCGGGTGGAAGAAAAAAAGCAGCGCTTTACCGTACACCTGGGAGAAGGCATACCCCAGACCTGTATCGGGGACGATCAGCGGCTTACCCAGGTAATTACCAACCTGCTTTCCAATGCGGTTAAATTTACCCCCGAAAAAGGAATGGTAAGCCTGCGGAGCAGCTTTATGGGCGAAGAGCTTAATGCCGAAGGCAAGCGCATTTGCACCATTCAGATAAGCGTGGCCGATTCGGGAATCGGAATAAGTCGCGAACAACAGCAAAGGCTTTTTCGGTCTTTTGAACAGGCCGATAACAATACATCCCGCAAATTCGGCGGTACGGGCCTGGGACTGGCCATAAGTAAGCGTATTGTGGAAATGATGGGGGGAACAATCTGGATTGAATCGGAAATCGGCAAGGGCGCAACCTTTTCGTTTACCGTTAAACTTGAACGGGGCAGGGGCGCCGGGGCTGGCCAAAACACCGCCGGCTGGAACACTATCCGGGTTCTTGTGGTAGACGCTGACGCGGATCTGCTGGATTATTTTTCCGATCTTGCCCGCCGCTTTACATTGTTCTGTGATACCGCCCCGGGGGAACAGGAAGCGATGGATCTTATCGACAAGCGCAACGGCTATGATATGTACTTTCTTGACTGGAAGACCCTTAACGCCGGGGGCGGGCCCCTTATTAGGTATATTAAAGGCCGGGAAACGGGCCCGGAAAAACCCTGGATGGTGATCATGACATCCGCCACCGAATGGGCGGCCAACGAAGACATGGCAAAAAGCATCGGGGTTGAACGCTTCCTTGCCAAGCCGGTTTTTCCTTCCGCCATCGCGGATATTATTAACCAGTTCCGCGGCGCCATGACTAGCGTGGGGGCGGAAAAACCCGCCCGTATACGGGAGTATCCCGGCAAACGGATACTCTTGGCGGAGGATGTGGAAATTAACCGCGAAATACTTATAACCCTGCTTGAACCAACCCGACTGCTTATCGACTGTGCAGAGAACGGAAAGGTGGCGGTGGAAAAATACTGTACAGCGCCTGAAAAATATGATATGATCTTTATGGATATCCAAATGCCGGAAATGGACGGATACGAAGCTACCAAACGTATCCGGGAGGCGGAACGGTCCTGGAATTCCCAGGGAATGGCCCGCCGGGCGGTTCCGATTATTGCCATGACCGCCAATGTATTTAAAGAAGATATGGAAAGATGCCTAGTGTCGGGCATGAACAGCCACCTAGGGAAGCCCCTGGACATGGACGATGTGCTAAAAAAACTGGAGGAATTCCTTTTATGAAATTTTTTGGGGGGGCCACGGGGGATGGTATTGCCGGGGGGCCACGGGTCCTGCGAATTTTTTGCCTCGCGGCCCTGGGTCTAAGTCTTTCCGGCTGCCTTGATATTTTTCAGTATATTACCAGGCTGGATAACGGCGCGGACCGGCACATCATAAAGATAACCGTAACAACCAGCCTCTTGGGAATGGAATGGGAATTGGAACCGGAAGAACGGGAAGAAAAACTAAAAGAGCTGCCGTTAATGGAGGAATACTCGGAATTTTACAACATTATAAATGCCTACACGAAATACGACGCCACGGTAGAAGAGATCAACGATGCCGGAGAACTTGGATACCTGATTAAAATGGACATTCTGCACGACGAGGATACCGTAGAAATGATTATTGCCGACGATGCCAATTTTATGCCCCGGTACACCCAGGACGGAATGATCATACCTTTAAAAAACCTTGGCGACGGCATAGAGGACGAACAGACAAAAGGGGTTCTCTTTGGCCTTGGCCGTTACCACCTGATGATAAGCAAACGGTGCATGCCCAGAATAAGCAGCGCTGCCGCCCTTATGTCACGCAAACCTATCAAGGGCCTTCCACCGCTGCCGGTAAGGGTATTTGATCTGGGGGAGTATTACCTTGTTAATGTTCCCTTAGTCCTGTTTTTTAGCAACAACTACCGGTTTCTTATGTTGTATTCGAATTCTACGGCATAGCGGAAAAATCCATGGATATATTTAGTGAACAGCAGCCAATTCGCTTTGGTCACATTGATCGAAGCGATACTCTTACCCTTGGGTCTACCTTTGACTTTTTTCAGGAAGCGGCCATTAGCCATGCGGAGATCCTGGGAGTAGGGCGGGACGCGATGAAAAAGACCGGCCAGGTGTGGCTTCTTTCACGAATTTCGGTTTTTATGGAGCGGCGCCCCCGGTTTAACGAGACTCTCCTTATCCGATCCTGGCCCCGGGGGGCAAACAAGCTCTTTGCCATCCGGGATTACGATATCCGGGTATCTTCCGGGGACCCGCAGGGGGCCCTAAGCGGGGACGCAAAAACCGGCGGTGGACACGACGGCGATGCGGCAACCGGCGATGAGGACAAACCGCTGATCCGGGGCCGCAGCGCCTGGCTTATTGTGGATATGGAAAAACGCCGTCCGCTTCGTCCCCAGTCCGTGGTGGCCCCTTTTTCTTCCAACGAGGGACACGACGCCCTGGCGGGGACCGGTAACGAGCCGCCTCCGTCCCTGCCGGTTCGCAGCTTTGCGGGGGAACCGGTGATGCGCCGGGTCTGTTATTCCGACATTGATTTTAACGGCCACATGAACAATACCCGTTACGTCCAGTGGATTCAGGATCTGCTGGATCTTGAAATCTTAGAAAGGGCCGCTCAGATACGGCTGGACATCAATTACCTTTCCGAAGCCCGGGGGGGCGAAACCATCGGCCTCTATGCGGCCCCCCTGGAGGACACCCTGGACAGCCCCGACGCCCCCGGGCTTTGTACGGCGGCCTTTGCCCTGGAGGGCCGGCGCACCGGGGCGGAAGAGGGGGCCGTGGTGTTCCGGGCGGAACTACGGGCGGGATAGAATAGAGTTGGTTAAAAACCTCAGTTTTTAACCAATAATCGCTTAAAAACAGCAACATGCGGAGCATTGAAATCCACAGGGTTTCTTGCAAGACTTGAAGCTAAGCTTTGTTTGGCAGATATCCAAGCGCTTATTGAACAAGTCCAATAGGGGGTCCGATAATCTTATCCGCGGGGGCCCCGCAGACCGGACAGTTTTTGGGATGTTCCGTTCCCGAAAATGTATATCCGCAGGATGAACAGGTAAAGTACGATTCGTCCAAAATGTCCTTCCGGTGTTCCAACTGCTTGCGGGCGTCCTGGAATAGCCCAAGATGGACCTTTTCTGCCATTAGGGCATCGGTAAAGGCATAGGCGGGAAGCCCCAGTTTTTGCTCCCGGGCATAGTCCAGACATTCTTTGTAGATCCGGTCAACTTCCCGGCGCTCGTTTTCCACCGCCTCGTCAATGGCCCGAAGCGGCTCCTGTAAACCCGGCATGGTATAATAAAAATTTTTCGCATGGTACCACTCCGAGTCCGCCGCGGCCCGGAACAGCTTGGCGGTATTTTTCATTCCCCGTTTTTCCGCATCCTCCGCATAGAGCTTGTAGCGGACATGGGCCATACATTCCTGGGAAAAGGCGTTAAAAAGCATAGTTCGTATCCGGGGATCCTCATACGGTTCCGGCGCCGGATGGATATCCCTTTTTTTGTGGGAAAGGATCCCCGCCGCGTCATAAAAAAAATCCACCACATGGTTATACGGGGCCTGGATCCCCGGCTCTTCTTCGATCCGGGCCCCTGCGCCGCCGGAAACAATAAGCCTGGTTCCCTCCAGGGTATCTTCAAAATAGGAATGAAGGTGGCCGCAGATAATGTACTTTAGTTGGTCCCGACAGGGTGCGAACAGGGCGCTGATCTTTGCCCATTCTTCGGCGGGAATCGCGTTGGAAGAAACCCTGTTAGGGGGTGGAATGTGCATGGCCAGGATAACATTGGGCCGCCGGTGATGCTCCAGAGCCTGGGACAGGAGTTCCAGGCTCTGATCCGCGATAAGCCGCTTAGAATTGTCCAGAACGACGATAAGGGTTCTGCGGTCCGCCAGGGCATAGTCTTTGCGGCCAAAATAGCTGTCGTAGTAATCCGTGTCGTGGTTGCCGCAGACCATAAAAACCGGCCTGTCCGCCACGGTGTTTACCAGATCCGTCATGTTACGGTAAAAGAGCCGTGAGCCTGAGGGGACAATATCCCCCACCACCAGATGGAAATTCCCCCCCCGGGCCGGAACGTCCGGGGAATCCCGCAGGCCCCGGGCAAACGTGGACACAATTTCGGCCCCCAGGCCGTCGCAGCCCGGATCCCCCAGCACCGTAAAGGAATCAAAATCATCCACTGGAATAAAAGGCCGGGTTATTACCTGAATGCCGCTTTCCATACTATTACCGTTTCCCTGCCCGGTACATTCCGGGGGAACAGAACCCGGGGAAGCCCGCCGAAAGCTCTTATGTAACCGGCGCCTGGACCCGGCGGCCCACCTTTTTTGTAATAAAATCGCTTCGTAAACAGCGGGTACAGATCTTAAGGGTAACGGTGGCCCCGCCAAGTTCGGTCTTTACCTTTTTAAGGTTTGGCTTCCAGACCCGCCGGGTACGATTTTTAGCATGGCTTACAGAATTGCCGGTAACGGTGTGTTTTCCGCATATATCGCAGGTCCGTGACATGGTATCCTTCCTTACAAAAACAAGTGTTTTTAGTATACTGAAAGGCAAAAATAATGTAAAGTGGGGAATGTGAAGAAATTTCCGGTTAGGGCTCCCCATGGGGGATTTAAACTTCTAGCGATCCTCTGCGCCGCCGTTTTTATCCTATTGGCGGTCCGCACCCTGTGGGAATTGCAGACCCTTGGAAAGGTCATCAATCCCCCCCGGACCGGCCGGTACCGGATTAAAAACCAGTTTGCCCTGTTGATCCCCGCCTCGGACCACGATCTATTCTATACCCGGGCTTGTAACGGTATGAGGGACCTGGCGGAACAGGAACAGGCGGCCCTGGAAATCTATGAATACCCCGCGGGAGAGCGGGACGAGATCCGCAAACTTTTGCAGCTTATTTTAAACACCCGGCCCGATGGGGTGGCCTTTTCGGTTCCCCCGGATCCCTTCTACGACGATCTGTTCAAGGCCTTTTTCGACGGCGGCATACCCCTGGTAAGCCTTGAATACGACATTACGTACCGGAATGTGCATGTGGGAACCAACCCCTTTGAGCAGGGCCGGCTGGCGGGAGAAGCGGCCCTAAACCTTTCATCCGGGGGAGAAATGGCGGTGCTGCTTTCCGGGTCCAACGCCACCTTTATCCAGGGATTCAGACAGACCCTGCAGGAGCGGGGGGCCCGGGACATCGGTCTTATCCGGTCCTACGACGATACCTTGGCAGCGGGGGAGGAATTTATCCGGGAGATCCTCTCTTCCCGGACGAATATTTCCGTGGCGGTTTTTACCGGCTCCCGGGAATCCGAAGGAGCCGCCCAGGCGCTGATCGAGTACGGCAGGGTGGGAACCCCCCTGATTGTCGCCGCCGAAGACAATATGGAGATCCGCCGTCTTATGGAGTTGGGGGTTATTTCCGCCACCATTGTGCGGAACCCGGAAAAGGCCGGGCAGGCGGTTATAGAAGCCCTCTGCGCGCTGTTGCGGGACGAGCGGACCAACGCGTATGTGGACAGCGGATCTTCCGTATTGTCCGCGGCCTTTGTTAACCAGTCGCAAAAATGAAGCTTCCCACTACGATATACAGCAAACTTATCTCTATTGCCATAGGCCCCATTCTCCTTATCGCCCTGGCCGCGGGGCTTACGGTTTATACGGTTTTTACGTCCATTTCCAGCATGGCCCTGCTCTTTGAAAAGAATTACTACCTGGAAGAGTTGCTTACCGAGGTGGCCGCGGCGGAAAACAACCTTTCAACCTATATTTCTTCCCGAAACACCGAAAGTCTTAGGCA
This sequence comes from Spirochaetaceae bacterium, assembly GCA_031275945.1. Lineage (GTDB taxonomy): Bacteria > Spirochaetota > Spirochaetia > Treponematales > Breznakiellaceae > JAISLT01. The sequence goes on from JAISOA010000055.1 coordinate 10,959, forward strand.
GTACTATTCCCATTCCCGGATCCTAGGCGAGATGATACCGGACCTGGACACCGTGGTATATACAACCGAAGGGGTTCTGATTGAACGGGACCTGGCCAGGCTCGTCGCCGGATTTCTGTTAACCGGAGAGGCGGCGGTGCAGGCCAAGAGGGGCAGAAACACCCTGGAATATACGAAACAGCATTACCGGATTCAGGAAATGGGAAACCAGATCCGGGAACGGGCCGCAACCCTGCGGCTTTTTATGCTGGACAACCAGCTTTCGTCGTTGACCATTTTTTCCAGAAGGATGCGCCGGGCCATAGTGTTGAACCTGGCCACCATAGGGGCGGCATTACTCTTCGGGGTTTTTGTGGTCCTCTATTTTACCCAGCGGATCAGCGCCCCTATCTCCCTGCTGGGATCCGAGGCCCGGAAAATAGCCCAGGGAATTTTTGACGGAACGGTTTTGGCGGCGGAGGGGGATGATGAAATAAGCGCGTCCGCCAGGGCCTTTAACCTGATGAAAAAATCAATCCAGGATTCGTTCAACCAGATTCACGCTAAGGCGGAAATTGAACGGGCCCTGCTGCAGGAACGGTTAAAAAACATGGAAATGACCGGATTACTAAGGAAGGCGGAACTGGACGCCCTGCAGGCAAAAATTAATCCCCACTTTTTATTTAACACCCTTAACACGGGGCTCCAGCTTGCGGTGGTGGAGGGGGCGGAACGAACAAGGATCTTTCTGGAGCAGCTTGCCGCCCTTATGCGATATTCCTTCCGGGAATCGGACAATTCCCTTGCCACCCTTAAAGAAGAACTGCACCACCTTGAATCGTACCTGTACCTTATCACCATCCGGTTTCCCGGCGTATTTGTTTTTGATATTTCCGCATGCCAGGATACAGAAAACGCCCTGGTCCCCAAAATGACAATCCAGCCCCTGGCAGAAAACGCCATCCGCCATGGACTGCAGCAAAAAAGCCAGGACGCCCGGCTTACCTTGCAGGGAAGGCTCGACACGGACAACCTGCTTATTATCATGGAAGACAACGGTTTAGGGATCAGCCAAGACAGGATCCGCGAGATTTTTGAGGCCGCGGATCAGAACAAGGATCTTGCCGACCAAACTACGGGGGGCCACGGCCTTTCCAACGTGATCCGCCGACTTAGGCATTTTTCCGGCCGGATAAATGTCTTTTCTATCGAGCCCCTGGACCCCTGCGGAACCAGGATAACCATTAACATTCCATTTAAGGAAGTGTCATGAAGACGGAAAAACGGGCGTCGATTTTTCTGGTTGACGACGAGCAGCCGGTACTGGACGGCCTTTCGGTAACCCTGGAAAAGGTCTTTCCGGATCTGAAGATCTGCGGTACCGCCCGGTCGGGCATGGAGGCCTTAAAAAGCATAGCCCGGGAAAAGCCCGACCTGGCGATCATGGATGTCCGCATGCCCGGCATGAGCGGCATCGACACTCTGCGGGAGCTAAAAAAAATTCTTCCCGATATGATCGTGATCCTGCTTACCGCCTATGAGCGGTTCGACATTGCCCAGGAGGCCTATTCCCTGGGGGTTTATAAATACCTGGTAAAACCCGTGTCCAGGGAGATCCTAAGCGAAACAATCAGCGGAGCCTTGGAACGGCTTGAGGAAATAAAAGTTGATGTCTTTAAAAAGGCCTCGGAACGGGAACGGTTTGAAATTACCCGCCCCCTGCTGGAAGCGGGCTTTATCTGGGCCGCCATCATGGGCGATCCCAAGTCGTTTTTACTCCAGTCCTTTGGGGAGCTTTTAGGGCTGGTAAAGGACGGGCGGATCCTGGGGCACTTTGCCGTGATCTGCCGGGACAAATACTGGCTTACCCAGGAAGAGGTAACAAACATACGGCGGGAAATAACCAACCGGCTGGAATGTATCCCCGGCCCCCTGCTGGGGGGAATACTGCCGGTTTTTATCCCCGGGGAAAAACTCAACCGGACCCGGGACGTACTGCGGAATGTGCTGGAAACCCTGGGAATGAGGGAGTTCCGCTATGCCCTGGGATATGTGGCTTCCAACGACGATATTAGGTTTTCCTGGACCCAGGCCCTGTCCGGTATGCACCAGGAAGGACCCGGCGGCCCGGACCGGATTCTCGGAAGGCCCGAAGCCCCGCCGGAGGAACCGGAAGAAGGGACCGGTTTCTCCGGCGGGAAATCCCCGGCCAGGGCGGAACTTCTTTTACAGTTTCTTAAAGACAGGGACATGCTTAAGCTTCGCCATACCTTCCTGGACTGGTCCCTTACCGGGGCCGCGAAGATCGACCGGGCGATTATGGCCGGAGCCCTCCATGCCCTGGCCGGGGCCGGTGCGGAAAAGATACTGACCGCAGGGAACCTTCAAATGGCCGTGGACGGCAGCAGGGAAAACAGAACCGCGGCGGACTATGCGGCAAACATGCTGTGCGCGGGCCTGGCTGCCCTGCCTGACCCACGGGAAGGGGTAGACATCGATTCCCTTCCCGGCAATGACCGGCGGATCCGAAGGGTCCTGCAGTTTATTGCCCAGCACTACGGCGAGCCTATTTCTCTGGAAGACGCGGCCGCCCATGTACGAATAAGTCCCGCCCACCTGTCCCGGCTTTTTCCGCTTGAAACAGGAAACACCTTTTCCGGCCATCTTGCCCACCTTCGCATTAACCGGGCCTGCGAAGCATTGGAAGAAGGAACCCTAAGCATCAAAGAAATTGCCGCGCTGTGCGGATACCAGGATGCCAACTACTTTAGCCGGGCCTTTAAAAAAATTCTGGGGCTAAGCCCTTCGGAGTGGGTGGAGAACAGGCGGGGGGGGGGGGGGGGGGGG
>JAISOA010000060.1 GCA_031275945.1 Spirochaetaceae bacterium
GCATACCGTTATTATGGTGGGGGACGGAATTAACGATGCCCTCGCCCTGGCCGCTACGGACGCGGGGATCGCCATGGAAAGCGGCTGCGATCTGCCCCGGGAAGTGGCCGACCTGGTACTCCTGTCCCCGGGCCTCCGGGGCCTTTGCAGGATTATTCGTATAGGCAGGGGACTTACTTCCCGAATTTCGGGCAACTACCGGAACATACTCCTGGGGAACAGCGCCTTCCTGGGCCTTTCGCTGGGGGGGGATCATTAATCCCGGTACCTCGGCGATGTTCCACAATTTGTTTACTTCTTTAATCAGCGCCGCCTCAAGCCGTTCGTATCTGCCGGAGGATGAAGGGGCCGCCTCCACGTTGACATAGGGGGTATTTCGGGGTAAGCTGTGTTCCGCCTTAGATATCTGCCATGGATGTCGGCTTAAAAAATTGTCTTAAAAAGGAGATTTGTATGGATGCACATGCAGAGAATTTTTTTAAACACAACGAGTACTTTATTGACGAAAAAGTACAGTTTTTAAAATTTACCAACACCTACAAGGTATACGACAGTTCCGGTTCCCAGATTGGTGTTATTCAGGAATCCATGCCCACGGTGTTAAAGCTCCTAAGCCTGGTCCTTGGCAAGGCCAGTATGCCCTTTACCCTATCCATTGCGGATACGGAAGATCATGTGCTGGCAACTATTAAGCGGGGATGGACCTTTTTTATGTCGAAGATATCTATCTACGATGGCGAGGGGAGTGAAATCGCCCGTATTAAGCAGAAGTTTAAAATGTTTAAGCCCACCTTTCATATCCTGGACCTAAACGACGCCGCCTTGGCCACAATCTCCGGCGACTGGAAGGCCTGGAATTTTACTATCACCGAAGCAGGGGATAAACAGGTTGGCACCATCACCAAAAAATGGAGCGGCCTGCTTAAAGAAGCTTTTACCACCGCCGACAAGTACATTGTTTCCGTTGACGCCGGATTGGCGGGGGTAACCCGGATCGCCACCGTAGCCGCGGCCATTACCATCGACATGGTTCTTAAAGAAAGCAAATAAGGGATCCCTTTCCTGCAGCTTTTTTCCTCACGTATTGACATGGGGCCCCATAATGTATAAATATACGCATGGAGGCTGAATGCCGGTTGTTTTTTATATATTTATGCATAAAAATGCATGGATTTGTACGCCGGACCGAATTGTCCGAATTAGTCAAGGAGTCCGTATGAAGCTGCTTATTGTGGATGATTCTAATATTATGCGAAGGGCCATCGAAAAGTATCTGGAACACAAACAGTTTACCCTGGTGGGGACCGCCGCGGACGGGGAAGCCGCCCTGCGGATTTTTTCCCAGTCTCTGCCGGATCTGGTAACCATGGATATTACCATGCCTAGGATGGACGGACTTACCTGTTTGGACAAGATGCTGGCCATAAAGCCGGATGTAAAAATACTTGTTATCTCGGCCCTAAAGGATCCGGTGACGGGTTTACAGGCCCTTAAAAAGGGGGCCGTGGGATTTTTGGCCAAGCCTTTTACCGCGGCGGAACTTCAAAAGGAAATAGAAGAAGTTTTAGGAAGCGGATCATGACGGAAAGCGAGCTAAAGCCTATCATACGGATCGTAACCGAATATTTTTGCAATATAACCGGCGTTACTGCGGTAATGGGCCTGCCCTATATTAAACGCGACGGCGATCCGGTATTTGATTATACCGGGGTTATCGGCATTTCCGGGGCCCGCCGGGGCGGGGTATACTATACCGCAGGCAGGGAACTGCTGGCGGAATTCGGCAAATCGATCCTGGGGGAAGAACCCCTGGACGACACCTCGCTGGGAGACCTGGTGGGCGAAATGACCAATACCATTGCAGGAAACATGCGTGAAATTTTCGGCGCGTCCTTTCTTATATCGGTTCCTATTATATTGACGGGAAGAATTGATACCATCAACATGCGCCTTAAGCCGCCGGTTTTTGTGATCCCCATAAAGTGGAAGGATCATACATCCCACCTTGCTGTGGGGCTGGAGTAAGTCGTGGAAAAAACAACCCTGGATTATATCTGGATTATTATCGGAAGCGCCCTGGTGTTTATGATGCAGGCCGGCTTTGCCATGGTGGAATCGGGGCTAACCCGGTCAAAGAACAGCATTAATGTGGCGATAAAAAACCTAACCGACTATGGCATTTCTACCGTGGTTTTCTGGATCGCCGGATTTGGTCTTATGTTTGGTCCCAGCCTTAGGGGAATCATGGGGACCGGGTTTTTCTTTTTTAACCCCTCCTGGGTATGGCCCGCGGTATTTTTACTCTTCCAGGCGGTATTTTGCAGTACCTCCGCCACCATAGTTTCCGGGGCAGTGGCGGAACGGATGCGTTTTAGTTCGTATATTGTTTCCACCATTCTGTTATCCGCGGTGGTTTATCCCATCTTTGGCCATTGGGCCTGGGGCGGGGCCCTTGAAGGGGTTCCCTCGGGCTGGCTTGCAAAACGGGGTTTTGTGGATTTTGCGGGGTCCACGGTGGTCCACAGCATGGGAGGCTGGATTTCCCTGGCGATCCTGATTATTATCGGCCCCAGAACAGGGCGTTTTACCGGGGACGGAAAGGCTAAGACCATTAACGGCTCTTCCATACCCATGGCTGTTTTAGGGGTATTCCTTCTCTGGTTTGGGTGGATAGGCTTTAACGGTGCCAGTACCCTGGGGGCCAATGACGCCGTACCGGGGATTATCCTAAGGACCATGCTGGGGGGTGCGGCAGGCATGGTTGTAACCCTGGCCTCGGGCTGGTTTATTGCCAAAAAACCCGAAGTGGGGCTTGTGCTTAACGGATCCCTGGCGGGGCTTGTGGCCATAACCGCCAACTGCCACGCGATCAACGAAACTCAGGCGGTGATCATCGGCGGCACCGGGGGGCTTGTGATGCTGGGAGCTTCTGCCCTGCTGGTACGGCTTAAAATCGACGATGCGGTGGACGCAATTCCGGTCCACCTTGCCGCGGGGATCTGGGGAACCCTGGCGGCGGGAATTTTTGGGGACCCGGAACTGCTAGGTACGGGCCTTTCCCGAATAGGACAGACGGGTATTCAGTGCGCGGGGATCCTGGCCTGCGGTCTCCTGGCCCTGGGGCTTTCATTTCCCGTGCTGCTGCTGATCAACACAGTGTCTCCCCTGCGGGTTACCAGGGAATACGAGGCCGCGGGGCTTAACAAGGCGGAACATGGGGTTACCACCGAAATTCACGATCTCTTTACGGTTCTTGACACCCAGGCTAAAACCGGGGACATTAGCCTTCGGGCGCCGGAAGAACCCTTTACCGAAGCGGGGCAAATTGCGGGGATGTACAATTTAGTACTGGATAAACTCCAAGAGGGGACGGTGGAAAAGCAGGAATATCTTAATATTCTGGAAAATGTCAGCGATGGCCTTTTTTTGCTGGATCCGTCCCGTAAAATCGGCCCATATTATTCGTCTTCGCTGGAGAATATTTTTAAACGCCGGGATCTTGCGGGACTTGATGTGATGGAGATCCTCGGTACCTTTTTGGATGAAAAAACCAAGGCCGCCGCGGAGGAATTTTTTGATGCGGCCTTTAAGCCACATATCCTATGGCGGCATGTGGAAAAACTAAACCCCCTTAAGAAGGCCACCGCGTATTTTGATGATCAGGCCGGGGGTTTTTTTGAGCGGCACCTGGAATTCGATTTTCGCCGGGTGGGTGAAGAGCAGGTGGAGCGGCTTTTTGTGGTAGTGCGGGACCTGACTGAACGGGTGGAACTAATGGGCGAAATCGAAAAAACCAAAGCCGAAAACCGCCTGGAGATGGAGATGCTGCAAAAGATACTTCACGTGGAGGGCGAAACCCTGCAGGCCTTTCTTGAAAGCGCCCGGCAGGATACCGAGGCAATTAACGGGGGACTGCGGTCCGCGGAAGGGCGGGTTTTAGATTCGGCAGCGGGCGGCGATTACCGGGAACTACTGGACGGGATTTTCCGCCACTCCCATGCCCTTAAGGGGGACGCGGAACTTCTGGCCCTGGATTTTCTTGCGG
>JAISOA010000099.1 GCA_031275945.1 Spirochaetaceae bacterium
GAAGATACCCACAGAAATGCGGAGGCCAACAAGGCCTTTGCCCATTATCGGTGGTAATTTGGTAAAACCGCTGGTTTTACTGTAGATACTGGGGTTTTTGAAGAACCCCGAAGATATGATAAAGCGCCGTGGCGTGGTGTCATATTCCAAACCGATCATCAGTTTTGATGGGATAGGTGGAACGATAGTCTGGATTCTTCTTACTGTCTTTTCCCGCTCCGTCGTTCTGTCTTTTCGGTTTAAATTGTCAGGAGGAAAAAAATGGCAAAGGACAAGTTCAATCGAACTAAGATCCACATGAACGTGGGCACAATCGGACATGTTGACCACGGCAAGACAACCCTTTCCGCCGCCATCACCATGTACTGCGGAAAGCATTATGGCGACAAAATCATGAAGTTTGATGATATTGATAACGCTCCGGAAGAAAAAGCCCGGGGTATTACTATCAATACCAGGCACCTGGAATACCAGTCGGAAAAACGGCACTACGCCCATATCGACTGCCCCGGGCATGCGGACTACATCAAGAATATGATTACCGGCGCCGCCCAGATGGACGGTGCAATCCTGGTGGTATCCGCTCCGGATTCGGTTATGCCCCAAACCCGGGAACATATCATTCTGGCCCGCCAAGTGGGGGTTCCCAATATTATTGTGTTCCTTAATAAAATCGATGCGGTGGACGATCCCGACCTGCTTGAAATTGTCGAGGAAGAGGTAAAGGACGTTTTAAGCGCCAACGGTTTCCCCGGCAACGAAATCCCCATCATCAAGGGTTCGGCCTTTAAGGCCATGGAGGCCCTGAACAGCGGAACGGAAAACGATGACACCAAGTGCATTCAGGATCTGCTGGACGCCATGGATGCCTACTTCCCCGATCCGGTCCGGGATGCGGACAAACCTTTTATTATGCCCATCGAAGATGTATTTACCATCCCCGGTCGCGGTACCGTTGTAACCGGCAAGGTGGAACGGGGGGTGCTTAAGGCCATGGATCCTGTGGAAATTGTCGGAATCAGGCCCACCCAGCAGACGGTGGCCACCAGCCTTGAAATGTTTAACAAAACCCTTGACGATGTCCAGGCCGGTGAAAACGTCGGCGTCCTGCTGCGCGGTATTGATAAAAAGCAGGTTGAACGGGGTCAGGTTCTGGCAAAGCCCGGTTCCATTACTCCTCACCTTAAATTCAAAGGACAGATCTACTGCCTTTCCAAGGACGAGGGCGGACGGCACAGTCCGTTCTTTTCCGGGTACCGGCCCCAGTTTTATTTTCGTACCACCGATATTACCGGTACGGTTAAACTGCCCGAGGGTAAAGAGATGATTATGCCCGGGGATAACACGGAGATCTTCGGGGAGCTTATTCACCCCATTGCCATGGAAAAGGGCTTGCGGTTTGCCATCCGGGAAGGGGGCAAGACCGTAGCTTCCGGCCAGGTTGTGGAGATTGTGGAATAATTTTTGTAAAAGCCGGCGGACCTGAAAAGGCCCGTCGGCTTTTACGGCGGTTTCCCAAAACTTTGGGGCGGAGGAACAATGACTAAGGAGCGAATTCGCGTAAGGCTGCGCGGTTTCGATGTGGAATTAATCGATCAAAGCGCGAAATCCATCGTTCAAACGGTGCAGAAGGCGGGGGCCAAAGTTACCGGTCCTATTCCCCTTCCTGTTCGGATCAATAAAATTACGGTGCTTCGTTCGCCCCATGTGAACAAAAAGAGCCGGGAACAATTTGAAATGCGGACCCATAAGCGGTTGATCGACATTATCAATCCTTCGCCGGAAGTAATGGATTCCCTTATGAAGCTGGAACTTCCCGCAGGGGTCGATGTGGAGATTAAACAGTAATATTCTGTTTGATCCGGGTGTTTAAAAGCGGCTTGCGTTGCAAACGCCGCTATTAGTGTGTTTGGAGTAAAGTCATGTTGGGTCTTATGGCCAAAAAAGTGGGAATGACGCAGATATTTGACGATGCGGGCAACCTGGTGCCGGTAACGGTGTTGCGGGTTGATCCGAATACGGTCGTAGCCCGGAAAGAAAAAGAAAAATACGGCTACCAGGCGGTGGTTCTTGGGGTGGATGCGCTTAAGGCTGCAAAGGTTTCTAAACCCTATGCCGGCCAGTTTCCCGAAGGCATTGCCCCTGCAAAAACGGTGCGGGAAGTTAGGGATCTTGCGGGGGATTTTAAGGTTGGGGACACCTTGGGGGCCGCCCTGTTTGAGGGATGCCCTTATGTGGATGTTACCGGAACCAGCAAAGGCAAGGGCTTCCAGGGCGTGGTAAAACGCTACGGCTTTGGCGGAGGACGTAAAACCCACGGGTCAAAGTTTCACCGCGAACCGGGATCCACGGGGCAGTCCACCTATCCGCATAAGACCTTTAAGAATGTAAAGCTTCCCGGGCGCATGGGCCGGGAACGGGTAACCGTATTAAGCCTTCGGTTGCTTAAGATAGATACGGAAAAGCAGCTTTTAATGATCCGCGGCGCCGTGCCCGGAATTAACAAGGGCCTGGTTTTTGTCCGGGCCGCGGTTAAGAAGTAGGGGAATCATAGGAAATATCATGAAGGGGACAGTGTATTCAACCGGCGGCACAGAACTGCGGACCATTGAACTGGACGATACGGTTTTTGGCCTGCCGGCAAACGACGGACTTATATGGGTTGCCATTAACAATGAGCTTGCCAATAAGCGGCTTGGGACCGCCTCTACCAAGGATCGGGGTGAAGTTCACGGATCCAATGCCAAGCCCTACAAACAAAAAGGAACGGGCCGGGCCAGAAGGGGAGATAAAAAGTCTCCGCTGCTGGTGGGCGGGGGAACGATCTTTGGTCCGAAACCCAGGAATTTTTCCTATGCCATTCCCAAAAAAGCCAAGCGCCTGGCCCTTAAAACCATATTGAGCCTAAAGGTCCAAAGCGAAACCCTTAAGGTGGTGGAAGATTTTTCTATAGAAACAGGAAAAACCAAGGATCTGGTGAAGCTTCTGTATAATTTTGGATCCCCGGAGCGGACCGTGTTGATCCTTAAGGACGACGATCCGATGCTTAAACGGGCCGCGGCAAATATCCCCTGGCTTTCCTACCTTTCCTACAACCGCCTTAGGGCCCATGATTTATTTTACAGCCGCCGGGTGTTTCTCCTTGAAACCGCGGCAAAGAATCTTAACGAATTTTACGGTACGGGTACAAAAGCCCCTTCCCCGGAGGCCGCTGAATGAACTATGAGTCCATACTGATAGAACCGGTTCTGTCAGAAAAAGCCAACATACTGCGGGAACAGGGCAAGTATGTGTTTAAAGTCGATCCCCGGGCTACCAAGCCGCTGATAAAAGAAGCGGTCCGGCGGCTCTTTAACGTCCACCCTGTTTCCTGTACGGTCATGGTGGTGGCGGGTAAACCCAAACGGCAGCGAAACAGGCCCGGGTATACTTCAACCTGGAAAAAGGCTGTGGTACGGCTTCCAAAAGACGAAAAGATAGGCATCTTTGAAGGTATATAGGGGTTATCATGGGCATTAAAACATATAAACCGATTACCGCGGGGATGCGGCAATGGACAAGCCTGGACTTTTCCGAACTTACCAAAAAGAAACCCGAAAAATCCCTTACCTCCGGGCGGGGGGAACGGGCCGGCAGGGATAGGAATGGCCGCATCAGTGTGCGCCATAAAGGTGGGGGGCACAAGCGGCGTTACCGGGAAATTGATTTTAGGCGGGACAAGATAGGCGTACCGGGGACGGTGGCTTCCATAGAATACGATCCGAATCGCAGCGCCAACATAGCCCTGGTTCATTATACCGATGGAGAAAAACGCTATATCATCGCCCCCAAGGGCTTGGCGGCAGGCGCCGTCGTTAATGCCGGCCCCGGCGTTCCCATCGAGGCGGGCAACGCCCTTCCCTTGGAAGACATACCCCTGGGATTTACGGTACATAACCTGGAGTTAACCCTGGGCAAGGGCGGGCAGATGGTCCGCTCCGCCGGGACCGGCGCCCTGGTGGCCGCAAAAGAGGGGGACTATGTAACGGTAAAGCTCCCTTCGGGGGAAATGCGGATGATTTTCAAAAAATGTTATGCCACCATTGGAACCGTGGGCAATGAGGATCACATGAACGTAACCCTGGGCAAGGCGGGCCGCAAACGCTGGCTTGGCGTCCGGCCCACGGTCCGGGGCATGGTTATGAACCCGGTTGATCACCCCCACGGGGGCGGCGAAGGAAAGAATAAGGGGATCCATCCGGTTAGTCCCTGGGGACAGCCTACCAAGGGATACAAAACCCGAAAAAAACATAAACCTTCTTCGCGGTTTATTGTAAGCCGCCGAAAGAAAAAATAGGAGAGTAGGTAGTGTCGAGGTCGGTTAAAAAGGGGCCCTTTATCGAAAAGAGCCTTTACAAAAAGATAGTCGAGATGAGCAAGACCCGGGACAGGAGGATGATTAAAACCTATTCCCGGTGTTCTACCATTATTCCCGAGATGGTGGGAACCACCATCTCGGTATACAATGGAAAAGTCTGGGTCCCCGTATATATTACCGAAAACCTGGTGGGGCATAAGCTTGGTGAATTTGCCCCTACCCGTATCTTTCGGGGCCATTCGGGTTCGGATAAGAAGGCGGTTAAGAAGTAATGGAAGCAAAAAGCGGATACAGGGCGGAATCAAAATTTATCTTTGCATCGCCCTATAAGATACGGCCCGTGGCCGGCCTTGTGCGCCGTAAGAGCTATCCGGAAGCCATGGTTGTACTGGAACACATGCCCCACCGGGGGGCCCGGCTTATCCGGAAAACCCTTAAGTCTGCGGCCAGTAACGCCCTGGATCGTAATACAAAGCTTAATGAAGATATGCTTTATGTAAAGGACATACAAATTAACGAAGGTCCCCGGCTTAAACGAATCTGGTACCGGGCCCGGGGCCGGGCGGATATGCTGCTGAAGCGAATGTGCCACATTATCGTGGTTATTGATGAAATGGGGGAAAAATGGGACAAAAAGTAAATCCCACCGGGTTACGGATAGGGATCAATAAAACCTGGGCTTCCCGCTGGTACGTGGATCCCCGGGAATATGCAGATACGCTTCATGAAGATATTAAGCTTCGCAAATTTATCTTGAGCATGAACGAGTGCAAGGGCGCTGATATTGCGGAACTTGAAATTATCCGCCATCCACAACGTATCACTATCGTGATCCACACTGCCCGGCCGGGAGTTATTATCGGCGTCAAGGGGGCCAACATAGACAAAATTGGCGCGGAGCTTCAAAAGTTTGTAACCAAAAAAGTTCAGATTAAGATTAAAGAAGTACGGAATGCGGATAATAATGCGCAGATCGTGGCCCAGAATATTGCCCGGCAGCTTTTAGCCCGGGGCAGTTTTCGCCGGACCATGAAACAGGCCATTACCAATGCGATAAAGAAAGGCAATGCCCAGGGAATTAAGGTCCGGCTTTCGGGCCGCTTGGGGGGAGCGGAGATGTCCCGTACCGAAGAGGCCAAGGAGGGGCGTATTCCTCTTCATACCCTTAGGGCGGACATTGATTACGGTTTTGCCGAAGCCCACACCACCTTCGGCGCCATCGGCGTCAAGGTATGGGTGTATAACGGCATGAAGTACGGCAAGGAGCAAAAGGAAGACGCCGGAGCCCTTGTTAGAAAGCGGCGGGAAAGGGTTCCCGCAAAAGCCGATTCCTAAGGGAAGCCGGAGGAGAAAAAGATGCTGAGTCCCAAGCGTGTAAAACACCGCAAAGTACAGCGGGGCAATATGCCTGGAAATGCCACCAGGGGTAATACGGTGGTTTTTGGCGACTATGGCCTTGTGGCCCTGGATCGCATGTGGATTACCAACCGGCAGATAGAGGCGGCCCGGGTTGCCATGAACCGGCATGTTAAGCGGGGGGGCAAATTGTGGATCCGGATATTTCCGGATAAACCCTATTCTAAAAAACCCGCCGAAACCCGCATGGGAAAGGGAAAGGGCGCCCCGGAATATTGGGTGGCGGTAGTTAAGCCGGGGACGGTGATGTTTGAGCTGGGGGGCATTGACAAGAAACTGGCGGAAGAGGCCATGGTTTTGGCAGGATCGAAACTTCCTATTAAAACCAAATTTGTCGCCCGTTCCGATTTTGAACTGGCATAGGAGCAGGAATATGAAGAATTCCTTTAAGAATTTATCGTTCCAGGAACTTATGGTTAAGCGGGATGAACTTGCCAGAAAATATATGGAATTTCGTTTCCAGATGGTGGTAGGCCATGTGGATAATCCGCTCCAGAAGCGGGTTATGCGCCGCCAGCTTGCCCGGCTTAATACGTTAATCTCCCAGCAGGAACGAGCTCAGGAGAAGAAGGCATAACATGGAAGAGCAGACTGTCAAAAAAGCCCGGAGCGGTAAAAAAGAATTCGTGGGTATTGTGCAGAGCAGCAAAATGGATAAAACCATTGTGGTGGCCGTGGAAAACAAGGCCCTGCATCCACTCTATAAAAAATATGTTACCCGGACTAAGCGGCTTAAGGCCCATGACGAGGCCAACGAGGCAAAGCCGGGCGACAAGGTCCGGGTGGCGGAATGCCGGCCCATCAGCAAGGAAAAATGCTGGAGACTCGTGGAAATTCTTGAGCGGGCGCGCTAGGAATAAGGAGGCGGGAAATGGTTCAGGTGGAAACCTTTTTAAATGTGGCCGACAA
>JAISOA010000120.1 GCA_031275945.1 Spirochaetaceae bacterium
CATTGGACTTGTTCAATAACCCGGTTGGTTATTGAACAAGTCTAGGCAAAATGCTCCGCATTTTGCTGTTTTTAAGCGGTTGTTGTTTAAAAACTGAAGTTTTTAAACAACTCTATTCAGCGATTAAAGCAAGAGCCGGGAATCTGCCGGATCTTTTTTAATCCGATGGATCATCCCCGTTTCGTACCACCATCCACTTTTCCCCGTATCCGGGGTCCCTGTCCTGGTCCTTATCCGAAGACCAGGGGTTTTTGTCCCGGGTATTTTCTTTACCGTAGCCCTCTTCCCGGTATTTTCTGCCGTTCCGTTTTTGTTCCCGCACCTCTTTTTCCAGCACCTTAAGGGCTTTTTCAAATTCACCTAGAAAACCCTGCAGGTCTTCGGCAAAAACAATAACCGATTGGCGTTCAAAGCCTCCGGTTTCCCGACTTTTGCTTTCTACCACATTAAGGTATAGATCCCCCATGCGATTTTCTTTAACGTTAAAGAAATACGTCCTGTTGGGAAGTATTAATCTGGTAGAAAAAAGTTCACCCCGTATACCCATAGATAATCCTTTATGCGCCGGTTTCGGCGTCTGCTTTGTGTACCATATCCCGCTGCCAGCGGATCAGCTCCCGTTCCAGTTCCGGGCCGCCTTCAGCATCGGCAATGATACGAAATACCGGTTCCGTCTTGGAGCCCCGCATCCAGATAAACGCAATTTCCCGCCTCCGGCGGTTTTTGAACACTACTTTAAGCCCTCCGGTTTTTGCATCGGCAAAATAGGAAAGGTTCCGCAGTTCTTCGGTGCCGATGCAGGCCCGTCCCTCCCAGGCCGCAATATCCCAGCGGTCCAGGAGTTCCTTTTGTTTTTGCCCCCATTCCCGAAGGAAGATCCCCTGGTACTTCTCTTTAAGCAGGGCATGATCCCCCGTGGAAACCCGGAGCTTGGCCTCCGGCGCGCTTACTGGGGTGGTGGTAAAAACGGGAAGGGACGCTATGATCTCCGAAATGCTGGGGATCCCCGGTTTTGCACCGGTTCTTCCTTCCCCCGGGGACCTGATTTTTAGGGACCGTTCCTGCCATATATCAAAAAGACCCAAAGGATATTCCCCGTTAAAACCCCGGCGGATGCTTAACAATTTAACCAGGGCAAAGATTGTCGCCAAAGGGTCCCGGACCGCGGAAGGGTGGGTAATGTTTCCCCCGTTGGAGCCCTCCCCGAGGATCCGCACCAGGTACCCCCGGCGCCGCAGTCGGCGGGCCAGGCCGACCACATTGGCTTCCCCCACCTCCGAGCGGAACACCCGGATGCCGAAGGCTTCGGCAATGCGGTCTATACGCATGGAGGTGGGGCCGTTCACCGCCACCGCGGCCTTAACGGAAGTTCTGTTTCCAGTATAGCATAGTTCGCCGGTCCAGGCTAGATAGGCCAGTTCCGCCACACAGCAAAGGGCAAATACCTCCTGGGCCTCCAGGCTCCGGGCCCCGCGGCCCTCCCACATAACCAGATTACCCCGGTCCCCGTCGCAGTCCGGTACATAGCCCAGAGTAAACGAGGGGTCCCGGGAATGAAGCTCTTCCAGAAACCGGCGGCACTGCTCCAGGGACGGCCCTTCGGGGACGATCCCGTGGGCGATTTCGCCGGGCCCGCTGTTGATGGAACAAAACCCTATTCCCAGGGACTCGCACAATTCCCGGTCTATGCTTACCGTTCTGGCCGAGCCGTTAAAGTCCGCAGCAATTCCCAGGGGACGGGCGGCTAGGCCTTCGGTCATGGCTTCCATCACCTGTTCCGCGGCGAGGCCGGAACCGGCGATTAGTTCCCCGCTGAAAAGCCGGTATGCCTCCAGGGCTTCCCGCTTAACCGTCCCCGTTTCTTCGTATACCCGCCGGACCTGGGCTTCCTGCACCCGGGCCAGCAGGTCCAAAACCCTCAGGATGGGATCTTCCCTCAGAAAATCCTTCAGGGCCGCTATAAGCCTGTTTGCATCCGGTTCTTCCAGAACCCCTCCGTCGCGACCGCCGAATTTAAGACCGTTATGGCCTATGGGGTTGTGGCTTGCGGAGATATAACAGAAACCGCCTGGTCCCGAAGCAGGAGCGGTCCGTGCATAGGCCATGATTTCCGGGGCCGCGGAAATTCCCGCCAGGCGAAGGGTGCAGCCCAGGGCCAGGAAGACCCGGAGTATCAGATCCGCCGCTTCTTTTCCCGTGGGCCGGGTATCCCGGCCCAGAATCAGCAGGGGGGAACCGGAACCCTGCGCTTTAAGAAAATCCGTAAAAACCGCCGCTCCGGCGCACAGGATGATCCCATGGGGGGGAGAAAGCTCCGTTTCAAAGCTTTCCCCGTTTCCCGACGCGCAAAAAACCCCCCGCCATCCGGAAGGAGAAAGGATCATCGTTTCCAGGGCTTTTTTTAGGTTTTCTTCCGTCAGGCGTGGATCCTGGGGATTGAGCATGAACCCATTATATATAAAACTAAAAGGGTGGTCTATGTGAAGGATGTTACAAGGAGGCCGTGTAAAGAGTTGCCGGTAATTGTTGATTTTTTTTATCAGGAAATTTGATATTGATTTGTATATTTATGTAATAGTATATTGTTATTATAGGAAAGATAAGGATTATATAAATGAAAATTTATATGGACTACAATGCCACAACCCCCCTTCGGGAAGAGGTCCGGGCTTCGCTTATAGAGGATCTGGCGGTATACGGCAACGCCTCTAGCATGCATGCCGCGGGCCGGGAAGCCCGGAACAGGGTGGAAAAATCCCGGCGGCAGATAGGGGAACTGCTGGGGGTTCCGGCTAAAACGATAATTTTTACATCCGGGGGGTCCGAGTCAAACAACACGGTGTTTAATACCATGCGGCGGCTTGCGTCGGATTCCCGGGGGGCCCCTCTGGGGTCGGGAAGACGGACCATTATTACCAGTGCCATTGAGCATCCCTGCGTACTTAATTCCGCCAAATATCTGGAATCTCTGGGTTTTCCGGTTTATTTTCTGCCGGTGGACGGGGACGGGAAGATCCGCATGGATGAATTAAAAAAGATCCTTAGTCCGGAAACCCTCCTGGTATCGGTTATGATGGCCAATAATGAAATCGGTACTATTCAGGATATAAAAGAAATCGCCGCTCTGGCCAAGGCGGCGGGGGCATGGATGCATACCGATGCGGTTCAGGCGGTGGGAAAAATTCCGGTTAATGCCGCGGAGCTGGGGGTGGATTACCTTACCATGTCGGCCCATAAGATCTACGGCCCCAAAGGCATAGGGGCCCTCTATGTAAAGGAACATGCCCCCCTTTTTCCCCTGGTCCACGGGGGGCATCAGGAGGAGGGGATGCGGGCGGGGACCTACAATAATACCGGCATCCTGGGCTTCGGTACGGCGGCGGAACTGGCAAAACAGGGCCTGGAAAGATACAGCAACACCATGAACGCCCTGCGGATAAGACTGCGAGAGGGACTTTTGGAAAAGGTTCCCCACATAAAAATTAACGGACATCCGCAGGATGTGCTTCCCAATACCCTCAATGTATCTTTTCCCGGAGCGGAGGGAGAGGCTATACTGCTTTCTATGGACTTGGCGGGAATCGAGGCTTCCACCGGCTCCGCCTGTGCTTCCGGCAGTCTGGATCCTTCCCATGTGCTTTTGGCCATTGGAGCAGGGCCGGAACTGGCCCATGGTTCTATCCGGTTTAGTCTGGGCCTTGGGGTAAGCGAGGCCGATATTGACTATGTGGTAGAGACTGTGGCGGCGATCATTAAACGGCTTAGGAGCATGTCAACCATAGTATAGACTTCGGGATAAAGCCCGCAATGTTGTGGAGGAAGTATGACTACCTGGTTATATTCAGATACGGTTAAGGAACATTTTACCAATCCCAAGAATGTCCTTTTTGACGACGAGTCGGCTTTTCCCGCCGATGCCCGGGGAGAAACGGGGAATATACGCTGCGGGGATCAGATGCTGATGCTTTTACAGATTAGGGATGATGTAATTTCCGACGTGCGCTGGAAAACCTACGGCTGTGCCAGCGCCATCGCGTCCACCAGCATGCTTTCGGAAATTATAAAGGGGATGACCATCGCCGATGCGTACAAAATAAAACCCGACGACCTGGTTAAAAAACTCGGCGGACTGCCGGAAAATAAAATTCATTGTTCGGTGCTGGGGGACAAGGCCCTGCGGGCCGCCATTGACGATTACCTTGAAAAAACAGGCCGGGCGGGGCTTTTTAAAGAAGAGGCGGTAACCATTTGTAATTGCCTGGGAATTACCGATAAGGACCTGGAAAACGCGTATAGAAACGGCGCCCGAAGCTGGGATGATTTTCAAGCGGCCACCAAAATCGGTACGGGCTGCGGAACTTGTAAAACCAGGGCCCTTGAACTGCTCCACGAATTCGACCATTTGTATGGCCCGTAAAACAGAGTTCCGGAGCAGGGTGCAAGGCCCGGCAGGTCCGGGTGTGGCGGATCTGCCCCGAAAATAACGGACGGCGCCAGGCGGCCCAGCGCCCGGCCACAGTCCGCCTAGGAGCTTGTTGTGCCCCCGCGCATAAAATCGGATAAAGATTCACGAATGTGAATCTTTATCCCTTACAAACTCCCAAAGGAACTCCGGTAACCGGGATTTTTTGCATGAGGGCGCCAGGCGGCTGGGCAAAAGATCCACCCGTGCAACAGACTCCTCCTAGCGTAGCGTCTGGGCGTTAAGCAAGAGGGGCGTACCGTCCGCCTTTTGGGTAAGGATCCGGTCCCCCTGGAATATGCAGGATCCGTAGGAGTGGACCTCCGCGCTTGACTGGGCCTGTTTTACCAGGTTGGTATCAAACCGGGCCAGGTAACTTTTTCCGTTTACCACCGTTATTGCATAAAAGTTCGCGCCGTTTATCCACAACAGGCTGTTTTGGTGGATGTCGTCGTCCCCCTGTTTAAGCATTTCCAGGGTATCGGGATTTATTTCCACCAGCCGGATAGCGCCGTTCCCCTGGTTGATTCCCGCGATGGCAAAGATCCGGGTACCGGAAAGAACCACCGTCCGGGTATTGAGGGTGTTCATCCGGGAGCTTTGTACGGTTTGGCCGCTGGAGGGATCCACCCGCACCAGCCGCCCAAGGGCGCTGCCGGTCTGCAGTATGCTTGCCGCCAGCAGGTTGTTCCGGTTCGCCGCGGGATTTGCCGCCGCGGCCACGGCGGTCCCTGCGGCGCTACCGCTTTCGATCATTTCCTGCTGATCCTGGGCGATTTGCTGCCGTTCCTGCTGGGCCTCCTGGGTTTTCTGATCCGCCCGCTGCTGGGTAGCTTCCGCTTCCTGGCGAAGCTGTTCCTGCTGGGCTTCCCGCTGGGCCAGTTCCTGCTGCTGCCGCTGATTTGCCTGCTGTTCCCGTTCAAGTTCCTGCTGCCGCTGCTGGGCCTCCTGTTGCTGCCGCTGGGCTTCCTGCTGCTGCCGCTGGGCCTCCTGTTGCCGCTGCTGGGCCTCTTGCTGCTGCCGTTCGGCTTCCTGCCGGCTTATTCTTCCCGCCTCTTCGTCCCGCCGGGCCTGTTCCTGCTGCCGCTGAGCCTCCTGCTGCTGCCGTTGAGCCTCCTGTTGCCGCTGCTGGGCCTCCTGTCGCTGCTGCTGGGTTTGGCCCTGTTCCTGTTCAATGCGCTGCTGGGCCTGGGAACTTGTTTCCCGGTCCCGGACTATATTTTTTTCTTCCTCCGCTATGGCTTCGCGCTGAAGCGTAGCGGTTTGGTTTGCCTCGTCGGCTTCCCGTTCTTTTAGATCCACCATGCCCTGACGATCCTCTATTCCCCGGCCGTCGTCCCGGCGCATAGAGTCAATCACACCGGGATCGGTAAGCCCGGAGGTATCTATGGCGCTTAGGGAACCGGGATTTCCCGTTCCCAGGGGTATGGTCATTAGGGTTTGGCCGGGCCATTCATCGTAGCGGATAGAAAGACCCGCTTTTTCCTGAACCAGGTTTTCTACCACCAGGGTTTTGTACCGCCCGGTAAAAAAGTCCCAGTCGCCCCGGAAGACGGCGTTGTAAATTGTAACATACCGGGCCAAAAGCGCGGCATCTCCGGCGCTGTAATCGTAGGCGCCCTGAAGGTAACCCTGGATAATAAGGCGGAGGTTCCGGATATGATCCACCCCCACATCAACCCCCAGGCCGAATACGTCGGCATCGAATTTGTCCCCGTCGGGATCCCCGACGCAGTGGATAACAAAGTACCGGTTCAGGGTCCCCGCCCGGTTAGCGCCGTTTTTAACGGCCCGGCCTAGTTCAACACCAATATTGCGGATCTGCTCCACCGTGTCGATTCGGGAATGGGGTCCTTCATAATTAATAAAGTTAACCGTCCCTTGGTTGCGTTCCAATTCTTCCCGGTTTACATTTTGCGCCGGGAGTCCGGAAAGGGCTGTAAAAAACAAAACGGCGCATACTACAACAATACGAAAGGAACTTTTCATAATTTACTCCTACACGGGCAACGGCATCACCGCCGCCGTTCAATCGGTCATTACCGCCAAGGGTTAATGATAGTACCATACCAATAGAATTTACACAAAAAATTCTACAGTAAACCATAAAAACTCGCAAGGTATTAACGCATAAAGTGTCAATACCTAGCGTAACGAGGCAATTTCCCGTTTGGCCTGAGCCCGGGCCTTGGGGGGCATAAAATCCCGTTCCAAAATGCCCAGGAGTTTTATCCCGCTTTCGCTTAGGGGGGGGCCCGAAAAGCGGCAAAGGGACCCTATGGCCTGGGCGGTGGCGGTAAGAACCTGCTCATCCTTGATGGATGTGATGGTTCTGGCAAAGGCCTGCAGGGCCGTACCCTCGGGATCCGTCCCTATCCGGCCTATGGCTTCCGCCGCGGCGGCTTTTACCGTGGGATCCGGATCCCTGGTGTACAGATCCGCCAAAAAGGGTATGGTTTCACGGGACCCAAAATAACCCAGCAGCCGGGCGGCCTCGGCCCGGTGCCGTACATGAACCGGGGGATGGGTTTGCGAAGTCTGGGGATTCGTAGCGGAGCCGGAAATTTCCCGAAGGTATGCGGCGTAGACCGGTTCCTCTTCCCCCACCCGGCCCTCCTGTATCAGGATGGTAAGCTTTGCCAGTTCTTCCTGCATCTGCTCTTCGTTAAAACGGAAGTAATCGTTCACCCAAGGGGAAGGGGGGGGCTCGATAAGGCCGTAGTTTCCTTCGGAGGCGGGGCCGTACAGGGACTGCCGCCGGGGCAGGATCCGGTCTTCCAGTTTATACGCGTAGAGAACCCAGTCGATGCCCCCTGAAACCAGGGTCCCCTCTTCGCTTAGGGCCGGAATGGACGAGGCCCCGTTAAGCCTAAGCAGCCACAGTCTTCTGCCGGCCTCGCTGAATCCTGTGGCCCCCTGGGAACTGAATACGTAGATTCCCCGTTCGTCCCGGAGCATGTCAAAGGCCTCTGGGTTTTGTATATCGCCGGTTCTAATGTGGGTTGCGGCGTTCCATAGCTGTTTTCCGTCCGCAAGAGAAATTTCCACCACCGATCCGCCGTTTAAAAGGATCGTCGCCGTATTATTCCGGCTTACTCCCCCCAGGGGAAGGGCCCGGAGTTTTCCCAGGGACCGGACGGATCCCCCGCTACAAAGTTTTATTTCGCCGGTCCTAAGCAGGACCAATACGCCGGAATCGGCGGGGACCAGCCCCACCGGCGTTTCTCCGATGCTTTGTTTTTGGGTTTTTCCAAAGGGGCTTACTTCCACCAGATTCCCGTTTTCCAGGATCGCCACAATTCCCCCGGTTTTAGAAAGTACCGGGCCGGCGCTGATCCGGTGTTCCATCTCCCTGCTCCACAATAGATACCCCGAAGCGGTGTAACAGCGGATTAATCTTTCGGTGCTAACAAAGATCCGTCCGTCCCAGCCCACCACTACCTGCGCGGTGATGGGGCCCGTGGAGATCCGCCACAGTTCCCTTCCCGACCGGTTCACCGCCATGAGGATTCCATCGGTCCGGCAGATATAACAGGTTCCTTCCCGGGCCCGGCTTACGTAGGGGCTTAGTTTCCCCTGGGCATAGTAATCCCAGAGGGGCCTTCCGGCCAAAGAGTAGGCCCTCAGGTGTCCCCCCTCCAGGACCGCCACCACCGTTCCGGCCTGGATAGAAGGGATCCCCATCACGGCCCCGCCGGGGGCTTGCCGCCAGATTGGCATGGCGGGATTGCCTTCGTTTTCGGGAAAGACCCCCTCCGCGGTTTCCGCCCCCAGGGGCAGGACGGAAAAAAGAAAAAAAAGTTGCGAAACCATAGAGAAGAGGGGCCGTTTTTTTCTATTGGGTGTATACATCATAGACACTTATTTTCGGATATGCCCGGATACAGATTAATTTTACTATACTTAGGGGGAGTTTTACAAACCACCGGATCGGATAAAGACCGCCAGGCTTTCAATGTGCGCCGTTTGTGGGTAGAAATCGAAAAAGTACAGTTCCTCCAGCTTGTAGGCCCCGCAAAGTATGCGGTAATCCCGGGCCAAGGAAACGGGATCGCAGGATACGTAGGCCAATACCGGGGGACCCCGGCGGCAAAGCCATTGGGTTACAGAGAATGAAAGTCCCTGCCG
>JAISOA010000154.1 GCA_031275945.1 Spirochaetaceae bacterium
CCGCAGAGTTGCAGGGGGCATAGCGAAACCATATTTCTTCTTCCGCCAGGGTTTTTTTTGCCGCAGGATCTTCGTTTAGTTCCGGATCCGTTAAGCGGCGCAGTTCCGACCGCAGGCCGCCGTAGTGGGTTATTCCCACCGAAAGCAGGCGAAGGTGTTCGTGATCGTCCATCCAATATACTTCGTAGACCCCCCCCAAGGCGGGAACCGTGGAGCTTATGGTCCAGCGATCCGCTTTGGCCAGAGGGGACCATCTAATAAAGTAATGAATATCCTTGCCCTTTTCTTTGGCCCGGATCCCGTAATCATTCAAGAACGGCATATATAAAATATACCATACCGCATTATTTTTTTATACACGTCCCATCCCAAAGTGTATAGAAAAAGATACATTTTCTGTGTAAACCGGTTTACATGATTGCCGGATTTTTTAATTCATTGTAGTACAAGGAATTAGAAATACAAGCAATTTTCGCGACTTGGCACGGAATTTGCTTGTGTATTTTAATGAATGTCCGTATAAGACCCTGTGGAATCCACAGGGATTCTTCTAAAACCCTATAGCGAGGACATAATGGACGACAAAACCAGGCTTCTTCAAATTTACTTTAACCAAATAAAGGCGTACCGGCTGCTGAGTTTTGAAGAGGAACTGGATCTGGCCAAACGTATCCGGTGGGGTGAGCGGCAATGCCGGCAGAAACTTGTGGAATCGAATCTTCGTTTAGTGGTTAAAATAGCCCGTTCCTACCTTAGCCCGGATCTATCGGTGATGGACCTTATCCAGGAGGGGAACCTGGGTCTTATTCATGCGGCGGAACTCTACGATCCTGCCAAACAGGTACGGTTTTCCACCTATGCGAACTGGTGGATCCGGCAGAGTATAATCCGCTTTTTGGTAAATAAGCGCCGGATCATCAGGCTTCCCCAGCGTAAAGAAGAGATATTAAAGAAAATTCAGCGGGCTTATCATGTCCTTACCCAGCAGCTTACCCGTAAGCCGGTTCCGGAAGAAATTGCCAAAGAGATAGGGGTTCCGGTGGGGGATGTTAACACGGTGCTTGCCATGACCAACGGGATATTGTCTTTGGACGCCGAAGCTGATGATTCCAATTCCGAGGGTATTCTGGACTACCATGAAGATTATACCTATAACCCGGAGCGGGTTTTTTTGCGGAAGGATTCTAAGGCCGCTACCCTCAAGGTCCTTAATAGCCTTAAAAAACGGGAAAAAGACATCCTTATGTATCGGTATCAATTTAACGGGGAACGGCATACGCTTAAAAACATCGGCGCAAAAATGGGGATCTCCCCCGAGACGGTGCGGCAGATTGAAATAAAGGCCCTGCAAAAAATACAAAATAACCCAAGTTTGTACAGCTGTTCCGTCTAGGAGCCTGTGGCGTTCGCGTATAAAAATTCACGAATGCGAATTTTTATACCTTACAAACTCCCAAAGGAGCCCCGGTAACCGGGATGTTTTGCACGAAGGGCGCCAAAGGCGCCTGAGCAAAAAATCCATAAGCGCCACAGGATCCTAGGGATGCGGTGAAGGCCCTGATGCGTTTTACTGTGCCTCTGGAAAATCCGGGTTTTGGAAAATCCGTGCAGGGCCCGTATTTTTTTTAAAATATGCTTTTTACCGGGGGATAATTTCCCGATTATCTAATAACAGGTGAAAACACAACAAAACCGGATAAAGAAACTTCCCAAAGAACCGCGGGCCCGGAAGAAACTGCGCTTTGAAGACGGCGTTAAGGCCGCCCTTATTGCGGCGGCGGTGATCTGCGCGGCAGTCCTGGGGGTGGGGGGCTTTTTTGTGGTCCGGCCGGTCCTTTCCGGCGATTTTGCCCCCCCCGTGTCTTCCCCGGCGGGGGAACCTTCGGAAGGACGACCGGCGGAAGTACCGGCGGAAGGGGATATATTTTCTTCTCTGCCCGGTGATGAGGGCGGTATACTCCCGGAACTGGATCAGGCCATCCGGGATCTGGAAGCGGCGGACTCCGGCGGATCGGAGACCCCGGCGGCCGGGACTGCGGCCGGGACCAGGGCTGCCGATGGGGCCGCCGCCAGAGCGGGAGCCGGGGAGCGTAAAGCCCTGCTGGCTCTGGTTATTGACGATGCGGGGAATAATCTTCGTGAATTGGATCCGTTTCTTGTCTTTCCGGGGCCCTTAACCATCGCCGTACTGCCGGGGCTTCCCAATTCGGTGGAGGCGGCCCGCCGGGTTCGTTCCGCCAAGAAGGAGCTTTTTCTTCACCAGCCCATGGAGCCCCTGAATGGTCAGGATCCCGGACCGGGGGCAATTAGAACCGGCATGGATGCCGCGGAAGTTAAGGCCATATTGGTACAGAATCTTAACGAAATTGGACCGGTTACGGGGTTTAATAACCATGAAGGATCCCGGGCCACCATGGATCCGGCAATTATGAGGCCCCTGCTGGAGCTAAGCCGGGACAGCGGGCTTTATTTTCTTGATTCCAGAACCATTGCCGATACGGTGGGACCCAGGATAGCCAGAGAACTGGGGCTTACCATAGCCCAGCGGGATATTTTTCTTGACAATGAACAGGACCGGGAATCGATCCTTACGGCCCTCGAGGCGGGATGTAAAAAGGCCCGGCAGACCGGCTCTGCGGTTCTTATAGGCCATGCCTGGTCGCCCCGGCTTGCCGGGATCCTAACCGAGATGTACCCCGTTCTGGTCCGCCGGGGTTTTACCTTTGTTACCTTGCCGGAACTTCTTCACCGGGGAAAATAATCCGCCGCGTATGAAGATGCTGGGGCGCCTATGAAAGTGCTGGGGATCGAAACGTCCTGTGATGAATGCGCCGCGGCGGTGGTAGAGAACGGACTTGTTCTTTCCAACGTGGTGTCCACCCAAATTCCCTTTCATGCTAAATACCAGGGGGTAGTCCCCGAGATTGCCAGCCGTATGCATATCCAGTGGATCTACGGGGTGGCGGACCGGGCGCTGAAGGATGGGGGGCTTAAATCGCAGGACGTGGAGGGGGTGGCGGTAACCGCCCACCCCGGCCTTCTGGGATCCCTGCTGGTGGGGCTCCACTTTGCCAAAGCCTTTGCCTGGGCCAGGGATATTCCTTATATCGGAGTGGATCACCTGTTGGCCCATCTTTATGCCGCCCGGCTGCGCTTAAAGGAGACGGAAGATACCACGGCATATCCGGAGTATCCCTTTTTAGGACTGCTGGTATCCGGGGGCCACAGCGCCATCTGCCGGGTCGATGACTTTGACAGGGTAAGCGTCCTGGGAACCACTATAGACGACGCGGTGGGCGAGGCCTTTGACAAGGTGGCAAAATTTTATGGCTTTGGCTATCCCGGAGGGGTGGCCATTGATACTTTGGCGCAAACCGGGGACAGCGGGGCCTTTAAATTTCCCATGCCAAACCTGTACAAAAAAGGAAAGGACGGAAAAGATCATTCCTACGACTTTTCTTATTCGGGCTTAAAAACCGCGGTGGTGCACCAGCTTGAACAGTTCCGGGTTAAGAAACCGGAAGCCGGATCCGGGGCGCCGCCGCCAGAAACCCCGGCTTCTTTAGCCCCTTCCGGCAAGGAGGCGGCGGATATTGCCGCATCGTTCCAGAAGACCGCCATCGACATACTGTTACGGGGACTTTTCCGGGCTGCCGATGATACCGGCATCACCACCGTCGTGGCCGGAGGCGGCGTGGCCGCCAATTCCTATCTTCGGGCCCGGCTTGCCGAAGAAAAGGGGCTGCGGACAATTTTTCCGCCCCTGGAGCTCTGCGGCGATAACGGAGCCATGGTGGCGGGCATCGGCGAGCGCTACCTCCTGCGGGGAGACAGATCGGCCCTTAGCGAAACAGCCTCGGCCCGGGTTAAAGCGTTTCGGAAGCATTACCCCTAAGCGCCAATCCGCAATCCGTAATGCCTCAAAATAAAATCTTACCTTGGCTAGAAATACTCACGGGCAGCAGTGGCGAGGAACTGTTGCCGCATGAGGAGCTTCCGGCAGTTCTGCTCCATCAGCGCATCAAGGGTCCGGTGGATTTCCTGTTGAGAATGGCCGGGTTTATAGCTTTCGTAGCGCCGCTCAGTTCCGTCTGGGCCTCATCAGTGAGGTCAGGAGCAGCCAGGAACCGTTGGCAGGGGCTGTGGCAATAGAGCGCGGACCTTGGCCCCATCCGGGTCTTGACAATGGGCTTGTTCAATAACCCGGTTGGTTATTGAACAAGCCCGGGCAAAACCTTCTTTTGATCCTTGGCGCGATTCAACACGGTTAGAAGACGCGTTGCAAACTTATGTTTGATCTTTCCCGCCGCGAGCATATTTTCCATCAGCACTTTATCCTCGACGTTTAACACCGGCAGTATTTCCCGTTTCATTCCGAAAGTATGGCATGTCGCAATTATGTTGTCAGTATAAGACGGAACACTAGCTACCGGCATTATTGATACAAAGCATCGTGGACACTGATACAGTCGAAAGATAAGGAGGGTCTTGAAAGAGCGGTAGGTATATATGACTGGAGAAAAAAGGTTGGAGAAGAAACGGACGATCAGAGCGATAGCCCGAGGCCGGCAGGCATATCGACATTTCTATTGGTTGTTGGCATTTTTTTGAAAGAAGGTTGACAAAATAAAATGGATGTGGATAATTATATATCATCCTTGAATAAGGAGGAACTATATGAAAAATAATCGTTTTCCACTGATTACAATATTAATCTTTTTGTTAGTACTGATCGTTACAGGTTGTCCAAATGATACAACAGACTATTATGATTATGCAGGGATTGGTGTTTCAGGAGACGCTTTTTCTGTTTTAAATTCCAAGGGCTTTACCCAGAACATCGTGTATTCTGGGAATAACGCTGTCCAACTATTAGCTATTGTAACAACCTACCCCGCTTCAAATTCAAATGACACATATTATAAAAAAAAGACATACGAACAATTAATTAATTGGCTTAATAGATTTCGGCTTCCGCATACAATTGCAACATTGGCCAAAAATAGCATAACAGCATTCTGTTACTATGATGTAAAGAATAATTTATGGGCTGTTTTTGCCGAAGATGTGTCTGATGAATATAGAAGTATAACATTAACCGGAATATTGGAAGATACTGTTATACCTAAAGATGGTTACCAACAAAAAGAAATTGCCCATGACTAGGCACTGAAATTGTACAACATATAAGACTGTATATGCTTTGCCGCCGGTAGACGGTTCGACCTCTGCAACGGCTAGGTGATTTCGTTGCGCTCCATTCCCAGTTCTCCCTGCACCCACATTTTGCAGCCCTGGACTTTGCTTCGCAAAGCCCTTATTCGGGCTGCAAAAACTTCGCATACCGCCGGAACGTTATGTGTTATACCACCCCACCTAGAGCAGGATAGTATAAAATATTTCACAAGAAATCTATATTAGAGTTGTTTAAAAACAGCAAAATGCGGAGCATTTTGCCTAGACTTGGCGGTTAAAGCCAGTTGGACTTTAACCAGCGCTAACCGCAGCTTAGCAGATAACCAACCGGGTTCTTGAAATAAGTCCAATGTAAACAAATTGCATCACAAGATACAACAAGGCCGATACGACACATCGCTGCACCGGTTACAACAAAAAGCACCCTGGGACAAGCCGGTTCTGAGGATCCGTTCCCGTGTGGCGGATAGCGCTGTCCGTGCCGGGGGAAAAATCGGGCAAAAACGGCGGACGGGTACGAAGCGCAACAGGCTCCTAGATAAAATGACGCACATCCTTGTCTTCTTGAAACCCGCTCCATTTACCTACCGCGTAGGAAGCCAGAGAACAGAACAACACATCCAGAAAGGCCCCCACCGCCACCAGGTAAAAAGCCAGGGGTTTAAGAATAAGGTAGCCCGCCTCAAAGCCCCTGCCGTAGCTCATGCCCAGCACCGCCAGGGCGGTATAGGCTCCGCTGCCGGGATGGCCCGCCAGGAGAAAGGAAATAAGAAACGCCCAGAGCCCTATGGTAACCACCCCCGACAGGGCAATTCCCAGGTTTGAATAGGATTTAATGATCACAATAAAAGACACCGCCGCTACCATGGCGCTTCCGGCCCGGCCAAAAATAGAAAAGAGGCTTACGGTTACCGCGTTGGAACGCCGCCGGACCCCAAGATTTTCTTTTACCTGCCGGTAAATTACCGGCAGGGTAAAATTAATATCCCCGGAAAAGAACGCCGCAAAGGCCGAACCCAGGGACCCGTAGAGGATCGCCCAGGGATTTGCAGAGGGTTTAAGAATGTACAAAAAGAGGGGAAATATCCCCAGGCCCAGGACAAGGCTAAAGGCTCCCAGGAGGGTGATAAGCTCCCGGAAAATATCCGCCCGCAACGCCGCGTGATAACGAACCGCCCAATAGCTTGCCAGGACGATGATCACCAAAGCCAGAACTTCTGAAAAGAATGCCGCAATATGGTAAAAAATTCTGGAAAGGGAATCCCCCAGGGAAAGGACCGGCTTGGAATAATTACGGTCCAACCCAAGGCCCATGGCCAGGAAAAAGGCCAAAAGCCAAGCCGGCAGCAAGTACAGGTCGTTTAAAAGGGCGGAAAACAGGTTGGAAGGAAAAAGGCCCAGGAGCATATCCGGTATATGAAGAGAGACGGTTTCAAACTGTTCTTCAAGCAGAATGGGGATCCGGGCCGGGCGAAAGATAAGGGTTACGATAAGCCCCATGGCAATAATAAAAATCCCTCCTCCCAGCATCACCAGAAAACTCCGGCCCAGGAGGGGCCAGAATTCCCGGTCCTGCCGCAGTTCATACACCGCAATAAGAAGGGAAAAAAACAGCATGGGAATGGCCGTATACCGGCCAATGTGAAGGGCCATTTGTTCAAACCATGCCATAATTGAAAGGACGTTCTGATTTTCATAGGGAAGCAAAAAACCCAGTACTGTTCCCAGTGCCGATCCGATGAGCAACTTTATCCAAATTTTCATAAAATCCATGGTACTTTATTGCAGGATTCCTGACAATACTGTACTATGTACGGACCCATGAATATAAATATCAACAGTGCCAAAAGCTATTTCCTGGAGATGATGGACGAAGTTGCCAAGGGGAATGAATATTTTATCCTCCGGCAGGGTAAGCCGATTGCGCAGATTGTACCCGTAAAAGAAGATTCCCTTTCGCGGGCAGAAATTGTGGAACGGCTCTTTAGTTATCAGACCCTTAAATGATCAGTGTCCTTGACTGCAGCTTTTGTGCGGCCCTTTTTCTGCCCCATGAAAAATCCGCCCAGGTTAAAGATCTTTTTATAAAATTTGCCAATGATGATGAACTGGCGGTGCCGGTTCAGTTTTGGGATGAAATGACCGGCCTTCTTCTTACCGCCATGGCCCGGAACAGGCTAAAACACGCGGACGCCCTTGAAATAAACCGGCTCCTGAGCATGTACCATTTTACTACGGAAGTTTCCTTTGCGGGGGAGTATACCGGACATCTTCTGGATCTGGCGGGGCTTTACGGCCTTAATACCATGGAGGCGGCGTACCTGGAACTGGCGATTCGCAAGCAGGCTAAGTTGGGCACCCTAAGCGGTAAACTTAAGGCCGCCTGTATAAAGGCGGGCATAGAAACCCTACTGTAGCGGGCAATCCGGTTTTGTGCTATACTTGCGCCTATGAAGGCTATACATGGAAGGATGGCGCTTATTACCGGCGACCCGTCCGGCATAGGCCGGCCCGTGGCCCCGGGCTTTGCCCGTTGCTGCTTCCTGTCTTACAAAACGGCGATGTCCCGGGTCTTATTATCAGGACGGGGCTTAACAATAAACCTCCCCGCCCTAAAGCGCCCCCGCCGGAAAGCGGGTTCTTGGATAGTAGCCTTCCCTGCGAATCAACATACCCCGCCGCAGAGCTCGGACCAAAGGTGCGGCGGGGTATGTTGTTCTCATTTCGTATGTATAAACGCTCCATGGATACCCTTATCTATAGGAAGAACGGCGAATTTAAGCGCTAGATCATATACGAGAGAGGAAATAGGATGAAGAAGACCGAATTTAGTTCCTGTATTGAAAAGGCCCGGAACGCCCAGGAACACTGGGCGGCCCTGCCCTATCGGCAACGGGAGCGGAGCCTTAAAAAAGCGGAGGCATACCTGGCCGCCCATGTGGACGAACTAAGCGAAACCATATGCCGGGACAGCGGGAAGCTTCCCCTGGACGCCCTGGCCGCGGAGATCCTGCCGGCCATCATGGCCCTGGATTATTGCCGCCAAAAGGGCCGGGCCTTCCTTGCCCCCCGCCGTATCCGCGGGGGAAGCCCCCTGACGTTCAATAAGCACAGCCGCATGATATACGAACCCTATGGCGTGGTGGGGATCATTTCTCCCTGGAATTATCCTTTTGGTATCCCCGTTTCCCAAATAGCCACGGCCCTTTTAGCGGGAAACGCCGTGGTCTTTAAGATCTCTTCCCGCAGCCTCCATGTGGGCCGGGCCCTGGAAGCGATGTTTGCCGCCGCGGAACTGCCCGAGGGGCTTTTTACATACGTGGAAATGGCAGGCAAGGACGCGGGACCCGCCTTTATTGGCATCCCCGGCGCCCCGGGGGTGGACAAGCTTTTTTTTACCGGCTCCACAGCCACCGGCAGGGAATTAATGGCCCTCTCCGCGCCGAGGCTTCTTCCCCTGGTACTGGAACTGGGGGGCGCCGATGCGGCCATAGTTAGGGCCGACGCCGATATAGACCGGGCTTCCGCGGGAATAGCCTGGGCGGCCTTTTCCAATGCCGGCCAATCCTGCGGAGGGGTCCAGCGGATCATCGTTCACCAGAACCTGTACGAGGTCTTTCTGGAAAAATTCTGCGCCCTGGTACGGGGTCTTCGCCGGGGGATCGATCTGGGGCCCATGTCTACCTTGACCCAGAAGCAGGAAGTACGCAGGCAGGTGGAACTCTGCCTGCGTATGGGGGCCCAGATTGCCGCCAAAAGTAACGACGCGTTCTTCCAGGAAGAAAAAACCACCGAAGCCCCAGCGCTGGTCCTTACCGGCGTAAAACCCGGCATGCCCGTTATGGAAGAAGAAATTTTCGGGCCCGTAGCGGCGGTAATCCCCGCGGCGGACGACGAAGAAGCCCTGGGCATTGCCAATAATTCCTGCTACGGTCTTACCGCTTCGGTCTGGTCCCGGAACCGCCGCAGGGCCCGTTCCCTGGCAAGGCGGATCAATGCCGGGGTAGTGATGATAAACGACCACCTTATGTCCCATGGCTTGGCGGAAACTCCCTGGGGGGGCTTTGGCAGTTCGGGGCTGGGCAAAAGCCACGGAGAACCGGGGTTCAAGGAAATGGTAAAAGCCCAGGTAATTGTGGACGATACCCTTCCCGGGGTAAAACGAAACCTTTTCTGGTATCCCTATTCAGAGGGAGTTTTCACGGGCATACGGGCAATTGTAGATATGGTTTCCGGCAAAGCCGGCCAAAGGATTTCTGCGATTCCCCGGGTTCTAAAGATGTTCTTCCGGTATTGGAAGAAATAGCCAATACCCTTTACTTTATAGTATACTTACCCTGGAGCTTTGGATGCCCCAAAATAGAGGTTAACCCTTGGAACAGCAGAGTTTAAAGCAGGTTATGGATCCCACGCCGATTAAAACCACGGAACTGTTTACCTCCCTGCTGGACAGAGAAAGCGATTATGTTATTAAACGCTCCTGCATCATCAATTTGCGGAAAAAAGCCAAACTGTTTAGCATAGGGCAAAGGGCGGAACATTTTTATATGCTCCTGGAAGGAGCCATCCGTATCTTTAAACCCCTGGAAGACGGGGGCAATGTCGAACTGGCCCAGTACGCTCCGGGGGATACCATAGGGGACTTTGACTTTGCCCGCAAGGCGGAATACGACGCCAATGCGGAAGCAGAAGAAGATTCCATACTGATCATGTTTCCCGCCCTGGGCCTTACCATGGACGATTTTGTTACCGAAGAACCCTACATTGTTTCCCGGATTCTTCTTAATTCCATTATCATGATGACCGGCCGCATTAAGTCCACGCAAAACATACTGCTGGAAAACCTGTCCTGGGTTAACGAGCTTCAGCGCAGGGCCTATGAAGATCCCGGCACGGGGCTTTGGAAGCAAAGCTACCTAAAAGACGAAATCAACCGGATCCTGCAGGTCCCCACGGCCCTGATCATGCTTAAGCCGGACCGGTTTAAGACCCTGGTAGATTCCCGGGGCCACGAGGCGGGGGATGAAGCGATGATCCAGTTTGCCATGATTCTTAAGAGTGTTACCCGTCGGCTGGGCAGAGGCTGGGCTATGCGCTTTAAAAGTAACGAGACCGGCTTAATAATTAACAAGTGCCCCGCCCTCCTGGCGGAAAGGGCGGTTCGGGAACTGTCCCGGGCCATCTCTAACATTGCGCCGGCCCCTGCCCGGGGGGATATTCCCGCATTTTCCTTTAGCGGGACCATTGTATATTCTCTGTGGCCCGACGACGGTCATAATTGGGACAACCTGTTTAAAGGAACCTACGAAACCCTCTTGGAAACCTGGAAGAACGGCGGGGGTGGAAGAACGGTGCGTTATTGCAGCCAGGAGAAAAAATGACCCAGTCTCCTATTTCCGATCCGGTATTGATTAATTCTCCTCTCTTTGCATCCATGAGCGAACTGGAATTTAACGCCGTAACGGCATTTATGGAACGCCGCCGGGTTCCCGCGGGGGACACGATCTTTAATGAAGGAGACCACGGCGAGGATATGTTTATTCTCCTTTCCGGCTCCTTAAGCGCCTACAGAACGCAGTCCGACGGAACTCAGCGATGGATGTTTGATATAAGCCCCGGGGCCTTTTTAGGGGAAATGTCGATCATCGCCAACGAACCCCGGTCCGCCACAATTAAGGCAAAGGAAGATTCGCACCTTATGGTTCTCCAGGGTATAGATTTTTACCGCATCGTCTTTGAACACCCCATGGTAGGAATAAAAATGCTCAATTCCATTGGGAAGGTTCAGAACGGCTGGCTTAACCAGGCATCCCGGCACCTTAAAGATCTGGTCCAGTGGGGCGAAACCGCCCGCCGCCGGGCCATTACCGATGAACTAACGGGCCTTTACAACCGGAATTTCCTTGAAGAGTCCGTCAAGGATCGCTTTAAAATAGGGGCCGTGGGAGCCCGGAAAATGTCCCTTATTATGATGGATCTGGACAAGGTCCATGAAATTAACGACCGGTACGGACCCGCCGGAGGAGATCAGGTTATTATCGCCGTGGCCAATGTGTTAAAAAGCATGGGCCGTCCCGGGGATATAGCCGCCCGGCTTTCCGGGGATGAATTTGCGGTTTTGCTGCCGGACACCGATGGACACGATGCGGCGACGGTGGCGGAAAAAATCAGGGAAAAGGTGTCGAACCAGCAGGTGCCGGTTCCAAAAAGTCCCGGCTCCCAGGATATGGAGATCTTGCATATCCGGACCAGCATGGGCATCGCGGTGGCGCCCAAGCAGGCGGATAATGTGCGGGATCTGATCTTTGCCGCCGATACCGCCCTGCGCAGGGCCAAGGAACTGGGACGGAATAGGGTAGAACTGGCCAAATAGGTACCGCGTATCAATCGCCGGTTATTTAATTGGTGTGATAGGAATTGACAGTAAAAAGGTATAACGTTCAAAATACGGGGGAAAATATGATAGTTCTGGCCAACGATCACGCGGGGGTGGAATTAAAGAAAGAAATTATAGGCCTTCTGGAACAACTAAACCTTCCCCACAAAGACCTGGGGGTTAACAGCCCGGAAAGTACCGATTATCCCCTTTGGGGGTACCGGGCCGCGAAACTGGTGGCCTCCGGCGAATGTGACCGAGGAATAATTATCTGCGGAACCGGGGTAGGTATTTCCCTGGCGGCCAACAAGGTCCGGGGGATACGTTGCGTGGTCTGTACCGACTGCTACAGCGCGAAACTTTCCCGGGAACACAACGATGCCAATATGCTTGCCCTGGGGGCCCGCGTGGTGGGGCCGGATTTGGCAAAGATGATCGTCCAAGTTTGGCTTGAAACTTCCTTTGCAGGAGGGGAACGGCACAGCCGGCGGGTAAACATGATCGGCAAGATAGAACAGGGACAAGAACCTTAATTAGTGGCCGTCTATAAAGCCGTGCGAAAACTACGGCTGCAACTTTTCCGGCGGACACTAGTGCTGATCCCAGAACAGCACATCCAGGGGCAGGACGCTGTTCCAATAGGGATTTAGGTTATGGTTGGCGTTTTTATATACTTTGTAGCTTAGATCGATCATTCCTAATCCGGCCTTTTCCCGCCGCTGGTTTTCTATCCCCACCGCCCCGGCAAAGGCGTCGCTCCACGCCTTGGGCACCGCCGCATCCTTATCCCCCTGTTCAAGTAAAACCGGGGTTCCGGGAGCTATGCGGTGGAGCTGGGAAAAAAGGGAAAAATCCGCCGCGGAATGTTCTTTCTTGAATTGTTCGGCCCACGCGGTTCTGCGGCGGTAGTGGGCAAGACTGTCGGGGAAGGCTATGCTTACCGGGGCCCAAAGCACCGTGGGAACCGGCTTTTGAATAATCTCCAGAAAATGAATCGCCACCTGTCCCCCGTTACTGTGGCCCCATAACACCAGTTTTTTAAAAGAATCCGGCAGGCTTATCCTGTTTCCCTGGGGAATCGAAGGGGCAAAGCTAAAATCGGGATTTTCAAGACTTTTATACAGTTCCACCGCATTTACGGTGGAGTAAAACTGGTGCAATTCCGCGGGTTCAGGGGTGGGAGAAGAATTGCCGTACCCGGGAAAATCCGGGGCGATGACCGCATACCCCCGCTGCAGGTAGCCCCTGGCGGGATTTTCCGTACCCTTCCCGGTATAATAGCCCTCGGGATTTTGATGCCCCCGGAGCATGATCACCATACCTTTAATATTTTCGGAGGCTATGGCGGGGATGCTCATCCGGGCGCTGATCGTTAGATCCATAGACCGAAACGATACGTTGTACGCGTATTGCAGGTTGTTTTTTAAAACCATACTTTGTATTGTAATAGGACTTGCCTTGTAGGGATATGTTTGAAGACCCCGTAAGGAAAAGTCCTCCACCCGCTTCTGGGCGCTTACAAGAACAGGAAGCCCCGCGCACAGCAGAAACACACCTATTTTTCTCATTACTCTTTAGTATATGTCTTCTTTAGGAACAATACAACGCCAGCTACAATTTTTCAAAGAGCAGGCCCCGGAAAGACACGCTTGAATTTTCCGGCTTTAAATAGTAGGCTCACATCCATGAAGGTCGCCGTTGTCTTCGGGTCCCAATCCGACCAGGAGACCATGCAAAAAGCCGCCACCGTCCTTAGAGATTGCGGCATCGGCTTTTCCGCCCATGTAATTTCAGCTCACCGGACTCCGGAACTGCTGGATAAAACGATTCGGGAACTTGAAGAAGACGGAACGGAGCTCATTATTGCCGGAGCGGGACTGGCGGCCCATTTGCCGGGGCTTATCGCCGCGAAAACCCTGATTCCGGTTATCGGGGTCCCCATTGCGTCGGGGTCCCTGGGGGGCCTGGACGCCCTTTTTTCCATTGTCCAAATGCCCAAATCCGTACCGGTGGCAACCGTGGGGGTAGACAATGCATCTAATGCCGCATATCTGGCAGCCCAAATACTCGGCCTAAAGTATCCGGAATTGAAAAAAAAGCTTGAAGAATACAGGGCCGGAATGAAGAGTAAACTAGCCGGGCAAAGCAGGATCGAGTTATAAGGAAGGACACCATGGCGGACAAACAGATTGAACGGGGGAACATGCTTTACGAAGGCAAGGCAAAACAAGTCTATGCGGCGCCCAACAAGGATCTGGTGATTATCCATTATAAAGATGACGCCACGGCCTTTAACGGTGAAAAGAAAGGGCAGATTGAAAACAAGGGGATTATCAACAACAAACTTTCGGCAAGTTTTTTTCGCCTGCTGGAATCTTCCGGAATCCCTACCCATTTTGTTACCAGAGTTACCGACCGGGATCAACTGTGCAGGAATGTTAA
This sequence comes from Spirochaetaceae bacterium, assembly GCA_031275945.1. Taxonomy (GTDB): domain Bacteria; phylum Spirochaetota; class Spirochaetia; order Treponematales; family Breznakiellaceae; genus JAISLT01. The sequence goes on from JAISOA010000154.1 coordinate 14,015, forward strand.
AATTATCCCCCTGGAAGTGATTGTCCGGAACACCGTGGCCGGGTCCCTGGCCAAACGGACCGGACAGGCGGAGGGAACGGAACTCCCCGAACCCATGGTGGAACTTACCTATAAGGACGATGCCCAGGGGGATCCCCTGATTACAAAAGAACAGGCCGTTTCCAAGGGGGCGGCAGAACCGGAAGAGATAGATCATATTTGCAGCATGGCCATTCAGGTTAACGGCATACTTAGACCCTTCTTGCTTAAAAAGAAGCTTAAGCTTATCGATTTTAAACTTGAATTTGGCCGGACCAGCGAAGGCCAGATAGTCCTGGCAGACGAGATTTCCCCCGATACATGCCGCTTTTGGGACGCGGAGACCAACGAAAAACTCGACAAGGACCGCTTTCGCCGGGATATGGACGGCATACCGGAGGCGTACATCGAGGTTTGGAAAAGGGTTGGCGACTACAGTGTTGCTTCCGTCGCCGAATAACCTGTCCGGGCTTTTCCCGGAGATCGACTGCGACAAGCTGCACGAAGCATGCGGCGTCCTTGGAATATACTGCACGGATCCCCAAAAAGACGCCGCTTCCCTGGTGTATTATGGCCTTTTTTCGCTCCAGCACCGGGGTCAGGAAAGCGCGGGAATTGCGGCGGTGCAGCCCAGCCCCGGTTCCGGCGGAAAAAATGAACATACCATAGAATGCCGGAGGGGCATGGGACTGGTGGGAGATGTTTTTAACGGCGAAATCCTATCCCAGCTAAAAAGTTCCGCCGCCCTGGGGCACGTGCGGTACTCCACCGCCGGATCCAGCAGCATTGAAAACGCCCAGCCATTTGTAAGCCATTTTAAACTTGGTTCCATCGCCGTGGCCCACAACGGTACCTTGACCAATGCCGACGTGGTGCGGGAACTGCTGGAAGACGCGGGGGTGGGCTTTACCTCTTCCAGCGACCGCGAAGTAATCATCCACCTGATCGCAAAAAATGATAAGAAAGGCCTTGAAAAGGCCCTAACCGATACGATTAAATTTATTAAGGGATCCTATGCCCTGGTGGTTTTAACCGGCGATGCCCTGGTAGGGGCCAGGGATCCTAACGGCATCCGGCCCCTGTGCCTGGGAAAAATAGATTCCGGCAACGGTGAAAAATCCGGGGGCTGGGTATTAACCAGCGAATCCTGCGCCATCGATGCGGTGGGGGGCAGCTTTGTCCGGGACATAGAACCGGGGGAACTGGTAATTATCAGGGAAAACGAGGTTTTTTCTTTTACCTTTAGCGAAAAAACCCGGCGGGCGGTCTGCGCCTTTGAGTATGTATACTTTGCCAGACCCGACAGCGTTATCGATTCGGTGGATGTATACGGTTCCCGGGTCAGGGCCGGGGGGATCCTGGGCAGGGAATCGGCCGTTAAGGCGGATCTGGTTATCGGGGTCCCCGATTCGGGCATACCCGCAGCCATAGGGTACGGCAGGGCCACGGCAACCCCCTTTGGCCTGGGGATTGTAAAAAGCAAATATGTGGGCCGGACCTTTATCGCCCCCAGCCAGATCATGCGGGAACGGGCAGTTTCGGTTAAATATAATGTGATTGAAAGCGAAGTCCGGGGAAAGCGGGTGGTAATTATCGACGATTCCATAGTCCGAGGAACCACATCCCGGCGGCTTGTCCTTATCCTAAAAACCGCGGGAGCCAGGGAGGTGCATATCCGGGTCTGTTCCCCTCCGGTACGCTTTCCCTGTTATTTTGGCATCGATACCCCCCACCGGAAAGATCTAATAAGCAATATGAATAACGCCAGTGAACTATGCATGTCCCTGGGGGCGGACAGCCTGGCCTTTATCAGCGTGGAGGGATTGCTTGAATCCTTGGACGGTGACGGAACTTACTGCCTGGGCTGTTTTACCGGTGAATACCCCATCCCGGTTCCCGGAGAAAAACCCTCTACACCATAGATATTCGCAGAATACCGGAAAAAACGCAAAATTCCTTGCAAGCCCTCTAGCCGATACACTATCGTTAATTATGTGGAAGAAAAAAATGTAAGCCAAATAAACAGCCGCATTAAAGAACTCCGAAGGACCTTGAATATAACCCAGGTCAACTTTTCTCAGGCGATTTCTCTTTCAAGCGGATACCTGGCGGGAATTGAAACGAAAAAGCGCCGGGTCAATAGCAGGCTTATTAAGCTTATCTGTTCTACTTTTAACGTCAACGAACAATGGCTGCGTACGGGGGAAGGAGAAATGTTCGCTAAAAATAATGAGGAACAGCTTATTAAACTGGTGGGTCTGTTCAAGGAACTAAAACCCAAATACCAAAAATATATCCTTAAGGAGATTAGTTATTTTTTAAAAATGCAGACAGATACACTGTAAAAAACTTCCGGAAATCCCGCCGGTCGCGTCTGTATATATCTTAATGGGGCCACCGGAGTTTGCGCCTAGCCTAAGCGCCCGCTTTTGGATATGCTTAACGCAGAATGAACTACAGGGAAGCGGGGGTCAACATAGAAGAAGGCTACCGGGCCGTGGGGAAATACCGGGAGCTTGCCGCGGGAACCCTCGGATCCTTAAGGAACGCGGTACTTAACGGGATCGGGGCTTTTGCCGGAATGATCTCCCTTAAAGAGCTGATTGAAGGCGGGTCCGGCGTGGGCGCCGCTATGGAAGATCCCGTGCTGGTTTCGGGAACCGACGGTGTGGGAACCAAACTGGATATTGCCTTCCGGATGAAGAAGTACGACACCGTGGGCATCGACTGTGTCGCCATGTGCGTCAACGACATACTCTGCCACGGCGCCCGGCCCCTGTTTTTTCTGGATTACCTTGCCTGCGGAAAACTCGACGCCGAAACCGCCGCCGCCCTGGTTAAAGGCGTGGCCTGGGGCTGCCGGGAAACGAGCTGCGTTCTTCTGGGCGGAGAAACCGCGGAAATGCCGGGCTTCTACGGCGAGGGCACATACGACATCGCCGGTTTTGCCGTGGGTATCGTGGACAGGAAACGCATCGTCGACGGCCGGGCAATCCGCGGCGGAGACGCCCTGGTAGGCATCGCTTCTTCGGGACCCCACTCCAACGGCTACAGTCTTATCCGCAAGGTCATTCCCGATCTGAATGAAGATTTCGGCGGCATGCCGGTAGGCCGCGCCCTGCTTGAACCGACGCGGCTCTATGTCCGGCCTATGCTGGATCTTATGGAACGGATCCCCGTTCATGGCATGGCCCACATCACGGGCGGCGGCTTTTACGAAAACATCCCCCGGATGTTCCCGCCCGGTTTTGGCGCGGTAATCGAAAACGGCCGCTGGGCCATCCCGCCAATTTTTGCCCGAATCGCCGCCGGCATTGCGGGAGCCTCCGTACCCTCAGGGACTGTACCTTCCGAATCCGCATCGTCCGGGGCGGAAATAGAACGGGCCGGCGCGGATTTGCTTGCGGCGCGGGATTCCGCCGGAGAATCCCTCCGCGCTCAGATGTTCAACACCTTCAACATGGGGATAGGCTTTGTCGCGGCACTGGATCCGAAAGACGTTTCCGCCGCGCTTGAATTCCTCGGCGGCCGGGGGTATCCGGCGTGGGAAATAGGCCGCGTGGAAAAAGGCCCGGGCGAAGTGCGGTTTACCGCATGAACGCGGTCGTGCTGGTTTCGGGAAACGGCAGCAACCTCCAGGCCCTTGTCGACGCGGAAAAGGCCGGGCGTTTCGGCGTTCACATCGCCGCCGTCGTTTCCGACAGGGCCGG
>JAISOA010000030.1 GCA_031275945.1 Spirochaetaceae bacterium
ACGGAGATCGTCAACACGTCAAACCTTGCCGGGATACTCCAGGAGGTGAACGATACGCCGAAAGGGGAGCGGGTCTATTTCAAGCGGTATGAGTTGCCGGGGTGTTGTAGCAAGTGTGCGAAGGTGAACGGAGTTATTGCGCTATGGTCAAACACCCCGCTTGACGATGACAAGATCAAAGACCCCTATGCCACTGTTGCGATATGGGAAGGGAAGCCGCAGGAGAAGGGCCGGACGGTTTTGGTAACGGGGACGCTTCACCCGAACTGCTATACGGCAGATACAGAAGTAATGACTGATTTCGGCTGGAAGCTGTTTAAGGACTTACTGGACGATGATAAGATTATGTCCATAAACCCCACCAACCAAGAAATAGACTTTGTTCCCTTTGTAAACAGGACGGCCTATGAATATCATGGCAAGATGGTTCACTTTTTCGGGCGGAATTACGATTTGTCCGTAACGCCGGATCACAATATGCTTTTTGTTTCGCAAAAAGGATTTTACCGGGAAGCATCGGCGAGCGAGCTTCTCCATAAGAGGAATTATTACCTTCCGCGAGCCATAGGGAATTGGAGAAAATATGACCATCAAGATACGGTTAAGTTTGGAGATTTAGAGATTAACAAAAAGCAGTATTTTCGCTTATGGGCGTGGTATTTGGCGGAAGGCAATGGTAGGATACGGGATAAAAACTCATGTGAGGTGAAACTTGCCCAAAAGATACCCGGAAATATAATTAAAGACTTGCCGGATTTGAGCGGAGTGTTGCATGAACGCGCCGATTCCGTATGTCTATATGGGCAATACGCCGAATCCTTCAAAAAGTTGTTTGGCATTCATGCCAAAGACAAATATATTCCACAATTCATAAAAGAATCCTCTGCCGAAAATATCCGCGAGTTTTTGGATGCTTTTAGTTTTGCCGATGGAACAAACCGGACGAGAGAAGGGCATAAAAAATCATATTCCGACAAAAGGAAAGAGATGTATGTCCGTACTTCTTCCAAGAGAATGGCAGATGATCTTTGCGAACTGATTATAAAGGCTGGCTGGATGCCTTCGATTGATGTCATTGAAGAAAAAGGCAAGGCGGTTCATTTCCAAAATGGAGATTATGTTATCAATACGGATTGTTATAACATTAATGTCTGTAAGTCAAAGTTTCGCGGTTTTGGCATGGACAATCAGCCGGGACACAAGGATCGACACGAGCCTTTTGAAGAAGATTATAACGGCATGGTCTATGATGTAGAACTTGAAAAATGGCATTTCTTACTGGTCAAGCGAAACGGAAAATGCGCGTGGAGCGGGAACTGCCGGGGTGGGTGGCTGCGCTGGGGCGGGAAGCAGGCGGACGCGATGACCGCGCAAGTCCGGGGCAAGGCCGAAAAGTGGGATGCCGCCATAATGCAGGCGCGGGGGGAATACCAGAAACAGGGAACGGAAAACCCAAACGATCAGACTCCCGGTTATATCGCCCGGATCAATGAGCTTTACCGTGAAAAGTTGGGGGAAAAGGAGTAGAAGATGGATGTTGATCTTGAGGATTTTGAAGAAGAGTTTTGCAAGAAATTTCAGTGGAATCAGGTACAAGATGATAATTCTTGCCGGAATTGTTGTCATTTTAGGGCACAGTTACAGCCCAATCAACTACAAATGATGTATGATAACCCCTCATCATCATTCATAAACCGATATGAGAAAGGAGAAATGGGCGGATGCGAAAAGGCAAGTAAAATGGCTACAAGAGCCACACGTTTTGATTACCCTCTCTTTTTTACGGAGGTTATTGGTCATTGCTTATTGCATAAGGCACGGAAAACATCGAGATACCTAAACTTTAGGTTGTTGATTACAATTATACAGTTTAATAATTGGGTTAGGAAAGAATCAGCGCGAAGGAAGAGTGAACGCAAAGAGATAGCAAAACTTGTCAAGCATGATATTGCCGAGGTTAAAGCCCGGAAACTTGATCTTGCGTAACAGCGCATGATGGTGTAGCATGAGGGTAAAGGTTCTTTAATAAAGGCCGATAATTGCGGCTTTTTATATTTTGAATTACGCATAGGCGCTGATAAACAGGCCGGATGCTCCCAAACGGGGGTATTCCGGCCTTTTTTATTTGCTTTTAAACCTTAAAGGAGTTTAATGTGAAAAAGAGGCTCATTATTAAAAGCACGACGGCCGCAGCCTTACTTAGCATCCTGGGCATGAAAGACAACGCCGAAACCCTGGACATCATGAACAAGGCCATGGGCCATAAATATATCCGGCGTTGGCCGGCAAAAAACGGCAAAGGCTGGGAGTACCTTTATCCCAAAGACTTCTTACACCCCATCAAAGCCCTGATCAATCTTTTTGGGTTAAAGAAAGAAAAAATCGAAGATGATTATACTAAAAACAATATCCAAAAGGACTATGGTGCGGACAAAAAAACTTTCGCGGGCCATGTCCTTGAATATTTCTCAAACAAGCTCAAATGGGACTCCTTCTTTTCCAAGAAGGAGAACCGGGACAAATACAAGGACCCGCAAAAATCAACCGGCAAGACAACTAAGAAGACGGGCGGATCGAACGGGGCGGGGACCGGAACCGGCGCGGCTGGGCCGGGAGGCGCTCTGGGCGATCCTGACCGAGGGGGTATAGGGAAAAAAGAAGTTGACAAGGGAGGAAAAGCCGGCGATAATAAAAGTGTAGCCGTGAATAAGTCCCTAATGAGAAAAATCTGGGGTATGTACAGCGGCAAGGATGGAAAAGGTGAAACAGATCAACCTAAAAATCAAAGCGGACGATTACCCGGAAATCCTGAAACGCTACGGAGCGGAGGGGGCGCGGGTGCAGGCGATCAACATGGTGGACAGGCAGGGGCTGGAAATGACGGAGGAGAACCTCTACAGCGCCCTCTCGACACTGGAGAGCGATCTGGCAGAGATGTTCGGGTAACCAAAAAGCAAGCCAAAGACATACGGCAGGCTTGCTTAGACATACTCAATTCAAAATCCGATAGCGAAATGACGGAGGAAGACAAGGCTCTTCTCCGTCAATATGAGGGCGCAGGCGGATTAGGAAGTGAAGATGCCAGTGTCCACGGTACCCTCTATGAGTTCTATACCCCCCGTACTGTTACAAAGAAAGTTTGGGAAATCGTAGATAAGTATATCCCCGGCGCAAAGTCGGTACTTGAGCCTTCTGCTGGTATCGGACGGTTCGCCGAGGATCGTCCCAACGACAAGTTTACCCTGAACGAATACGATCAAATATCCTCCCGTATCAGCGGCATACTCCACCCGGAAGCGGAGATTAAACACGGCGAGTTTCAAGAAATGTTTAAGCCGGGCAAGGACTACGCCGGGAAAAAATATGACGTGGTTATCGGGAATCCGCCTTATGGCAAGTATGAAGGTATCTGGAAGGGGCGTGGGGAGGGTAAGGGCCACAACCGCTATGAGGAATACTTTATCGACCGCGGCCTTGATACGCTCCGCGAGGGCGGCGTCATGGCCTTTGTGGTGCCTTCCTCTTTTCTCCGGGGCGGTAACGATAAAATCAAGGAAAAGATAGCCGGGAAAGGGAGGCTGCTGGAAGCGTGGCGGCTTCCCAATGGGACGTTCAACACTACCGGAGTAGGTACGGACATCATCATTGTCCGGAAAGAGAAGGGAGACCCCGCCGCCTTCTCGAATAACGCATACTTTGAGAGAAACCCGCAAATGGTGGCCGGTGATGAAACAATCCGTACCGGGCGCTATGGTGAGGAAAAATACGTTGGCCTAAAAGACGGTGAAACTTTCGATGAGGCAATCGAGGGGATCAACGCCGGGGCGGTGGAAGCGGTGCCGATGGGCGAGAAGACTACGAAAGATGCCGCCATTGATGGCAATGTAGCCATCGAAGTCGAAAAGAGCGAATCGGAGAAACACAAAAACCGCAGCGATGCAATGAAGGGTAATCAAAACGCCAAAAAGGACGGAGTCCCCGCAGAGGAACCGACCGCTCTGCCCACCGGCTCGGTCGATACCCTTGAAGAGTTCAACCGGAAATACAACAAACATTTTGACCCGCAGGATTTGAAAATAATGCGCCATACCAGGTGGGATGGCACGATTGACCTTGACCTGATCACCCAGGAAGAAACCAAATACCTGAAATCAAGCGGGAACTATGTGGACATCGGAGACAACGCTTGGGTGAGCGTTGCAAACTTCGCATCCGGGAACATATACCAGAAACTTGATGATCTCGAAAAGGCAAAAGATGGAATGTCGGCAGCGGAATACAAGCGGCAGAAGGGATTACTTGAAGCTGCCTTGCCTGCAAAGAAAACCGTCTTTGAATTCACCGTAAGCCCCATATCTGACTTTGCAGAGGCTTACCAGATCGAAAGATCCCCCAATGCTTATAACCGTGAGGTAAGCGAAAGCCTTACGGGGGCTTTTAAGAGGTGGCTTGATAACTTGGATTCTTCCAACATTCCCAATAGCATCACCAAGAACGACATCATTGACTACGTGAACCGCAAGGCAGTCCGGGCGGATCGTTCTGATGACAAGGTGGCCGCGCAACTTGAGCGGGCGCAGACCGTAAGGGTCCGCCGCGAGACCGCCGAAAATCTATTCAATCAGTTTATCCGTGAAGAACTTGCCGTACAGGAACAAGAGCGCATGGCGGACAAGTGGAACCGGCAGTTTAACGGAACCGTGCAACCCGACCATGCCAAAATCCCCGCTTTCGTGGATGGCATAAGCAAGACATTCAAGGGCAAGCCACTCCGGGTGAGCGATATCCAGTTAAAGGGCGTCGGCACTCTGGTCAATCGTGGTAACGGTATCTTGGCCTATGATGTTGGAGTCGGGAAAACCCTCACGGGTATTCTTGCCACAGTGAGCCAGATTCAGACCGGCAGGGCAAAGCGCCCATTGATTTGTGTCCCCAAAGCCGTCTATAAAAACTGGATCAGCGAGATCAAGCAACTTTTTCCCGGTATAAAAATCAACGAGTTAAACAACCTCCGCAGTCTGGGGAATTACAAAAACGCCGATGGAAGTCTGAATATACCGGATGGCTCCCTGTCTGTCTGTACCTATGAGGGATTGCAGGCAATTTCTTTCAAACAGGAGACCATTGATAATATCCTTATGGCAGATTTTGCCGCCAGCCAGGAAAGTACCGATGAAAATGACAGTCAGCGCAAGCAGGCGCAAGAACTTGAAAAAATCCGCACCGCCCTGGGCAAGGCAACCAAAGCCTCGGAAAACTCCGTTTTGTGGGAAAACACCGGCTTTGACCATATCACGATTGATGAAATGCACAACTTCAAAAACGTGTTTGGCGAGGCGCGGGCAAAGGAAAAGGGCGAGGCCAACGAGTTCCAGGGCTTGACCGGGGGCACCCCCTCCGACCGGGCAATGAAAGCCTTTGCCATTACGCAGCTTATCCAGCGGGACAAAAACGGGCGTAACGTGTTTGGCTTGACCGCCACGCCCTTCACCAACAGTCCCATCGAGATTTACAACATTCTGTCTCTGGTGGCCCGCGATGAATTAAAGCAGGCCGGAATTTTTAACCTTCACGAGTTTATGGCGCAGTTCGCCCTCTTAAAGTCAGAATTGTCGCAGACAGCAAAGGGAGATGTTGAAACAAGGACGGTTATGAAGGAGTTTAAGAACCTCCCGGCCCTCCAAAACCTAATCAACAC
>JAISOA010000039.1 GCA_031275945.1 Spirochaetaceae bacterium
CGGGTAATCGGGGCGTCCGCCAGTACCAGCGCGTGGTTCTTCGCCTCGCAGAGGCACTGAACCCGTTTGCCGTTGGCCGCCGCCGTGGCGTATACGTGGCGGCCTATGGACGTTGAGCCCACAAAGGTAACCCCCTTCACGTCCGGGTGGGTAAGGAACAGTTCCGCCTCGTTCCGGGAACAGGTAAGGACATTCACGACGCCGCCGGGAAGCCCCGCTTCTTTAAGGAGGGCGGCAAGCCGGAGGCTGGTCATCGGGGTCATGGAAGCGGCCTTGAGCACCAAGGTATTGCCGGTGGCGATACACATGGGCATCATCCAGCCCATGGGGATCATCGCGGGAAAGTTAAAGGGGGCAATGCCGGCAAAAACCCCCAGAGGTTCCCGGTACAGCGTGGAGTCGTAGCCGGAGGTAACGTTCATCAGGGCCTCGCCCATCATAAGGGAGGGGGCGCCGCAGGCCACTTCCACCGGCTCCTTTACTTTTAAGAGGTCGCCTTTGGCTTCTTCCCAGTTTTTGCCGTTTTCCCTGGCAAGCATGTGGGTAAGTTCGTCCATGTGGGCGGTAAGCAGGTCCCGGAATTTGTAGAGCACCTCCACGCGCTTTGGGCAGGGGGTGTCGCTCCAGGCGGGAAAGGCCGCCTTTGCCGCGGCGATGGCGCCCTCCACCTCACCTTTGGTGCAGCAGGGGGTCTGGGCAATAACTTCCCCGGTAGAAGGATCGTAAATGTCCATGTATGTGCCGCTTGAGCTTTCCACGAACTGTCCGTTTATAAAGGGTTTAAGCTTTTCGATTCCCATAGTTATACTCCATAAAAACTAAAAAATAGTGATAAATAAGGCTGTTCCAACAACCGGGGCTACTATACCATAACGGGTCGTGTGTTTCTAGGGTCATTTCAAAAAATACTGGACTTGTTCAATAACCCGGTTGGTTATTTCACAAGTCTTGCAAAATGCTCCGCATTTTGCTGTTTTTAAACAACTCTACTAAGCCGCTCCCAAAAACTAAAGTCTTAAAAAAGCCCCTACTGCAGAATTTTTCGGATCCCGCCAAAATTTTTGATCTCCCGGGAAAAATTTCTAATACTTATAAGGAGAGAATCGTTATAGGAGTAAAAAATGAGAATAAAATTCAAATTGATTGCCATTGTCATCTGCATTTTACTTTTGGTAGTTTCCATTGTCTCCATACTTCTTGTAAGCAAAGCGCGGACCATACAGGTGAATAGCGCCACTGAAAACATCCATCTTCTGGGAGACGCCATCACTACCAAGCTTAAGAGCCGGTATGAAACATACCTTCAAATAGGCATTGATATGGCCGCCGTCCTGGGAAATTTTAACGGTATGATCCCCTCCAACCGGCGGAAAAACATCATCAACAACATGATGTCCATTGTGGAAAGCCAGAAAGAGGTTCTTGGGATCTATTCCTGCTGGTACCCGGATGTGCTGGAAGGGGATGACAGGCCCTATGCAGGAGACCCCGCCGCCAGCGACACAGGCCAGTTTATTCCCCTGGTAACTAAAGTAAGCGGAACGCCGGTCCTTACCAGGTTTGATGAATATACAAGGGTCCTGGAAAACCCGACTGATGCCCAGGTGGCCACAAATCCCGTATTTCTACCGGATAAGAATACGCTTATGTACACCCTAAAGGTACCCATAAAAGACAACAGTACCGGAAACATCGCGGGCCTTGTGGGGGTACAGGTTAATCTAAACGCCACGAAAGAGTACGTTATAAACTACGCGCAGGAGCGCAAAAACTTGCTTGTGGCGGACACTATAGAAGTAATCGCCAATGACGGGCGTATTGTGGCCCACACGGACAAAGAAAAGATCGGCAAAAATCTACTGGATGCAAACGAGGATGTTCTTGAAGGAAAGGCCGAATCGGTTCTTGCCCGCATTCAGCAGGGGGAATCTTTTACCCTGCAAGTTTATTCCCCCAGCTTAAAAACAACTCAGTTTATGACCTTTACTCCCCTGGTCATAGGGGAAAGCACAAACCCCTGGGCAGTGAGGGTCGGCTGTGCTGAAAGCACGGTCTTTAAAATAATTAACGCCATGATCTTTTTCTCTATTACCGTGGTGGTAATCTCGATAATTATTACGGGGTTTGTTATCTTCGTCGTGGTTTCAAGAATTACCATGCCCCTGGATAAGGTAATCCACACCCTGCAGGATATTGCGGAGGGGGAAGGGGACCTAACCAAGAGTATCCACGTTACATCCAAGGACGAAATCGGCGATTTGGGCCACTATTTTAACGCCACCCTTGAAAAGATCCGTCCCTTGGTACTGGTCATAAAAAACTTGTCGAAGGATCTTTCCTTAATCGGCAACGAGTTGGCTGCCAACATGACCGAAACATCTTCGATCGTGAAGGAAATTACCACCAATATCCAGAACATCAAGGGCCGGGTTATTAACCAGAGCGCCTCCGTCACCGAAACCAATGCAACCATGGAACAGATAAACATCAACATTGGCAAACTTACCAACAACGTGGAAAACCAAACCGCCAGTGTGTCAAAATCGTCCAGCGCCATAGAAGAAATGATCGCCAATATTCAATCGGTTACCAACACCTTGAATAAAAATGCCGAAAACATCAAGGAACTGACCGAGGCCAGCGAAGTGGGCCGGAACGGGCTGCAGGAAGTATCCATGGATATCCAGGGAATTTCCCGGGAATCGGAGGGGCTTTTGCAAATCAACGCGGTGATGGAAAACATTGCCAGCCAAACAAACCTGCTTTCAATGAACGCGGCCATAGAGGCGGCCCATGCCGGAGAATCAGGGAAGGGTTTTGCGGTAGTAGCCGGCGAGATTCGTAAATTGGCGGAATCCTCCGGTGAACAGTCAAGAACGATTAGCGCGGTACTTAAAAAGATTAAAAGTTCCATCGACCGGATAACCAAATCCACCGACGAGGTACTGAATAAATTTGAAGCTATCGACGCAAGCGTAAAAACCGTGGCGGATCAGGCTGAAAATATCAGAAACGCCATGGAGGAACAAAGCGTAGGAAGCCAGCAGATTTTAGAAGTTATAGGCCAGTTAAACAACATAACCGACGAGGTAAAAAACGGATCCGACGAAATGCTGGAGGGAAGCAAAGAGGTTATTATGGAAGGAAAAAACCTGGAAACGGCAACCCAGGAAATAACCATGAGCATGAACGACATCGCTTCGGGGGCCAAGGAGATTATTTCCGCCATGACCAAGATAAACGATATCAGCGGCAAAAACAAAACCAATATCAATATCCTGGTAGAGGAGGTTTCCAAGTTCAAGGTAGAGTGATACACTTTCCCCATGAAATTGAACTACCTTATGCCCACCCGGATACTCCTGGAAGAAGACTGTCTGTACCGGAACCGGATCCTTTTAGGAGAACTGGGAAGAAAAGCCCTGGTAGTAACGGGAAAAAATTCCGCCAGGGTCAATGGTTCCTACGCCGATGCGGTACAGGCTCTGGAAGCCAACGGCCAGGACCATGTACCCTTTCAGCGGGTTATGAGCAACCCTACGGATCTATGCGTTTACGAAGCCGGCGCCTTGGCCAGGGCCGAAGGCTGCGACTTTGTCCTTGCCATTGGTGGAGGCTCTCCCATGGACGCCGCCAAGGCCGCGGCGGTATTGGCCCTCAACGATATTCCCAAGGAGGAATTTTTCGGTCTGGCTTTTAAGACCGCCCTGCCCGTGGCGGCGGTACCCACCACCGCCGGCACCGGATCAGAAACCACCCCCTATTCGGTTTTGGTGGACACCACCGGACCCGACGGAAAAACGCCCCGGAGAGAAGGGCCGGTTAAGCGTTCCGTGGGATCGCCCCTGCTTTTTCCCCGGCTGGCCTTTCTGGACCCGAAGTATAGCTTTGGCCTGAGCCGGGACATCACGGTCCATACCGCCATGGATGCCCTGTCCCACGGAATAGAGGGAATGCTCAGCATCCGGGCCAACCATGTAAGCGACCTTCTGGCCAGGGAAAGTATGGCGCTGATTCAAGGTTGCCTTGATCTGCTGTGTAACTTTCCTTCGGATCCCTGGACCCTTTCCCGGGAGGTTCGGGAAAAGCTGCTTCTGGCATCTTCCATTGCCGGTATGGTAATTGCCCAAAGCGGAACCGCGGTTCCCCACTCCATGGGCTACCTGTTTACCCTTAACTGGGGAACGGATCACGGCAGGGCCAACGGCCTGCTTATGGGAAGCTTCCTTAAATGGTGCCGGGCCCGGGAGGCCGCCGATCCATCCATAGGGCCCAGAATTCCCGTGCTCTGTTCCGCCCTGGGCATGGATCTGGACCGGTTCTGTGGCATCATGGAACAGCTTCTGGGTAAGCGGGAAAAAGCAACGGAGCGGGAACTTGCGGCCTGGGGAGCCATGCCCATGAAAAATGCGGCCAACACCTATATCAAACCCGGCCAGGAAGAGATCATGGCGATGTTCCAAGACGCGGTGGCGGGAGGAAACAATCTGCGTTGAACAAACCGGACCTTTGTCCCCCGCATTCAGGCCCGCCGGATACGATCATGTTCTATCGAATTGATCATGGTTTGTTTCTATTGTTTTGAATAAATCTTTTGCGTATACTGGTAGTATTCCTAATTATTATGGAACATACGGAAAACGAACTGACGGATATTTTTACTATGGGTATGTCTACTACAACAGCGGCGGCAATAAACGATCCGTCTTTGGCCCCGGAAGAACGGCTTGCGATCTTGCAACAGGCAGGCGCGGGATTCCGTGGGGATACAAAAAAAACCGGCATGGGGGAGATAAACAACCATATCCACACGGTATACAGTTTTAGTCCCTATACGCCCTCCATGGCGGCCCTTAAAGCCCGGGAAGCGGGACTCGAAGCGGCCGGATCGGTGGATCACGATTCCCAGGCCGCGGCCTGGGAGATGATCGCCGCCTGCGCGATCCTTGGCATAGGGGGCTGCTCGGGGTTCGAGATCCGGGTAAGTTTTAAAACCGGGCCGGAGGGCAAACCCGGGCCCTTTGCCACGCGGAAGATGAACAACCCCGATTCGGAAGGCATTGCCTATATGACCATCCAGGGAATACCTTCAACCGCCCAGGAAAGTGCCGCCGCGTTTCTTAAACCCATACGGGAATCCAGACTCCGGCGGAATCGCCGCATGATCGAAGGGGCCAATGCTCTTCTTATAGAAGGGTCCCTGGAAACCATTGATTTT
>JAISOA010000068.1 GCA_031275945.1 Spirochaetaceae bacterium
CATTTCGGGATGAAAACCCACATAGGGGTGGACGCCGGAACCGGGATGGTGCACAGCGTTGAGGGGACCAGTGCGAACGTCCATGATCTGGATATGGCGCCAAAACTTATTCGTGCTGATGATGAATGTGTATATGGCGACGCCGGATATATCGGCATAGAAGAACGGGAAGCAATGGACTTGTTCAATAACCCGGTTGGTTATTGAACAAGTCTTGCAAGAAACCCTGCGGGTTTCAATGCTCCGCATTTTGCTGTTTTTAAGCGGTTGTTGTTTAAAAACTGAAGTTTTTAAACAACCCTACTCTTTAAGGAAGCTCTGGAAAGCCAACCGGAGTTTCCAGAGCTTCCCCTTACCGTTTTCCCGGCCGGAAGAAGCCGAAGAGGCTGCCGCAGAAGCCGCCGGCAATGTGGGCAAATTCGGAAATGTTGTCGTTGGAGAATGAGTTAAAGATTTCCCTGCCCAGGTAGATAAGCAAAACCAGTATAAACGTCAGGGGTACTTCCCCCTTAGAAAAATTGGTAAACGATGCCAGGAGGATCATCATAAAAACAATTCCGCTGGCCCCCAGAAGGCCGGCGGGGAAGATCAGGGCGTTGAGGAGCCCCGTTACCAGAGCCGTAAGAAACATCATTATTACAAGCGAAAGGGATCCGTAGTTTGCTTCCAGGATAGGACCTAAAAGCAAAATAAACGAAAAATTTGAAAACAGATGATTCCAATCCCCGTGGCCGATTACATGGGTCACAAGGGTAATCCAGCAGCACAGGGAACCAAATTCAAAACTTCCGCGACCCCGGACCATAAACCACCCAGGGATAAGGCCCCGGATAAGGGTTTGCGAGAGCAGTAACACCAGGGTGCTGATGATCGTAAAGGACAGCACCGCCGGGGCATTGTATTTAAGTTTCATGGTTTTTTTTAGCGTCCCTGATTTCTATTTCTACCGGGCAATGATCCGATCCTTCCACATCCCCCCGGATGATCGATTTTTTTACCCGCGGAAGAAAGGCCGGATCAACGCAGTGGTAGTCCAGCCGCCACCCCACATTCCGCGCCCGGGCATTGGCCCGGTAGGACCACCAGCTGTACTGTCCCCTCTGGCCGGGATGAAAATGCCTAAAGGTATCCACAAATCCCGCCCTGGTAAAACTGTCCATCCAGGCCCGCTCTTCCGGAAGATACCCCGCGTTGCCTTCATTTTCTTTAGGCCTGGCTATGTCCAGGGGAGTATGGGCAATGTTGTAATCTCCGCAGAGAATAAAATGCCTGCCTTTCTTCGCCAATTTTTTGCAGTGCTCAAGTATGGCGGCGCAGAACGCCAGTTTATAGGGCAGCCGCGCCCCGGCGTCCTGGGAATTGGGAAAATACGCCGAAATAAGCACAAAGTCCCGGTAAAACGCCTGAAGCACCCGGCCCTCGCCGTCAAAGTCATCGATGCCCAGGGGCTGCAGTTCCAGTGGCTCTTCCCGGCTGTAAATTGCCACCCCCGAATATCCCGGCTTTTTGGCGCTGGCCCAGTAGGAATGATACGGCCTGCCTCGCTTGTCCCGGGGATTCCGCAGTTCTTCGCTCAGCTGCTCCGGCCGGGCCTTGGTCTCCTGGATGCAAAGGGCGCCGGGGGATTCACGGCTAAGCCATCCGGTAAAATCCCGTTTTTCCACCGCCCGGATGCCGTTGACATTCCACGAAAGAATACGCATTACCGGAACAGTATATGCCGTCGGGGTAAAAAAAAGAAGGGGTAATGGAAGCCTTCATGGGGCGATCCGGAACGTACCATTGGATTAAAGTCCGCATGTTCCGGACAGTCCCGGTTCTATGGCCGTGGCTAGCATACGTATGAAGCCCCAGCCGCCTTGTAAGCCGGATTTTTTCCTGCTATGCTGGTAGGTGGAAGCGAAAAATGGCTGGAAACGGCATAGAACTACGGGAAAAAAAACGGCACAAGCTTAAGGAGCCCGAAGAATACCGGGTGATACTGCTTAACGACAATTTTACCACCATGGAATTTGTGGTGGAGGTGCTGATGATTGTCTTCCACAAGAAGCAGGAGGACGCCACCAGAATCATGCTGGATGTTCATCAGAAAGGTAAGGGAACGGTGGGAGTTTACCCTTACGACATAGCTCAAACCAAGGCTAATTATGTTCATTTTCTTGCACAGCAAAACGACTTCCCTTTAAAATGTATTGTTGAAAAAGCTTAGAGACAGGGTCTCCATGTCTTCGCCGTTGAAACTGCCGGGGTTTTGATGTATCTTTGATAAGGAGCATGATATGAAAATAAGCCGCCATGTACAGGCCATTATTAATGCCGCATACAACGAAGCCAAAGTCCGGAACCATGAGTATCTAACCCCGGAACATATCCTCTATGCTGCCTTATCATTCGATGAAGTCCAGGGGGTACTTGCGGCCTGCGGGGCCAACCTGGAACAGCTTAAAACGGGCCTGGAAAATTACATTGAACAAAAAGTTCCGATGGTAGACAATTCGGAACCTACCCAGACGGTGGGCTTCCAAAGCGTCTTGGAGCGGGCGGTTATACAAAGTCAAAGTTCTCAGCGGGATACGCTGGACCTGGCGGATATTCTGGTCTCCCTCTTTGACGAAGAACGAAATTACTGTGCCTACTATCTTCGCAAGGCGGGGGTAAAACGCTTTGATCTGGTTAATATCCTCTCCCATGGTTACGAGGGGGAAGAAGTATACCATACCGGGGCCGCGGCCCCCCCCAGGCGTGGGGAACAGCCCAGGCCGGACGAAGAAGCCGAAGGGGTCGAAAATACCCGGCCTAATAAGGGATCCGGAAAAAAGAGCGCCCTGGAACGGTTTGCCACCGAGCTTACCTCCCTGGCCCGGGAAGGCCGGCTGGAACCGGTGATCGGCAGGGAAGCGGAACTGGACAGAACCGTCCAGGTGCTTTGCCGGCGCCTTAAAAACAACCCCGTTCATGTGGGGGATTCGGGGGTGGGAAAGACAGCGATTACCGAAGGCCTTGCCCAACGCATTGTTCTGGACCAGGTACCGCCGGCCCTGAGGGGTTTTTCCATTTTTTCCCTGGACATGGGCGCCCTGGTGGCGGGGACCAAATACCGGGGCGATTTTGAAGAGCGGATCAAGCGGGTTATTGAAGAACTGCTTAAAAAAGAAAAAACCATTTTGTTTATAGACGAGATCCATACCCTTGTGGGGGCCGGTTCCGTTTCAGGAAACGCTTTGGACGCGTCAAATCTATTAAAACCGGCCCTGGCATCGGGGAAGCTTCGCTGCATAGGAAGTACCACCCACGAAGAATACAGCAAATTCTTCGAGAAAGACCGGGCCCTTTCCCGGCGCTTCCAAAAGATCGATATTAAAGAACCCAGCGAAGAAGACGCCATTGCTATTCTTCGGGGACTTAAAACAAAATACGAAGATTACCACAGGGTTCATTACAGCGACGAAGCCCTGGAGGGGGCGGTTAAGCTTTCCGCCCAGTACATAACCGACCGCAGGCTTCCCGACAAGGCCATCGACGTTATTGACGAAACCGGGGCCTTTGTCCGCATCGAAGCCTATAAAAAAGAGCGGGAGGTATCCAGGGAACAGGAAGAGCAGCGGGGACAGGAGGAGCGCAAACAAGAAGAAGCCTACGGTGAAAAACGCAGCGGAATTGCCCCGGAAGAGCCCGCCGGACAAGATGAAACCGGAAGCGCCAGCGTTCAGGAAGGGACGGTGGACTTTATAAACATAGGGATCGGCGAAATTGAAACGGTGGTTTCTAAGATTGCCCGGATCCCCGAACGGTCCGTGGGGATGAACGAAAAGGACCGGCTTAAGATCCTTGAAGATGAGCTGCTAAAGCGCATCTTCGGCCAGGATCCGGCGGTAAGAGCGGTGGTTAAAGCCGTAAAACGTTCCCGCGCCGGGTTCCGGGCCCCCAATAAACCGGTGGCGAATTTTTTGTTTGTGGGCCCCACGGGGGTCGGCAAGACCGAACTTGCCCGAAGCCTTGCCGGCATTCTTGAAGTACCGATGCACCGTTTCGACATGAGCGAATACCAGGAAAAACATACCGTATCCCGGCTTATCGGATCCCCGCCGGGCTATGTGGGATACGAAGATGGCGGCCTTTTAACCGATGCGGTGCGGAAACAGCCCCATTCCGTGGTACTCCTCGACGAAATTGAAAAAGCCCACCCGGACATCTACAATATCCTGCTTCAGATCATGGATTACGCCACCCTTACGGACAACAACGGACGTAAGGCGGATTTTAGAAACATCGTGTTTATCATGACCAGCAACGCCGGTGCCAGGGACATCGGGAAAAGTCTTATCGGTTTCGGCGAACGGATCAACGACGAGACCGCCGTGGACGGGGCCGTGGAAAAAATATTTACTCCGGAATTCCGCAACCGTCTTGACGCGGTGATCCGCTTCGGGCACCTTTCCAGAGAAATCATGGTGTCGATTATCAACAAAGAACTTGCGGTCTTTAAAGAACAGCTTGCCGAAAAAAACGTTACGTTGGAAATAACGGAAACCTGCATCGACAGGCTTGCCGACGAAGGTTATTCCCGGGACTTCGGCGCCCGGAACGCGGGACGGCTTGTGGAAGAAAAAATCAAAACCTTCTTTGTTGACGAGGTGCTTTTCGGGCGCTTGAGTGAGGGCGGCAGAGCCAGGGCCGATTACAGCGACGGCGAATACAGGGTAGAGATACTGGAAAGCGCCGCCGCCGAAGTTTCCTGATACCCGGTTACGGGCCTAAGCTAAAACAGATGTACCACCGGGGACCGGATCCGGATTTTCCCTACCTTACCGAAAACCAGCGGTTTTCTTTTCCCGATCCCGATACGGTTCCCGGCAACGTCATCGCCGTGGGGGGGAACCTTTCGCCGGGGATGCTCCTTTCCGCCTACGAACAGGGGATCTTTCCCTGGTACAATCCGGAAGATCCCCTCCTGTGGCAGTCTCCCGATCCGCGCTTTGTTATTTTTCCGGAAACCCTTCATGTATCAAAATCGATGCGGAAGCTGTTGCGTGGCGACAGCTTTGAAATAACCTTCGACACGGATTTTGCCGGAGTGATCCGGGGCTGCGCCGAAGCGGATAGGCCCGGCCAGGACGGCACCTGGATTACCGGCGACATCATCAAGGGTTATATGGAACTTTACCGGCTTGGCTACGTCCATTCGGCGGAAAGCCGGCGGAACGGAAAACTCGTGGGAGGTTGTTACGGCGTCCAGGTGGGCAGGGTTTTCTGCGGAGAATCGATGTTCGCCGGCGTACCCAACGCGTCCAAAACCGCGTTCCTTACCCTGGCACAGTACCTTTTTACGGAAAAAGGCGTACTGTTTATCGACTGCCAGGTTCCGACGGATCACCTCCGCAGCCTGGGGGGCAGGGAAATGAGCCGGCGGGACTTTTTACGACTGTTAAGAAATACCCTATCCGTGTAAAATCGATCCGGAAACCGTATGACAGATACATTTAAAGCGGCAACACCAACCATTTTAAAACATGATATACAATATGGCGTTGATGCAACTCTCGAACTGGGACCGCACCTTGTACATATCCTTACGCCGTCCTTACTTTTTGGACGGCCCTAGACTTATTGGACGTGGGAAATAACCCGGTTAGTTATTTCACAAGTCTTGCAAGAAACCCTGCGGGTTTCAATGCTCCACATTTTGCTGTTTTTAAGCGGTTGTTGTTTAAAACTGAAGTTTTTAAACATCTCTATTTTATATCCGCATCCATTTTTGACTGCAGATTCCTTTGTATGTAGGTTCTGATTTTTGTACGCGCCAGGGTGTCTATTTTTTGGGTAAAAAGAAAAACATATACCTTGTTCTCTTCTTCCATCCGAAAGCCAAAAACAATGCCCTCCGCCTTAAGAAGGGTTCCTTGTAATTTTATCTGGATGTCCGGAAGAAGAGAATTTTTTTCCAGTTCGATGTCCGGAGGAAAAACGCAGGAAACCCCCACCACACTTATGTCCCAGATGTCACCCGTAAGGTAGGCATTGTTCCGGGGGATATTAATTGTCGTCATGGCGTCTTTCCTGGTATCGGCCCGGATATATTTACGCCGTCCCTTGGCTTTTGCAAAGGTAAGGATATCTAGCAGGAGTTGAAGCGCCTTGGTTTTTTCCGCCTTTAAAGGAACAAATCCGCAGGGAACCTTAAGCTGATTCAAATAGGTCCGGCGGGCTTCATCGTTATTGGTATTACAAAGGATCCCCACAGAGGCGCCGGAATCCTTGTCCGCCATAAGCTGCCGGATCCATTCCTCCCATTTGTTGGCGGACAGGGTTTCGTCAATACTGGCAAATACAATAGAATGGGGAAATTTTTTAAGGGCCCTTTGGAGTTTTTCTTCATCCCGGGCTACATATACTTCATACTCCTGCTGGATCAGGTGGCTGATAATTTCGTTCTGCACAAACATCGACGGATGAATAAAAAAAATCTTTTTTCCCAGGATTTCGGCAGGGTCTTCAACTGTGGTATTGTCTTCGGCCATAGGAATATGATACTCTAAAAAGGCCTTGGTTACAAGAAGGATTTTATTCGCCCTGTTTTGCCTCTTCTTTCTAAGCTGTAAGAGCGGGAACCCAGCGCCCCGGATGGAATTTGTACTGGGAACCTTTTGCCGTATCGATCTTTATGGGAGTGAAAATTCCCAGCTGTACGACAGGCTTTTTTCCCGCCTTGCCGAACTGGAGCGCATACTAAGCGCCAATAGGGCCGATTCGGAACTTTCGGCCTTGAACAGTACTGCCGCCCTACGGGCCATATCCGTTTCCCCGGAACTTAGAACCGTGCTGGAACGGGCCCTTTTCTTTGCCGAAGCCTCCGGCGGCGCCTTCGACCCCACCGTGGGGCCCCTGGTACAACTTTGGGGCATAGGGGAAAAGACCCCCCGCATCCCTTCGGCGGATGAAATTCAGGCGGCCTTGGATATGATCAATTGGCGGGATTTGGAGCTCCAGGCGGACGGCGGAGTCTTTCTCCGGCGGCCGGGGATGGCGGTGGATGTGGGGGCTATAGCCAAGGGATATGCGGCGGATGAGTTGGTGAAGATCCTAAGGGAGAAAAAGGTTCCCCAGGCCCTTATCGATCTGGGGGGGAATATTTATGTCTGGGGTGCCAAAAAAGATAACACGCCCTGGCGTATTGGCATCCAAAATCCCCTGGACGAACGGGGAAGCTATGTGGGTATTGTAGAAACCCAAAGTATTTCAATGGTTACATCCGGGGTGTACGAGCGATTTTTTATCGGCGAGGATGCCGTACGCTACCACCATATTTTTGCCCTGTCTGGAACCGGCACGGACAAACCGGGGTATCCGGTAAACAACGGCCTTCTTTCCGTAACGGTGGCCGCCCCATCTTCCATGGACGCCGACGCCCTTTCCACCACCTGTTTTGCCCTGGGATACGAAAAAGGCTGCGCCCTGGCGGAGGCCGCAGGCGTAAAGGCCATATTTATTTTTGCAGATAAAACCATCCGGGGCAGCGCCGGCGCCCTGGATACATTCACCCTTATTGATACAAGTTTTCGTATTGAATAGAGTTGTTCGGGAACTTCAGTTTTCCGGACAAATTCCGCTAAAAATCGCAATTTCGCAGCCGCAAGGCGAGAAATTGCAAGACTAGTGAGACAACCAACCGGGTTGTCGAACAAGTCTAATGACGAACTTCGGGGCAAGTTCGAACCGAAGCTTCGGCGGAGTATGACCCCCCGCTCTCCGGTTAAAAATGTAAGAACACCCCATCAAATTTGAGTTTATGTGTGCCGGAATTCCTTCCGGATTGTTTCCTCAAGACAAATAGGTATAAAAACTTATCCCTATTTTCCGGATTCTCCTGTACAATCCTGATTTTTCGTATTAAACTTGAGGGGTCCATGAAAAAAATAACCATACGTCTTTTGAATTTTGAACAAAAAATTCCCGGCTGGGCCGCCTCCCGCCGGACGGTAATGGAATTCCACATACGCCGGGAAGTGAGAGAAAAGCACGGACTGGAAGCGGCCCTTTTTTCCCTTACGGGGAATGTGGTACTGACGGATCTGCGGCAGGTGCGGGCCTTTACGTCAAAATTAAACGCCACCCTGGAGCCCCCGCAACAGCTTAAGGCGGGGGAACTTAATGCCATGGGCCTGATTGACGAGATTCTTCACTATATGGTGGCCCTGTACCGGGAACAGGTTCAGCGCGATGCGTTTGAACTGGCCGTTTCCCGGCTGGAAAATAGGCTGGGTATGGGCCGCATCGGGGCTATGTTCCGGGGATTTGGAAGCCAATTTCCCCCCCAGGCGGTATATGCGGGGCAGAGTTCTGTGGAAGCATACCTTACGTCCAGCGAGGGGGGCGAAAGCTGCAAGGCCCTTTCTTTGGAAGAAATGCTGCTACTGGCATTGGCAAACCTTAACCCCGCTTTTAAGAATTTCCTTTTTATGTTTCACGACACGGATCTGGCCCGGGAGACGGTGTACCCCGCAGCCATTGAAGAACTGCAAAATTTTTTTGCGGAACTTCCCCCCTTTGGTCCTGACGGACAGAACCTTTGGGATCTCCTGCGGGCCCCCGCTCTGGCCTCCCCCGATTCCCTGGCAGGGCAGCTTGAATTTATGAGAAAGCGCTGGGGCCTTTTACTGGGCAAATACATGACCCGGCTTCTTATGGGACTGGATGTTATCAAAGAAGAAGAAAAGCCCGTGTTCTTTGGCCCCGGACCCAGCGAGGCCTACACCTACGGGTACCTGGAGAATGAATACGAGCGCTTTAGTCCCGATCAGGAATGGATGCCCCAGACGGTGCTCATCGCAAAGAGTACCCTGGTATGGCTTTTTCAGCTTTCCCAAAAATACGGCAGGGAAATTACCCGGCTGGACCAAATTCCCGATGAAGAGCTGGACGAACTGGCCCGCCGGGGATTTACCGGCCTGTGGCTTATCGGCGTCTGGGAACGGAGCAATGCCTCCAAGACCATTAAACAGTGGACCGGCAATCCCGAAGCTGCCGCCAGCGCCTACAGCCTGTACGACTACGACATAGCCGGGGAATTGGGGGGCTGGGGCGCCTTGGGCCAACTGCGGGAGCGGTGCTTCCACCGGGGGATTCGGCTTGGTTCCGATATGGTTCCTAACCACACCGGCATTGACAGCCGGTGGATAATCGAACATCCGGACCGGTTTCTTCAACTTCCCTATCCGCCCTTTCCGGGGTACAGTTTTAACTGCGGCAACCTTTCCGGCAGGGACGATATAACGATCCAAATAGAAGAACATTACTTTACCCGGACCGACGCAGCGGTAGTATTTAAGCGCACCAATAACCAGACCGGAGAAACCCGCTATATCTACCATGGCAACGACGGCACCTCTATGCCCTGGAACGATACCGCCCAAATCGACTTCCTTAACCCCGAAGCGCGGGAAGCGGTAATTAGGACGATTGTGGGGGTATGCCAGCAATTCCCCATTGTCCGCTTTGACGCAGCGATGACCCTGGCAAAGCGCCATATACAGCGGCTTTGGTATCCCGAACCGGGACGGGGCGGCGATATTGCCAGCCGGGCGGAACATGCCATAAGTACCGATGAATTTAACCGCCGCATACCCAACGAATTTTGGCGGGAAGTGGTAGATCGCTGCGCCGCCGAGGCCCCCCACACTCTGCTTTTGGCAGAAGCCTTTTGGATGATGGAAGGGTACTTTGTCCGTACCCTGGGGATGCACCGGGTGTATAATTCGGCCTTTATGAATATGCTAAAAAACGAAGAAAACGGTAAATACCGGGCCACCATTAAAAATACCCTGGAATTTGATCCAGAAATTCTTAAACGGTTTGTTAATTTTATGAACAACCCCGACGAAGAAACCGCGGTGGCCCAATTTGGCAAAGGCGACAAGTACTTTGGTATTTGTACCCTTTTGGTAACCATGCCGGGGCTGCCCATGTTTGGGCATGGGCAAATTGAGGGGTTTGAAGAAAAGTACGGCATGGAATACCGCCGATCCTACCGGGACGAAAAACCCGATCAATATCTGGTGGAACGCCATGAACGGGAAATTTTCCCCTTGATGAAAAAGCGCTATCTTTTTTCGGGCAGTACCGGTTTCTGCCTTTACGATTTTTTTGACGGCGGTTCCTTAAATGAGAATGTATTTGCCTACTCCAACTGTTTTGGACAAGAACGGGCTTTAATTCTTTATAATAACAGTTACCACCAAACTGCGGGCTGGGTTAAGGATGGGGCTTCGGCCATACCTCAAAAAGACGGCTGTTTCCGCCGGGATAGTCTTTGTTCCGCCCTGGGCCTTTATGGCGCAGAGGGCCGCTTTGTCCTGATGCGGGAACAACGGGCAGGGTTGTGGTTTATCCGCTCATCAAAGGATATTGCCGAACGGGGGCTTTTTGCGCTCCTTAAGGGTTACGAGTCCCAGGTATTTCTGGATATCCATGAAGTCCAGGACGACGAGCGGGGCTGGTGGGCCCGGCTGAATCATGACCTGGATGGCCGGGGAGTTCCCGACATAGGGGCCGCCAAGACGGACATTATATTGGGCGAACTCTATTACCGCTTTAGCGAAATCTTTAAACCGGGCATTGAACCGGAAGTGTTAAAGCCCCTGGTACAGGCATTTGTTGAAACGGCCCGGAAATTTATTGACGGCGCCGGGGTATACGAACCCTGGATCCGGAACTCCGGGAAAGGGGAACCGGAAGAGACAGGCGATCCGAAAACGGCGAAAGATTTGAAAAAAACGGCGGACCTAAAAAAGACCGAAACCGGGACCCTGGGCAAGCAGCCGTCCCCGGAACAGGTATGGGATTACTTTACGGTGTATCTTGAAAGAATAAAAAAGATCCCGGGGGAATTTGAAGCTGCGGAAGCTTCGCCTGAATCTTTGACGGAAAGCAGTTTCACTGCCCTGGCCTATGCCTACGGAACCTTGTCTATGCTAAGGCCCCTTATCGGCGAAGGGGTCGCGGGAACGGACGCCGTTTCCTTGGCAAGCCATTGGCAGCTTGACCGGAAGCTGCGGGACATTTTAGGTTCCCTGGGCTTGGATTCCCATACCGCCCAGTATGGAATTGAAGTAATGAAGGCGGTTCTTGTCCGGGCACCGGGGCCTGCGCCTGATGTGTCCACCCTAGAACCCGTACCGGAAGCCGTTCCCGAATCCCCAAAGGCCCTAGCCCGGGGGATCCTCCTTGATAATTACGATGCCGAAGACTTCCGCCGTATTTTGGGAATAAATGTTTTTAACGACACCACCTGGTTTAACAAAGAATCCTTTGAGCGGACCTTACAATTTGGAGCTATTTTTGCGGCCATGGAAAGCGGAGAATTTTCTCTGGTTAAAAAGGTATGTAATGCCCTGCGCAGGGCAGAAGCAAAATCGGGGTACGATTTAATCAAATTTATCGAAGCCCTCGATCCTGCGGTAAAAAAACCGGATGGGTCTCCGTTGAGCAGAGCGCGAACCGGAACTTCGACGGGGTATTAAACCGGACTTTTCGAATGAACCTTCCCCGCCCTGAAGAACAGGGCATTATACCCCCGGCACGAATACACAGCAAGAGTATGGGGCGATCCGGCAGGAATAAACCGTTCCGGGTCCCGCAGCCGGTTGTATAACTATCCCCCGGTTTGCCCCGGCTGTACCGGAAATTTTTGCACCGCCGGGGGAAGGTTGATCCTAAAGTGAGCGGCGGTCATATCAAGTCCCGCATCCCTAAAGCAGCACTGGATATTGGCAAATAATTCCGAATAAATGGCCGGTATAAGGTTTACTTCCCGGACATACGCGTTGATTTGGTAGTGGGCATAAAAATCGTCTAGGGCCGTCTGGAGTACAAAAGGCGCCGGTTCATGGAGTATATGGCTGGTCTTACGCGCCGCATCGATAAGCAGCCGGTGTATTGTTTCCCATGGGGTGCTGTATCCAAAGGTTATTTCGGCGTAAATAATAAGATCCTGTTCCTCGGTAAAAGTGTGGTAATTGATAATACTGGAAGTAAGAACCATACTGTTGGGAAAGGTAACGTATTCATTTTTATGGGTCCGCAGCCGGATAATAACCGGGGATTTTTCCACCACAAAGCCCGTTACGTTTTGGATCTGAATGCGATCCCCAAGCTTAAAGGGCCGCATGTAGGTAAGCACTATCCCTGCCACCAGGTTATTAATTGCGGAGGAGGATCCAAAAGAAAAGATAAGCCCCACAAAAACCGATACGGCCTGAAAGATCCGGGAATCTGAGCCGGGCAGATACGGATAAATTAGTGCCACGGTAAACGCGTAAATAAGAAAACGGAATATGTTAAATGTAGGTTGGGCCCAGTCGGGATAAAACCCCGGAATAACCAGCTTTCCCTTTTCAATCCGGGTGGAAAAAAATCTAAGGGAACGGATTATATATTTTGAAATTACAAAAAACATGATAATGTAAATTAGGTTGGGAATATAATTGATAAAATCGAGCAGTATTTGTTTTAATGGGGTAAGGATATAGGCAAAAAGGGTCGCCGCAAGATTCTGGGTTGGCGCAAAAAGACTGAACATCAAGGGAATGGTAAGAAAAAGCTGGATAAACACCAGCACGTACTTTAACACCCGGATTACAAGATAACAGCCCTCAAGAATTTGGGAGGTTTCCAGGATTCGCAGTTTTTTAATAGTTAAAGAAGGAACATGCTTTTTTACCAGCGCCGTTATTTTTTTTCTGACCCACCGGAAAAAAAACACCGTAAGCCAAATTAAGATAATCTGGCCCAGAGCAAAGGCCGCCGCTATACAAAGCCGTGTTGTAAGGTTGAATTTCGAGGCATCCCCCAAAATTATCGCCGTTAAACGTTTCCACCAGTTCATGCTATCTATAGTATTCCAAAGGACGGTTTTGTTATATACCGGAACCCGGTTCCTTCATTGGACTTGTTCAATAACCCGGTTGGTTATTGAACAAGTCTTGCAAAATGCTCCGCATTTTGCTGTTGTAAGCGGTTGTTGTTTAAAAACTGAAGTTTTTAAACAACTCTATTTATGGAGTATAAAAGCAGCTTGCTATGGCGCTTTCCAGCCCTTCCAATGCCGGTTTTATTTCCGCCACCGGTTCTGCCGGGCGGTTTAGAGAGGCCAGCCTATCCGGCAGCTCAAGGCGTTGGCCGGTGGCCTTGCGTGTTTCTTCGGCATATTTTGCCGGGTGCACCGTGGCCAAAATTACAATATGGCCGTCAAAGTTCCGTTCTGCGGCCATTTTTTCCGCCGCGGCAAAGGCCACCGCCCCATGGGGATCCAGGTGAAGGCGATATTTTTTCCAGACCCTTTCCATGGTCCCCAGGGTACGCGCATCATCAACGGTTTCGGTATATACCATGTTTTTCATCACCGCCGGGGATTCTTTGTAAAAAGAAACCAGCCGCTCGTAGTTGGCGGGCCGGCTTATATCCAAGGCGGAAGAAACCGTGGGAACGATGGGGCTGCTTTTTAGATCCTCAAAATTGCCGCTTTTGATAAAATCTCCGGATGGATTATTTATGTTCATCGCGGCGATGTATCCGTTAACGGGCATGCCGAATTTCCAGGCATAAAGGCCGGCAATAAGGTTGCCTAAATTTCCCGAAGGAATACTAAACAAAAGTTCTCCGGTAATATGTTTTTTTAGCCTGATAAAACTGTATAAAAAATAAAAAGCCTGGGGCAAAAGCCGCCCCGGATTAATGGCATTGGCGCTGGTAACCTTATACCGCTCCGAAAAAGACCGGTCCCGGATTAGCTCCCCAATAAGCCTTTGGCAGTCGTCCAGGGTTCCCTTAACTCTAATGGGAATTACATTCCCCCCCTCCGGTACATAGCTTTCCCGGTCAAGACCGTATATATTTTCGTCAGGATACAGCAGGGTGGTAACAATGTTCCGCCGGTTCTGAAAGGCCTTGGCAATACTTACCCCCGTTTTTCCCCGGGATGCGGAGACAACCATGGCCGTGTCGTTTTTAAGCAGTTCTTCCAAAAGAGCCGCAAGAAAGGTAATGCCAAAATCCTTAAATACCCCCGTGGGCCCGCCGTACAGGGTCAGTACCGAAAAATTCCGATCCAGCCGCAGTAGTTCCGGTTCAAAGGTAAAGGCCCCTTCCGCCATACGGGACGCCGAAGAGGGATTCAAATCCCCTTCAAAAAGCAGGGGGCTTACCGCCGCCACAAGTTCCGGGTAACTGGTTTCTTCTCCCATGTGAAGAAGAAGGTGCCGCAGATCCGGAACGGATTTGGGAATAAAAAGCCCCCCCTCTTCCGGAAGGCACTGAAGTATGGCTTCTTTAAATGGCACCGCCGGTGTTTTATCTCCGGCCGTATTTTTATATACCGTGGAGCAAAAAAGCATGATTTAAATATACTCCAAGGGGAATGAATTCTTCAAGCAATGGGTGTATACTGTACACGGATGAAACATATCACCATCGATGACATAGCACGCGAGGCGGGGGTATCCAAATCGACGGTATCCCGCGTTATGTCCCGGCCTAATCTGGTAAAAGAGAAAACCCGCAAACAGGTCCTTTCGATTATAGAAAAATATTCCTATATTCCTAATGTTTTAGCCCAGGGCCTGGCAGGAATGCCCACAAAAAACATAGGGGTGGTGGTTGACGAGTTCCCCAATAATTTTTACATCGACATGGCCGACGGCATTGACAGCGTCATTACCGCAAATAATTATACCTTCCAGGTTATGAGTTCCCGGTGGCGCCCGGAACGGGAACTGGCGGGCATTAGGTCGATGATTAAAAACCGCGTGGACGGCGTATTAATAGCGCCGGTTTCCGCCGGATCCCCGGCGGTAATGGAACTTAAACGCTTTGGGGTCCCCTTTGTATTGATGAACTGTCAGTCGGCGGATCCGGCTGTTTCTTTTGTAAGCTGCGACAACTACAAAGGGGGCGCCCTATTGGCGGAATACTTTAATACCCTGGAACATGAACAAATAATTATCGTGTCGGTATTTGATCACGAGTCGGTTAGGGACAGGATCCGGGGATTCGAGGAACATCTAAAAACCGGCACAGTACGCGTTACCCGGTATTCTAATGCTAAAACCTACCAGGATGGATATGATATTGCCCCCCTGGTGGCCGAAAGCGATTCCATTAAGACAAAGAAAACCAGCCTTTTTGTAACCAACGACTATGTGGCCATAGGTTTTATCATCCGGTTTCTTGAAATGGGCATTGCCATTCCCGCACAGGCGCAGATAGCGGGTTTTGACGACATCCGAATTTCCACCCTGTGCCGTATTCCCCTAACTACCGTGTCCCAGTCGGTGTATGACATGGGCCGTATATCCGCCCAGATCCTTTTAGAGCAAATCCAGCATGGCAAGGCCGGACCGGCACGGCATTTGGTGGAACCCCGTTTAATCGTGCGGGGATCCACCGGCAAGCCCGGCGGCGAAAAAAGCGGGCCATAAAGCCCAAGGGTTTATAGCCCGCTTCCCTATGCCCGGTAAATTCAAGTCCGGAACGTATACAAGCTAAAAAACCCATCTGGAAACTTCAGGTTTTAGATGGGTTTTTGTCTCTAAAGCCGTGCAATATTAGCCTTGGTGCCAACGGTGCATCCTGAATCAGCTTCTTTCCGGACGGTTTTTCCCTGGATCAGATCCACCCCCGCCTGAATTCCCATGGACCCCATGGCGGCGGGATTCTGGACCATCACCGCAAGAACGGTGCCGTCAAGAATAAGGGCCTGGGATTCGGGGCTTTTGTCCCATCCCACCACGACAACTTTACCGGCTTTTCCGGCCTGTTTTACCGCATTGCCGACACCCACGGTGGAGCCTTCGTTGCAAGCGTAAATAGCGGCCAGATCAGGATTGGCCCGCATAAAGTCGGTGGCGATATTCAGGGCCTTTGCCTTGTCGCCGTCGGAATACTGGGTCCCTACAATGGTAATGTTCGGATATTTGGAAGCGATCTGTTCTTTAAAGGCGTTTTCCCGGATCATGGTGGTACCCGCTCCTGCTTGGGCGTTTACGATGGCTACTTTGCCCCGTCCGCCAATGGCCTTTGCCAGGGTGTCGGCGGCGGTCCGGGCCGCAGCGGCATTATCGGTACCGATAAACGCATCAAAATTTCCGCCGGTTCCAATGGGGGAATCCACAAGAATTACCTTAATGCCCGCAGCCTTTGCCTTGTTTACCACGGGCACAAGGGCGTTGGCATTTAAGGGAGCCAGAAGAATAACGTCATACTTCGCGGTAATGGCGTCTTCCATAATAGCAATCTGCTGGGCAGCGTCAACTTTCCCCGCAGGGGCATTGTTGGTAAAATCGATCTTAAGTTTAGCGGCCTGTTGCTGGGCCCCTCTTGTAAGTTTAAGCCAATGCAGGTCCATGGAATCCATGGCAATAAACATGGCCTTTACGGTTTCGCCTTGACGCAGGGTACTTCTTACCTGGCCGAATGCGGGCAGAGCCAACAGCAGTATCAAACAAGCAGCGGTAAACAAAACTCTTTTCTTCATCTTTCTTCTCCTATTCTATTATTTTAAGACGCCCAAACGAGCGTAAAAATCCCCTTTTAAGTCCGGTTTCGTATGCGATCGACAAATACGGAACCCACAATAACCAGCCCAATTACGATCTTTTGTACAAAGGGATTAACCCCAATAAGGTTCAACCCATTGCGCAGTACGCCGATAATAAAGGCCCCCAGAAAGGTGCCAATTGCCGTACCCTCACCGCCCATGGTACTGGTACCCCCTATGACCGAAGAAGCCACCGCGTCCAGTTCGTAGCCGTCCCCCGCGGCCGGGCCCGCCGAATAAATCCGGGCCGCCAGAAGGCATCCCGCCAGGGCCGCTAAGAAACCGGAAAAAATGTAGACCATCATAATGGTTTTTTTGGTGTTTACCCCGGAAAGGCGGGCCGCTTCAAAATTACTTCCCACCGCGTATACATGGCGGCCCCATTTGGTTTTTTGCAGAATAAAACCAAACACAAAAACCGTAAAGATCATGATCATCACTATATTGGGTATTTTTATTGTCCCTTCGGGGACATAGTACCCGCCCATATTAATGTCATAGATATTGCCCAGGCCAAAATTGTATCCGGTACCCATGGCGGTAAACGAATCGGGCAGAGCGCTGATGGGGTAGCCCTGGGTCATGCACAGGGCCAGCCCCCGGACCACCGTCATGGTTCCCAGGGTGGCAATAAAGGGGGGTATGTTTCCAAAGGCAATCATGGCGCCGCTGGCCGCCCCCGCAGCCACGCCGGTTAAAAGGCCCATCAAAAGGCCGACAAGCATCGGCAAATCCGGATGTATTCCCACATCAGGATCATGGACCATCATCATGGCCGCGACCATGGCCGCCAGGGCAATGTTTGAGCCTATGGAAAGATCAATGCCCCCGGTAATAAGGACATAGGTTTGTCCCAGGGCGATTATGGCAATAACCGTAGTTTGCTGGGCCACCGTAAGCAGGTTGTCCACATTAAAGAAAAAAGGCGTAAAAATAGTAAAAATCAAACTCAATGCTATTAACCCGATCAGGGCCGACAGAATCTGCTGTTGAGATCGGGATAAACTAAACCTTAGACTTTGTATACCGGCCATCACAAACCCCCGTTCTTAATATTGTGTAGCATAATGCAATATCTCTTCCTGGTTCGTATCTTTTGTAAAGAGTTCTTTGGTAATTTTACCATTGCACATGACAATAATACGATCCGACATGCCAAGTACTTCCGGCAGCTCAGAGGAAACAAACATAACCCCAATGCCGCTCCGCTTAAGATCGTTAATGATGTTATAAATTTCTATCTTAGAGGCCACATCAATGCCCCGGGTAGGCTCGTCAAAGATAACCACCTGGGCGTTGCGCATAAGCCATTTTCCCACCACCACTTTCTGCTGATTTCCGCCGGAAAGATTGCGCACATATTGATTTACACCGGGGGTTTTAATTCTTAGGCTGGTGATCATTTTTTGGGACTTTTCACCTTCCAGTTTTTTTAAAATAACCCCGAATTTTGAGATACTATCCAGGCTTGGCAGGGTAATGTTTTCCGCCAAGGTCATGCGGACGCACAGGCCGTCCCGCTTGCGATCCTCGGGGGCGCAGAAAAGACCCATGGATATGGCGTCTTTGGGGGATTTGATTTTTACCGGCTTCCCGTTAAGGAGAAGCTCTCCCCGGCGCATTTTGTCGGCCCCGGAAATGGCCCGCATCGTTTCGGTCCGGCCCGCGCCCATAAGCCCCGCAAAGGCCAGGATTTCTCCCTTGTAGAGGGTAAAGGATACGTCTTTAACCCCCACTCCATAGGAAGAAGAAAGGTTCTTAACCTCCAGGACCTTTTCGCCCCGGGGAAGCTCAATTCGGGGAAATTTTTCGTTTAAGGTACGGCCCACCATAAGGCTGATAATTTCCGGCAGGCTGGTTTTTATAAACTCCAGAGTTTTGACATACCTGCCATCCCGCAGTATGGTAACCCGGTCCACAATCCGGGAAAGTTCTTCCAGGCGGTGGGAAATGTAGATGACCCCCTTGCCTTTCTTTTTAAGCACCGCAATAACAGAAAAAAGGTCTTCGATTTCTTTTTCCGTTAACGCCGAGGTTGGTTCGTCCATAATAACGATATTGGCGTTCATAGACAGGGTCTTGCAAATTTCCACCATTTGCTGCTTAGAAACAGGGAGTTTATTGGTGGGAGTGGCGGGATCAATGTCCAAGTTCAACTGGTCAAGATACATTTTTGCCGCTTCATTTTGTTTTTTCTCGTTTAAAACCCCAAAGGTATGGGCAAATTCCCTGTTTAGAAAGATATTTTCCGCCACCGTGAGGTGGGGACACAGGTTTAATTCCTGATGAATAATCCCCACGCCCATACTTTGGGCTGATTGGGGGCTTAAATCGTGGGTAATTTTTTCCCCGCCAATAACAATTTCCCCCGAATCCCGGGTATAGACCCCGGAAATAATCTTCATCAGGGTAGATTTCCCCGCCCCGTTTTCCCCCAGCAGGGCATGAACTTCGCCGGACCTTAGGTCAAACTGTACATCCTCTAATGCGGGAACCCCGGAAAAGGCCTTATTGATATGCTCGGCCTGCAACAATACCTCTGACATAAAACATCCTTACGACACCGTTATGAAACCGGTTTCATTTTTGGCGCTTCCAACCACTTGGTTTAAGTGTAACCGTACCTTTACAGATCTGTCAAGAGTTTTTTTTTTAAAATTTGTTACGGTCTGTAAAAATGCCGGCGACCCGCCATGAAAAGCCCCGGATCCAGCCCCTGGGGCCCAAAGCCTCTATTCCGGAACTTTACAGCCCCGGCCCCGTATAGTATTCTAGCGGCAAGCGGTTCCCCGGATCCGCACCACGGTTATGATAAAAATTAAAATTTGCGGGCTCTTCCGCGAAAAGGATATCGACTACGCCAACGAGGCGGCTCCGGATTACGTTGGTTTTGTGTTTGCTTCGGAAAGCCGGCGGCGGATACGTCCCGGCATCGCGGCGGCGTTTCGGGAAAAGCTCCGGAAGGGAATTGTCCCGGTGGGGGTTTTTGTCAACGCCGCGGTGGACGAAATTGCCGCCCTGTGCCGGGACGGGGTTATAGCCATGGTACAACTCCACGGCGGGGAAACGGATGGATACATTGACCGCCTGCGGGAACGCTGCGGAGCGCCGCTTATCCGGGCCGCCGGGGCGGAAAGCCTGGAAAAAGCGGCCCTTTCCGGTTCTTTTCCCCTTTGCGGGCCGTTAAAGGCTGACTATCTTCTGCTGGACAACGGAAATGGCGGTACAGGCCGCAGCTTTGACTGGAAACTGCTGGATATACTGCGAACCCGGATTGAACCGAATGGTTCCTCCGGGACTGTCCACAGGGGCAAAGCGCCGAAAAACCCCGCTCCCCCAGGCACCGGGGGGCATTTGCCGCAAAATCCGGTTCCGGTTTTTCTTGCCGGGGGCATAGGCTTTCACAATATAGAAGCGGCCCTAACCTGGAAGCCCTATGCCGTGGATATTTCCACCGGAGCGGAAACGGACGGTATAAAAGACCGGGAAAAAATGATAGGCTTGGTACAGAAAGTTCGTACATACCGCGGTTCATTCCCTGGATAGGGAATGAGCCATACCACGGGGCTATAGATCATTACCGGAAAAGGATGCGCCATGAGTAAAGGAAGATTTGGGGAATTTGGGGGACAGTACATTCCGGAAACCCTGATGAACGAAATCATCGATCTGGAGCGATCCTATAACCACTATAAAAACGATCCGGCCTTTACCGCGGAACTTGATGGGCTTTTACGGAATTATGCGGGCCGCCCTAGCCTGCTTTATTTTGCCGAAAAGGTCAGCGCCGATCTGGGAGGGGCCAGGGTATACCTTAAGCGGGAGGATCTTAACCATACTGGATCCCACAAGATCAACAATGTTCTTGGACAGGCGCTGCTGGCAAAAAAGCGGGGAAAGAAGCGGGTGATAGCCGAAACCGGGGCGGGCCAGCACGGCGTTGCCACCGCCACCGCCGCGGCCCTGCTGGGCCTGGAGTGTGAAATCTTTATGGGAAAGGAAGATACAGAGCGCCAGGCCCTGAACGTTTACCGCATGGAACTTCTTGGAGCGGCGGTACATCCCGTAAGCTCCGGCACCCAGACCCTAAAGGATGCGGTAAATGAAACCATGCGGGAATGGGTAGGCCGGGTCAAGGACACCCATTATATACTTGGTTCGGTAATGGGTCCCCATCCGTTTCCTACCATTGTGCGGGACTTTCAGAGCGTGATTGGAAAAGAAGCCCGGGAACAGATCCTTGCCCGGGAGGGAAAACTCCCCCTGGCGGTGATCGCCTGTGTAGGCGGGGGAAGCAACGCCATGGGCCTTTTTTATCACTTTATAGAAGATAAAACGGTCCGGCTTATCGGCTGCGAGGCCGCAGGAAGGGGAGTGGATACGGACCGGCATGCCGCCACCATGGCAAAGGGCGGAGTGGGGATCTTCCATGGGATGAAATCCTACTTTTGCCAAAACGACGAAGGGCAGATCGCCCCGGTGTATTCAATTTCCGCGGGCCTTGATTATCCGGGGGTAGGGCCGGAACATGCCATGCTTCGGGACGCGGGCCGGGCGGAGTATGCGGCGGTTACCGACGACGAAGCTGTGGAAGCCTTTGAGTACCTGTCCCGGACCGAAGGAATTATCCCCGCGGTAGAAAGCGCCCATGCGGTGGCCTATGCCCGCAAACTTGTCCCCGGCCTGCCAAAGGACGGAACTGTTATCATCTGTCTTTCCGGCCGGGGGGACAAGGATGTGTCGTCCATTGCCAAATACCGGGGAAAAAATATTCATGAGTAGGGGCGCGGCATTGCCATTACGGGGGAGGGGGACCTATGGGTAGAATAGCCGGAGCATTCGGAAAAAGCGCCGCCCGCCCCGGAGGAAAATCTTTTATCGGTTTTGTTACCGGAGGCGATCCGTCCATTGAACAAAGCGAAGCATGCATAGTGGAAATGATCCGGTCCGGGGCGGATCTGGTAGAAATAGGCATCCCCTTCTCGGATCCCATCGCGGAAGGGCCGGTTATCCAGGGGGCAAATATCCGGGCGCTTAAAGCCGGCGCCGGGGTAGAAAAAATTTTTGGCCTTGCCGGATCGGTCCGGGAGAAACTACGATCCCTTCCCGGGAATTATCACGATACCCCCATGGTATTTCTTAGCTATCTGAATCCGGTATTCAGGTACGGATACGATGCATTTTTTGCACGCTGCGCCGAAACGGGGGTGGACGGGATCATTATCCCCGACCTGCCCTTTGAGGAACAGGGGGAACTGCGAAGGGCCGCCGCGCCCCGGGGGGTGGACCTTATTTCCCTGGTGGCCCCTACTTCCCGGGAACGGATCCGTAAAATTGCCCAAGCCGCTTCGGGGTTTCTGTACATCGTCTCTTCCCTGGGGGTTACCGGCATACGGGATTCCATCGAGACGGATGTAAAGGCCATTATAGACGAAGTGCGGAATGCGGGGATTGGCCCGGAACGGCTTCCCTGCGCGGTGGGCTTTGGCATTAATACCTCTGCCCAGGCCGTGGAAATCGCAAAATTTGCCGACGGGGTTATTGTGGGCAGCGCCATTGTTAAGATCATCGATGAACACCGGGATGATCCGGCCCCCTTCGTCGCACGGTACGTCGGCGAAATGAAAGCCGCCCTAAACCAGGCCCTGGAATAGGCCGGTAAAAAAACAGTAGACTTGTTCGACCACCCGGTTGGTTGTCTCACCAGTCTTGCAATTTCTTCCCTTACGGCTGCGAAATTGCGATTTTTAGCGGAATTTGTTCGGAAAACTGAAGTTTCCGAACAACTCTCGTCCCTTAAACAGGGCAGCGGCTGGCTGTCCTGCGGGCTGCGATACTGTTATACAAGGCGATAGCTATGGCCGATATTGTCCTTTCGGCAATCAACGCCAAGTGGATTCATCCGTCCCTGGCCCTGCGGCTGCTCAAGGCAAACCTTGGTGAATACGAAAGCCGCTGCGAAATTATCGAGCTTGCCCTGCGTCAAAGCCTTGACGAAAAGCTTGCAATTCTTGCCGGAATCAGGCCGAGGATTCTGGGACTTTCCGTTTCGATCTGGAATCATGCGGCAAGCCTTGAACTGCTCAAGGGGCTGCGGAATATCCGGATAAAAGATCCCGAAACGCAAAGGGCGTCTCCGTTCATTGTACTGGGGGGCCCGGAGGTATCTTACCTGCCGGAAGAAGCTGAAATTATCCGTTATGCCGATTTTGTGATCCGGGGCGAAGGAGAGAACGCGTTTGCGAAACTGTGCGGGCGCATTTTGAACAACAAAGACCCGCCTCCCCGTTTCACCGGCGGCAGCGCCCCGGATGTAGCTGGTATACGTTCCGCATATCATCTTTATACGGATGAAGATTTGCGGCGCAAGCTTATCTATGTGGAGGCATCGAGGGGCTGTCCCTTTGCCTGCGCATTCTGCCAAAGCGCGATTACCGTTGCCGGTTCCGCCAATCCTGCAGCCGGCGGACAGCCCCGCCGGAAAGCCGTTCGGGAATTTCCCCTGGATGATTTTCTTTCCGATATGGATTCTCTTTTGAAGCGTCTTTTTTCCGTTCGGTCGGATGCCGCGCTTCCCCGGCCGACGATAAAATTTCTTGACCGTTCTTTTAACGTCAATGTTCCCCGGGCGCTTGCGATTATGGAATTTTTTCTTAAAAAAGCATCCCTTGCCGTTTCTTCCGAAAAATTTCAGCTGCATTTTGAAATGGTTCCGTCCCTGTTTCCGCCGGAACTTACAAAAGTAATTTCCGGTTTTCCTCCGGATATGCTCAGGCTGGAACTCGGCATACAGAGTTTTAACCCAAAGGTTTGCGCCGCCATCAACCGTCCTTCGCAGCCGGAAAAGGAACTGGAAACCCTTAGCTTTCTCCGCACGCAGACAAACGCGATTATTCACGCGGATCTTATCGCGGGCCTTCCCGGTGAAGACTTAGCTTCATTCGGCGAAGGTTTCGACCGGCTCTGGCAGGCCTTAACCGCGGAATCCACCGTGAATGCTGTAACGGAAACGGCGACAATGAAAACCGCCGCCGGAATAAGGCCCGCGTCCGGTTGTTGGCCCGCCTCCCCTCCTTTTGAGATACAGCTTGGTATTCTAAAAGGCCTCCCGGGTACACCTCTGCGGGAACTCGACGGAAAATTTGGCATGAGGTATGCATCCGGACCGCCTTATGAGGTGGTTCAAACGGCGGCGCTGGGTAAAGCGGAGCTTGACCGGCTGCGGAATTTTGCCCGCTTTTGGGAACTTGTCGTAAACAGGCCGTGGAAGCCCGGCAGCCGGCCTGCGAATCAGGAAACAAATGCAGCCGGACTTCCTGCCGGAAACCCGACCCTGCTTTCTCCCGGCCAACCGGTCTTTTGGCCGTTTATGGAACTTTCCGAAAAACTTCTCCGCCTTTTCGGCAAAAATTGGGGTATAGACAGAAAAGCCCTGGGTGCCGCCCTGGCCGGCATGAGCCCCCGCGGAACAGGAGCGTAAGCTGCGTTTACGGCGCGAATGAAACAGCCTAAATCCAAGAGTGCGTTCTCAAAAACTAAAGAAAACCACTGGAAGCCCAATAGGAGTTTCCAGTGGTTCCCTAAAGTTTTGAGTCGCATCTTATGGTCTAATATTGTCTGTAAATTAAAATACCGTAAAAATCAACAAAAAGTTTAAAGTTATTGTTCTTTAATGCCTGTGCGAGCTCATCGGGCATAGATTGGTTTTGATCGTTATCAGCAGGATAAAAAAACAAGACGTTTTTATACGACCTAACTTCATCCATATTTTTTGATACTGTAAAAAATTCTTTTCCTTCACTATTGTTCTTGTAGTTTAAAAATGCGTTTTCTACGTATTTTCTCCAGGCCCTGATGGCCTTGTAAAACGTGTTATCAGTTACTGTATTGTCTGATTCATACCAAATAAATTTTTTACCCTCGTTGTATTCTGAGAGCAGGCTTGATATGTAAGGGATAAATTTTCCTCGGGCCTGCCAGGTATTCAAAACATTTCGAGACAGTCTTCCGGCATTGAAAAAATAAAACATCATTATCAAACCAAAGGCTGGCAATGCATACTGTTTCTTTGTTTGATACAGGTATTTAATCCAATACACCAGAGACGGTAAAAACAGTATTATAGAAGGCAGGAAATAATATCCGGCATTCAGGTGTAATATTATATAGGCAAACATATAAGCGATTCCGGCAAAAAGAAGCCCATCATAATACAAATGCCCCCGATCCTTCTTTATGATAATGGCGGCAAAACGGCATAAACCAAAAAGTATCATAACAATTAACAGAGGAGTCTTTTCCAATATTGAAATAATGAATTGTAATCCACGGATGTCTACCCTGCCTTCATTATAAAACCCTACCGAATTTCTGAAAGAAATAAAATAATACATGACTATAAAAAGAAGACCATTGGCTATAAGGGCCGCATAAAATATTTTCTCTCTTTTTGATTGATTTTTATACCGAAACAAAAGATTTGAGAGGGCTATAACCAGGAATGCGCCGAATACCGGTTCTTTGCAATATGAATTATATACGGCGACCATGAACGCCGCAATATAATACCGTTTTTTGTCTGTTTCCAAGGCCCGGTAATACGTAAACATAAAAACAGAAAAAAGCATGATTACTTGAGTTTCGGGATATATCAAATCCATAAAAACAGTACAAAATGTACGATTCAATAAAACAAAAGTACAGGCAAAAAAAACAGAAAATGCAGGGTGGAAATGTCCTTTAACCGGTTCAAGTCGGTTGAAGAGGGAAAATAAACAAATGACCGATAGTGAATAAAACAACGCAATAAGCATAAAATGAGCTTCTACCGGCAGGCCTGAATTAATCCCCAAAAGCCTGAATACAAAGAGTGGTATATTGTAATGAAAATGTCCCAATGGATCAAATCTGCCGCCTGTGATATAATAGTGAAATGGCACGTATTTATTAATTGCGGTTGTCGTGATATATTCATGATCGTCGCCGAAGGTCCAATTTGCCCGAAACATGATGACAAACACGCCTGCCAGTAAAGAAAGTATGACAAAAAGGTACGG
Source organism: Spirochaetaceae bacterium (assembly GCA_031275945.1). GTDB lineage: Bacteria > Spirochaetota > Spirochaetia > Treponematales > Breznakiellaceae > JAISLT01. Next base: position 25,645 of record JAISOA010000068.1, read on the forward strand.
ATATTTTTTTGTTCCGAAATTCTTTCCGGTAAAAATATTTTTTGAAAAGAAAACGATAAAAAACAGCACATACAGAATTGTCCCCGAAAAACTCCAGGAAATGAGCCTTTCACGCCAAACAGGGTAATTAAGCGGATGGCGGGCAAGGAATCCGCCAAACACGATAACAAGATTACGAAACACCGGAACCGTAAGCGCAAGGCATCCGGCAAGATAAAGAAATGAAAAAAGCGCCAGACAAATGACGGTTTTTTCTGACAGCTCCAGCCTGTTTTTTAGTTGTTCAAGGGTTTTATTTTTCACTGTTTCTCCTTGCTTTAAACACAACTAGCCGCTGCCCCATATAATTAATGCCGGTAAAAAAACACATTCCGGTAAACAGGGCCGCATTCTCACGGATTTTAAGCGGGTTATGTCTTAACAGATAGTTCATTACCGGCTTTGCCAGTCCATAAGCGGTAAAATAAGCAACGGCGATATTCACAACAAAGGCAATAACCATAGATAAGGTCCATTCCTTTACCGCGAAGGTAAAATATTTATTGAGGAAGAAACTTACGATACTGCCTACGATATAGTTTGCGGCGGACGCCAGCCAATAATCAACATTAAACAAATTATACAGGATGAACATAAGCCCTGACCCGACAACAGTATTTATAACACCGACAATAATAAATTTAAAAAACGTTTTATCAATGATTGGCATTGGCGGCCTCGTATAACATCGCTTCTATCGTAAAACGCGGTCGTCTTTTGGTTTCAAGATATATTTTTCCGGTATATTCACCGACAATACCCAGGCCCAGCAAAATTAAACCTCCTATGCCCCACAGGGAACAAATCAAACTTGACCAGCCCGATACGGTTTTTCCGCTGAAATACCTGCTGATCGAATAGACTACCATTACCAGGCTGATGGCAAATATGAGGAGTCCCAGTATAGTAATAAGTCGTATGGGCTTAATTGAAAATGAAGTAATACCTTCAAACGCAAGCTTTAACATTTTATTCAACGTATATTTGCTTGTTCCCGCAAAACGTTCTTTGATACTGTAATACACAACATCACTCTTGAATCCCAACAGTGGAACAATGCCGCGTAAAAACAGATTTATTTCCTGATATTCGGCGAGAGCCAGAAGCGCATTTCTGCCGATTAAACGGAAATCAGCACAATTATAAACAATATCTACGCCAAGGAAATGCATGAGACGGTAAAAACCCTGTGCTGTTGTCTTTTTTAAAAAACTGTCCTTGTTCCGGTTTTTCTTGACGCCATACACAATCTCATAGCCGGAACAGAATTTTTCTATCATCTCATCAATGACGGCAATATCATGCTGTAAGTCAGCGTCTATTGATATGGTTATATCAACAGTGTTTTTAACGGAGAGCAGCCCGCAAAGAAGGGCATTTTGATGTCCCCGGTTCTTTGATAGTTTAATTCCAATTAAATTCTGCGGATTTTCAGAATGATATTTTTTTATGAGTTCCCATGTTGCATCGTTCGATCCATCGTCAACAAAGACTATTTTAGATTTTTCTGATATATATTTTTTACAAACCAGGGATTGTATTTTGCCAAGCAGTTGTTTTACAGTTTCCGGCAATACTTCCTGTTCGTTATAACACGGAACAATAATTGCCAATATTGGTTTATCGGCCAAGGGGTTGCCCCCCTTGACAAATTCTAGCGCGCTTTCATAATGCTCTTGGCTCTTGGCTCTTGGCTCTTGGCTCTTGGCTCTTGGCTCTTGGCTCTTGGCTCTTGGCTCTTGGCTCTTGTCTCTTGGCTCTTGGCTCTTGGCTCTTGGCTCTTGGCTCTTGGCTCTTGGCTCTTGGCTCTTGGCTCTTGGCTCTTGGCTCTTGGCTCTTGGCTCTTGCATATTATATGTTATCACAAAAATCAAAAACAGTCAACTAATCGAATTGAATCATCGAAAATCTAACCCAAACAGGCCCATCCGATGAAAGGATCGGAGGCCGTTATGGGGTTAACGGTGAAGGAAAAACAATCGGTTATTCGCGAATCGTATCAGCGCTATCAGTCTTCCGGTAAAAAAGACAAGTCAAACATCCTTGACCACCTCTGCCAGATTACCGGCCTGAACCGCAAATACCTTCTCCATCTCCTGGCAAATTGGGGGAAGACCAC
>JAISOA010000095.1 GCA_031275945.1 Spirochaetaceae bacterium
TATGGAAAAATATCTTACCGGGTTTTTTATGATCTACGATTCCCGCAAAAAAATTCTTCAATTTGCCGACATGGGCCATTCGCACAGCGTACTCTTACGGGATACGGTATTCCATGACCTGGAAAAGGCCAAGGTAAACCTTCCCGTGGGAATTGAACCGGTACTAAAACCGGCAATTTTTCGCCTGCAAATAAGGCCCGGGGACGGACTTCTTGTGTATACCGACGGGATCACCGAGCAGGATAATTGGGGAGGGGAAGAATTCGGCGATGAACGGCTCCTGAAACTTGCCCTTGAAAGCCATACCGGAAAAACAGCTCTGGATACCCTTCTTGCTCCGGCCCTGAAGGACTTTCGGAAAACCACCCCCCAACGGGACGATATGACCTGTCTATTCTTCCATTTTTAATCTCTTTGAGGGGAAATTCCCCGTTTTCTTCCCGGTTTTTCATCATCCCTAAGAAGTTTTCTTGCTTTTTATGCAGTTTTTTGCGATATTTAAGCAAGAATAAATCCATTCCCGGCAATTTGAAAAGGACCCTGCTATGGCTGAACAAAGTGTTGTACCTATAGACCAAATACTTCCCCATAAACTGCCCTTGGTGGCCCTTATGGGCCGTCCCATTTTTCCGGGGATCTTTACCCCCATCATGATCGGGAACCCCCCGGACGTAAAGGTTATCGACGATGCCGTCTCCGGGGACGGGCTTATAGGCCTGGTGATGCTTCGGAACGAGACGGAAAATCCGCTTATTACGGACCTGTATCAAATAGGAACGGTGGCTAAAATCGTAAAAAAAATAAACCTTCCCGACGGGGGGGTAAATATCTTTATTTCCACCCTTAAACGCTTCCGGATAAAAAAGGCCCTTCATCCGGCCTTTCCCATTGTGGCGGCGGTGGAATATCTGGATGACGAAGAAGACGATACTGCCGAGGTTAAGGCCCTAACCAGGGCACTGATAGCGGAGATGAAGCAGATCTCGGAAAACAATCCCCTCTTTTCCGAAGAAATGCGGCTTAATATGATCAACATTGATCATCCCGGCAAAATAGCGAATTTTATCGCCAGCATCCTTAATATCGACAAGGGGGAACAGCAGAAGATCCTGGAGATGCTTAATGTCCGAAAGCGGATGGAACAGGTTCTGGTATTTATTAAGAAAGAACAGGAACTGTTGCGGATCCAAAAGCGGATACAAAAAGAAATTAACGAAAAAATCGAAAAATCCCAGCGGGATTATTTTTTACGGGAAGAGCTTAAGGCTATAAAAAGTGAACTGGGAATGACCACGGATGCAAAAAGTTCCGAATACCAGCACTTTAAAGAAAAGATAGACGCCTTTAACTTCGAGGGGGAGGTTAAAGAGGCGGTAGAGCAGGAACTGGAGAAGTTCAACCTGATGGAACCTAATTCGGCGGAATTTACCGTAACCCGCAATTATTTGGATATGATCGTCAACCTTCCCTGGAACGATCCACCCCCGGAGGACTTTGATCTTAAGTCTGCCCGGGAAATTCTTGAAATGGACCATTACGGCCTAAAAGACGTAAAGGACCGCATTGCCGAATACCTGGCGGTGCGAAAGCTCCGGAATCAAGGGGGGAGGGCCGCCAAATCCGGCCCGAAAAACAATCCCGGCAAGGCCGGGGGCCGGGTCTTTGACAAATACCCCACCGGATCCATCATCTGTCTGCTGGGCCCCCCGGGGGTAGGGAAGACCAGCGTGGGCCGCTCCATAGCCCGGGCCCTGGGAAAGCAGTTTTTCCGCTTTTCCGTGGGGGGCATGCGGGACGAAGCGGAGATCAAGGGCCACCGGCGCACCTATATTGGGGCTATGCCGGGAAAGATTATTCAGGGGCTTAAGATTACCAAAACCAAGGATCCGGTATTCTTAATCGACGAGATCGATAAAATGGGGGTCAGCTACCAGGGGGATCCCGCCTCGGCGCTGCTGGAAGTGCTGGACCCGGAACAGAACTTTTCATTTCGGGATCATTACCTGGATCTGCCCTTTGACATTTCCCGGGTCTTTTTTATTATCACCGCCAATACCCTGGACACGATCCCCCCGCCCTTGATGGACCGGATGGAGATAATTGAACTGCCCGGATATATTGATACGGAGAAATTAGAAATTGCCAGACGCTACCTGGTACCCAAAAGCCTTGCAAAAAATGGACTTAAACGGAGTCAGGTAAAATACACCAAGGACAGCCTGCTTCATATTGCCAACGGTTATGCCCGGGAAGCGGGGGTGCGGAACTTTGAAAAAAATCTGGATAAGATACACCGGAAGCTGGCCATACAGATCGTGGAGGCCGAAGAAAAAGCCGCGCAGACCGCTCCGGCTGCGGAGGGAACCGTGAAGCAGAGCGGGCAAACCGTGGAAACACAGGTGACCGCCGGTGAAAAAAAGGCAGAGCCCGTTCCTGTTTTTGCTATCGATAAAAAAAACATCGAGATACATCTGGGTAAACCCCTCTTTCTGGAGGATGTTATAAAACGGGCCGACAAACCCGGTATGTCCCTGGGACTGGCCTGGACCAGCATGGGGGGCGATACTCTGATCATTGAAGCGGTGGCTTCTCCCGGTAAGGGCGGACTTACCCTAACGGGCAAGATGGGGGATACCATGAAAGAAAGCGCTTCAATTGCCATGACCGTGGCCCGGAAGGTGGGGATCGAAACATACGGAGTGGACCCTGAGTGGTTTGAAAAAAACCAGATACACCTTCATATTCCCGAAGGGGCCACACCCAAAGACGGACCCTCCGCAGGAATTACTATGGCCACGGCGTTGCTCTCCCTGCTCTTGGGAAAAAATATTCGCGGGCATCTTGCCATGACCGGGGAACTGTCCTTAACCGGGCAGGTCCTTCCCATTGGGGGCTTAAAAGAAAAAACCATCGCAGCCCGGCGCAATAAGGTGCAGGATATTATCATTCCCAAACAAAACCGGCGGGATCTGGACGATATTCCCGATCACGTAAAGAAGAGCATCACCTTTCATCCTGTGGAACTGTTTTATGAAGTGCTGGACATTGCTCTGCCGCCGGATTAACCATGTATGAGCATCCCAAGCTGCGAGCTTTTACCAATATTCTCGACGCTCTTTTTAAAGAAGTGGACGATTTTCTTGAAGAAGAATGGGGGGATGTCTATTCCCTCCATCCAAACCGTCCCGTGCGGGGTGCCACCGAAAACCCTGAAATGGACGGCCTCTTTGAGGTGGCCGCGGATTTTAGCGCCGGTATAGGATCCCGGCAAGGCCGGGGGTACATTGTTTCATTCCGGGCCGCAACGTTGGAAAAAATTCCCCCGGAACAATTTGAATTTTTAATGCAGGAAGCGGCGCGGCTAGTCGGTGCCAAGCTCCCGCAGTATTTTCCCGGCAGGGAGCTTTCGGTCGTCCGGGATGGTCCGCGCTTTAAAATAGTGGGGGACTTTTCCCTGGGAGAGGCCTAGGAACCTGTTGTACATGTGGATTTTTTGCCCAAGCGCTTTCGGGTGCCGGGCCTCTGCCTGTCACCTCCAAGCCGTCCTTGGCGGTTTGCCGCCTCGGACCTGCACCCTGCTTGGTCCCCGGCGGCCGTGGAACGGTTTCGGCTTCTGCGGGCCTATGGCAACCATTTTGGGGTTTGCTACAGTGTTAGGCTGATGAACATTCCTTAGCGGCCGACGGGAGTCGAACCCGCGTCACGAGCTTGGGAAGCTAGGGTAATGCCGTTATACGACGGCCGCACTTGAGGATATAGTAGCGGAAAACCCGCCTCCGCGTCAATAGAATGTTGAAATTATGCCGGAATAAGCGCCGGTGCTATAGCGAACTCCTGTTTTTTTCATTATACTAAATAGGATATGGACGCGATTAAGCCTCTTATCGTACAAAGCGACCATACTTTGCTTTTGGATGTTCATGCTCCGGGGGCGGAGGATGCCCGGGCTGCCATACTGCCCTTTGCGGAGTTGGAAAAATCACCGGAACATATTCATACCTACCGGATTACGCCCCTTTCCTTGTGGAATGCCGCCGGCGCCGGTATGAATCCCCAGGATGTGGTAGGGATCCTTAACCGCTACAGCCGTTACGCGGTTCCCGAAAGTATCAGCGGGGGCTTTGCGGACATCATGGGCCGGTACGGGCAGATTCGGCTTCGGGAAGGGCGGGGAACGGAAGAGCTGATCCTAAGTGCCGGCAGCGAAGAGGTGGAACAGGAAATTGCCTCGGCCAGGGTTCTGGCCGATTATCTAATAAAAATCAAAGAAGGGTTTCGTCTTAAGCTTACCGACCGGGGTACGGTTAAGCAGGAACTTATTAAACTGGGGTGGCCCGTACAGGATGAGGCCCCGCTCCGGGCCGGCGAAGCCCTGGAGCTTGCCCTGCGGCCCTTTGATCTGCGGGATTACCAGGACGAGGCGGTCCGGGCCTTTCTTGGGCAGGGTGGTCCGGGAACGGGCTTTGGGGTGGTGGTTCTTCCCTGTGGGTCCGGAAAAACCATCGTAGGCATGGCGGTGATGGCCCGTCTTAAAACCAATACCCTTATTCTATCCGCCAATGTCGCGGCGGTTCACCAGTGGATCGATGAATTGCTGGATAAGACCACCTTACGCCGGGAGCAGATCGCGGAGTACAGTGGCGGTGTAAAAGCCGTAGCCCCGGTAACCATCGCCACCTACCAGATCCTTACCTGGCGGCCCGGCAGGGACGGGAATTTTCCCCACTTTTCCCTGTTCCGGGGTTATCCCTGGGGGCTTATTATCTACGACGAGGTGCATCTTTTACCCGCTCCGGTTTTTAGGGTTACCGCTGAACTCCAGGCGGTACGGCGTTTGGGGCTTACCGCTACCCTGGTCCGGGAAGACGGGGCGGAAGATGCGGTGTTTAGTCTGGTGGGTCCCAAGCGCTACGACGTGCCATGGAAGGATCTGGAGCGTAAGGGCTGGATAGCCGAAGCCCTCTGCATTGAGGTCCGGCTGGATCTTCCCGGTTCTTACAGGATTCCCTATGCGGTGGCCGGAAAACGGGAAAAATACCGTATTGCGGCGGAAAATCCCCGGAAGGAAGAGGCGGCGGTAGAACTAATTGCCAACCACCCGGAGGATCATATCCTGGTGATAGGCCAATATATTTCCCAGCTTGAAGCTATAGCCCGGCGGCTTAAGGCTCCCCTGGTAACGGGAAAAACCTCTAATGCGGAGCGGGAGCGGATCTACCGGGAATTTAAAAAGGGGAAACTGCGGATCATGGTGGTTTCCAAGGTGGCAAACTTTGCCCTGGATCTCCCCGATGCTTCCATGGCGGTCCAGATATCCGGTTCCTTCGGTTCCCGGCAGGAAGAAGCCCAGCGCCTGGGACGGATCCTGCGGCCCAAAAAAAATAAAAATTCCTATTTCTATACGATTGTTTCCCGATCGACGGTAGAAGAAGACTTTGCCGCCAACAGGCAAAAATTTCTTGCCGAACAGGGATATCATTATTCTATCCAGTATTGGGCGGAGCTAACGCCGGTTCTTTCCGGCGGGGCCGGAGAGGGCCCTTCTGTTCCGCAGGAAAAAAAGAAGGTTCCCCGGTGAAGAACCCTCCGGTATTCCGGCCCCTGGCGTTTTGGAAATCCGCCCTTATGACATTGCCGGATAAAACCTTTTTTGAACTTATGCGGAGCGTCTTGGGAACCATAAAAACTCCCTTTAACAAACAAACCCTGCTGGAAGAGTTTTCTCTTTTTGCGGCCAACCCCGGAATCCAAGAAATTATGGCCGCCTACATTGACGACAATGACCGGCGGATCATTGCGGCGGTGGCCCTGTTGGGAGAACCCCAGCCGGGGGAACTGGAAAGTATCTTTACGGGAGAATTTTCCTATACGGAACTTCAGGGGATGATCCTTAACCTGGAAGAACGGCTTATCCTGTACCGCTTCCGGGACGAAGGCAAACAGCATCTTGCCCTGAACCCCCGGCTGGAAAAAATTTTAGGCCCCGTGGCCATGGACAGCTCCATACTGTTTCCTTCCATACCTATTCCCCGGGGAATTATCCTTCCGCCGCCCTTCATGGACGACCGGATCCTTGCCGCCCTTTGCGTTTTTTTAACCGGTAAAGAGATTCTTAAGGGCGAAGAGTCCGGAGAACTTTCGATACGTAAAAAAATCCTGGAAGAGGGGACCCGGTTTTTTCCCAATCTTGACATTGAGGGAATTGCCGGAGGCTGCATAAACCTGGGACTCTTTACTCCCCGGGGGGAATGGCTGGAATGGGACGGGGCAAAACTTGGGGCTTTTAAAGCCCTGTCTTCCCGGCATAGGTTTGAATACCTTGCCGCAGGAATCGCCCTGTTTCTTCGGCCCGGCGTGGCCTATCAGGGCCGGGGGCTTCTTAAAAACACCGCCCGGTTGATCCATACCCTAGTAAGCCGTACGGAAGAAACCGGAGGACTTTTTCCGGAGACCACACTTATTAAGTTTGTGGAAGTGCTGCGCCGGGAAGAGGAACAAAGCTGGGGTTTTGCCGGAGAACTTCCCTCTTCGTCCCTGATCCTTCATTCGCTGGTTATGGCGGGGCTTTTTGTTCCCGTTAAACCGGAGGATACGGTTCTTTATCTGCCCGTTCGGCATACAGAGGCCGCCGCGAAAGACCCGGCGGGTTTTCCGGCGGAAGCCGCGGGTACAAAAGCCCCGGGACCCCGGGTGGTGATGGATTCAGGGTTTTCGTGCATCCTCTACCCCGAAATAGACTTTGCCGGCGCGATAGATCTGGCGGCCTTTTCCGATCTGGAAGAGATGGGCACCACGGTCCGTTTTGCACTTTCCCGGAAATCGGTGGTCCGGGGCTTTGACCGGGGATATACGGCGGATCGTATGTGGGAATTATTGGAAAGGCTTTCGGAAAACAGGGTAGAGGCTACCCTTAAATGGACCCTCACCGACTGGGAAAAACGGTACCGGGAAGTTTCCCTGGTCCAGGGACTTGTGCTTACCCTGGAAGGGGATCGGAGCTATCTTGCACAAACCGGGCCTATTGCATCTATGATTAAACGAACCCTAGCTCCGGGGGTGTACCTTCTTTCTGTGAATGCGGAAGAAGCTGTCGCGGCCCTAAACGGCGCCGGGGTGGATATCGTGGCCCGGCCAGGAAACGGAACCGCCGAGGGTTCAGGGACCTTTCCGTCCCTGGACATCCCGGCGGCGGAGCCGGCGTCAAAAATGGCGGCGCCGGGAGCCGTCGTGCCGGAAACCGCCGCGGAGACGGAGGATTCGGCCCGGGGGGAAAGGGCGGAGCAGATCAAGGCGCAATTCAGGGCCCTTTTACGGGGGATGAATCTAAGCGGTCAGGAACTGGAAGAAATGGAAAGCCGCATAGAGCGGAAGGTGGTGGTCAGCGAAACGCAATTGACGGATCCTTCCCTGCGCTACGAAAAAGTGGAGGCCCGTTCTTTGGACTATGTGGGAAAGACCGGTATCGCCAGACAGGCCATTGCGTCCCGGGCGGTTCTGGAGTTAACCTGGACTATCCCCGGAAACGGTGAGCAAAAGTTGCTGGGCGTTCCGGAAAGCCTGGAAAAAAAAGGCGGCGAGATGATCCTAACTATGCAGCCCCGGGAGGGTGGAGAATCTCTTAAGATTCCCCTGGGAAAGATTAGCCTTTTGCGGCGGATAAAACAGTCTATTTTTGGAGAATAACGGGTCCCTGTACCCGGCGGCTTGTGGTATTGTCCGCTTTAAACATACAAATTCGCGGTATTTTGTACCCGTAAGGAGCTGTTATGCCATTATTACCCTTTTCTGTCTTACCGGAGGATGTTAATCAGGATAAGCTGGCGGTGCTTATCGACGCCGATAATACCCAGGCCCCTATTATCGAGGGGCTTCTGGCGGAGGTGGCTAAGTACGGAGTGGCCAGCGTAAAGCGGATCTACGGCGACTGGACCAGCAATAACCTTCGATCCTGGAAGGACAAACTGCTGGATTACGCAATCCATCCCATACAGCAATTTTCCTATACCACGGGGAAAAATGCCACCGATTCGGCGCTGATCATAGATGCGATGGATCTTTTGTACAGCGAAAAACTGGACGGTTTTTGCATCGTGTCCAGCGATTCGGACTTTACCCGGCTGGCTTCCCGGATCCGGGAGAGTGGCCGTAAGGTCTATGGCTTTGGAGAAAAAAAGACCCCCCGGGCCTTTGTCTCGGTCTGCGATAAGTTTATCTATACAGAGATACTAAGGGAGAGGGAAGATGATGAAGACGATACAAGACCGGCGATAAAAACCCGCAGGGACTTTAAGGGAGACCGGCGGCTTATTAACCTGCTACGGGATACGGTGGAGGATCAGGCCGACGATTCCGGCTGGGCCTATCTGGGAGGTGTGGGTCAGAAGATCACCCTCAGGTCCAGTGAATTTGATCCCCGGAACTACGGGTTTCGCAAACTTGCGGATTTATTCCGGGCCCTTCCTCAATTTGAGGTTGAAGAACGGCCCCAGGAAAACGGCACGGGCCGGCAAATTTACATCCGGTGGAAGCGAAAAATCAGATAGGGTGTATCAGGGCTATGGACTGCGGGTACTACAAGGCGGGGACCGCTGCAGGATAATTGTGTACCCTTCGTAGAGGCAAGTTGTGTCCATCTCCCAGCGGGAATCCCCGCCCCTGGCTGCCGGCGGGTTTTACTCAAACGTCCGGTTTAATCAACCCTTCGGGCCGGCGGTTAGAAGAATGGTTCATATGCCTTCCCAGGCTCATACTGAAAAAAAAATACAAATTTTA
>JAISOA010000158.1 GCA_031275945.1 Spirochaetaceae bacterium
ATGGTAACCCCCAGAATGGCGGTTAAGGTCATGGTAACGGCCATGGTAAGGGCAAAGATCAGCCAGCTCGCGCCGCCCAGCGACAAAAGCAGGGCTTCGGCAAAGAAAAAGGCGATATAACAGGCGGTCATAAAAATATCGCCGTGGGCAAAATTGATAAGCCGTAAAACCCCGTACACCAGACAGTACCCCAGGGCGATCATCGAATAGAAGCTGCCCCATTGAAGCGCGTTAAAAATGTTTTGCAACAGTAAACTCAGCACATTTTACCTCCCGGGCTGCACGGCCGTTTCATATACAAACTGCCCGCCGGAATTTATTTTAATCACCAGTACTTCTTTTACCGGATCCCCCTCGCGGTCAAAACGGCTTATTTTCCCCGTAACCCCCTCAAAACCGGCCGTCTCCGCCAGGGCGTTTCGCAGGGCATTCCTGTCCCGGGCAAGGTTCCCCGTAAGACCCGCGTTCTGGATACCCTGCAAAACGATGTCAATCGCGTCGCGGGTAAGGGCGGCCACATCGCCGGGAACGTAGCCGTATATGGCCCTGTAAGCGTCGATAAATTCCCTGGTTTTCCCTACCGCTCCGGCGGCCGTATAATGGGTAGTAAAGTAGTACCCGGCCACCGAACCCTCGCTAAGGTTCCACAGATCCGCTGAACCCCACGCATCGGCGCCCATAACCGGCTTGTCCCAGCCCAGGGACTTTGCCTGGGGAACGATCCTGGCCGCAATATCGTAGTATACGGGCAGGTACAGTACCTCGGCGCCGGAGCTGATAATCCGGCTAAGCTGGGCAGAAAAATCACTGTCGCTTTGGCCGCAGCTTTCCCAGGCCGCCACTTCGCCGTAATTTGTATTCCAGGAATCCCGGTACAGTTCCGCCAGGGTTTTGGAATAGTTGTCTTCAGGACTGTACAGGATCGCCGTTTTTACGGCGTTAAACTTTTCCCTGGTAAACCGGGCCGCCGCCGGGGCCTGAAATGGATCGACAAAACAGGCCCGGAATACATAGGGCCTGCCTTTTGTAGTCGCAGGATCGGTAGACCAGGGGGAAATCATCGGGGTTTTATTGGCGTTACAAAACTCGCCGGCGGGAATGGCCCGGCGGGAACCCAGGGGACCTATTACGGCCAGAACCTTTTCCCCCTCCACCAGACGGCGGGCGGCAACAGGCGCCCGTTCGACGTTCATTTCGTTATCCACATATACAAATCTAAGGGGGTAGCGCCGGCCCCGTATTTCAAGGCCTCCCTGGACCTTGATCCGTGCAAGGATCATCTCCGCGGCGTTTTTCGTTTCCCGGCCAACCGGGCTAAGTCCGGTGTTATCCGTCAGGGGCAAATTGATCCCTATCACGATCTCCGCAGCAGGTTGCGCCCCGGTAAGAGAAAGCAACATAATAATTGTTGAAAAAACAAGAAGAATACGCTTCATGTGATTACCTGTGCGGAAAACCGGGGCGCGGCGAACGGCTCACTACAAAACCGCCCTGCGCCCCGTTTCCAAATACAACGCTCCTAGGGTGCCAGGCTGGCTTCAAAGACAAATTCGCCGGAATCACTGATTCTTACCACTACGGCTTCCTTCTGGGGATCGCCGTCCGGGGTAAAGTTCATCTTGCCGGTAATGCCGTCAAAGTTTTTAAGGCTTGCGATGGCGTCCTTAAGGTTGTCCCTGTCCTGGGCAATGTTGCCGGTAAGACCCGCATTCTGGATGGCCTGCAAAACGATGTTAACCGCATCGTAAGTAAGGGCCGCCACGTCGTCGGGGATATACCCGTACCTGGCATTGTAGGTGTCGATGAATTCCTTGGTTTTGCCGACCGCACCGGCGGCCGCATAATGGGTGGTAAAGTAGTACCCGGCCACCGATCCGTCGCTGAGTTTCCACAGATCCGCGGAACCCCACGCATCGGCGCCCATAATCGGCTTGTCCCAACCCAGGGACTTTGCCTGGGGAACGATCTTGGCCACTATATCGTAGTATATGGGCAGATACAGGATCTCGGCATCGGAAGCGATAATCCGGGTAAGCTGGGCGGAAAAGTTGCTATCTTTTTGACCGCAGCTTTCCCAGGCCGCCACTTCGCCGTAATTTGCATTCCAGGAATCCCGGTACAGTTCCGCCAGGGTTTTGGAATAGTCGTCTTCAACATTGTACAGTATCGCTACTTTGGAAACGCCGAAGTTTTCCTTGGTAAACCGCGAGGCTACCGGGGCTTGGAAGGGGTCGATAAAACAGGCGCGGAATACATAGGGCCTATCTTTTGTCGTAGTGGGATTTGTGGACCAGGCCGAAACCATTGGGGTTTTACTGTCGTTGCAGACTTCGCCGGCGGGAATGGCCCTGCCGGAACCCTGGGGTCCGATAACGGCCAGCACCTGGTCCTGGTCGATAAGCCTGGTAACGTTCTGAACGGCGCTTTCCGCTTTAAGTTCGTTATCCAGATAGATAAACTCAAGCAGGTATTTTTTTCCGCCGACTTCGAGGCCGCCGGCGGCATTCACCTGTTCTTTGATGATTTCCCCGGTGTTTTTGGAACCTTCGCCGACCATGGGGCTGTCCCCTGTCAGGGGGATGCTGAAACCGATCTTTATAACCGGTTCCTTGGAACCACAGCCGGTAAAACCAGCAATCAGGGCCAGTGCACAAAGTACAAAGGCCGCACGAAACATCAACTCCTTTTTCATCTTTCTCCTCCACATAAATATATACTGCCGCCGGTTTCAACCTGAATTGAAACTGGCTCTACTATCTATCTATAAAAATAAAAAAAAGTCAAGTATTTTTATGCATTTTTTCAATGAAAATCCGAATTAATATGAATATTTATACATTAGAGTTATTTAAAAACTGAAGTTTTTAAACAACTCTAATGATCGGCGGCGAGGACAGATATGCTTTGAGCCGGGCCGCCGCCTCCGGAGGTTTTATGGCAGGCCGGCCAAGGTTTTCTGGGACCCCCATGGCAATGGGAACATGAACAAACCGCAGTCCTCCGCTGTGGTTCCAGGATTCCGTTTCTTCCGCCAGGGCGCCGGGGCTTCCCGCCCGGCTTACCCGGGGGTATCCTAAAGCCCAGGCCGCGGCGGGCCAGTTTACCCCGGAGGAAACGGTGAACTGACCTCCGGTGGATTCATGGGCCCGGTTATCAAAGAGGATGTGGAGCATCCGCGCGGGCCGGTACCAGGCATTAACAGCCAAAGAACCGGTTCTCATAAGAAGGGAACCGTCCCCGTCAAGGACAATGATCCGCCGGTCAGGCCGGGCCAGGGCAAGCCCCAGGCCCAGGGATGAAATACAACCCAGGGAACCGGCCATGTACAGATGTCCGGGGTTATCCCCCAGTTCGTACAGTTCCCGTCCGGTAAACCCGGTGGTGGCCAAAAGCACCGAACCCGGAGCAACCGCGGCCTTAAGGCATATCAGCATCTCTCTACGGGTAACAAGATCCGGCGGCAGCGCCGGGATAGGGGGAAAACCCGGAGAGCCCTCCCGGGAACAAGCGGAGGTTTTCTCCAAAGCCACCGGGGAAAATGTTCCCCTGGGCACAATAAAGAAGAAACTTCGGCCTTGGCTAAAGATTTCATCCGCCCGGGCAAGTTGGGCCTGCGGATCCCTATCCGTCAGGGTTTCGTGGGCTATACCCATGGTCTCCAGCATCGGAGCGGTTATGGGGCCCATAAGCTCGTGCTGAGGTTCATCCGCCGGTCCCCCGCGGAGGGACACAAAGCCCAGCAGGGGGAGCCGGAACACCCCCTGAAGCGAGGTAAGGGGAGAAACCGCATTGCCCAGACCGGAATTCTGCATAAGCAGTACGGGCTTCCGGTTCCCTAAATAGGCCCCGGCGCAGATTGCCGCGGCATCCCCTTCATTGGCGGCCATGACATAATCACCCGTATTGATCGAGTAGTTAATAAGATCCTTTAAAAACGAACAGGGAACGCCGCTGTAAAAATTAAAGCCCCGGCGCCGCAACAATTCCCCAAAACGGATCGTATCTATCATCTTCCCCCCTGTTACCAAAGGCTGTTTTACGTAAGCGTGCTTTTGCCCGCCGTTTTACCACGCGCCGCTACCGGGTCCCCGGTATCAATTCCAGAATATCTTTGATGGACATGCACAGTTTATCCGCTTCGAGGGAACGCTCGTGCTCCAGGATGCTCCGGGCGGCCTGTACCATGGCCGGATAGGCGGAACGGAGCATGTGGTTGGCATAGATAACAATATTTGCCCCCCACCGGGCCAATTCGGGTTCGGTAAAATGGTTATATGTGGTGGGCACCAGTACCAGGGGGATCTTTGCATATTGCCGCCGGAAGCGCCGGCAGAATTCCTGTATATCGGCCCCGGACTTTTCTTTGCTGTGGATCATAATTCCGTCGGCCCCGGCTTCAATGTAGGCCAGGGCCCGCTCCAGGGCATGATCCACGGTTTTCCCGGCAATAAGGCTTTCAAGCCGGGCGATAATCATAAAATCCCTGGTTA
This sequence comes from Spirochaetaceae bacterium, assembly GCA_031275945.1. Lineage (GTDB taxonomy): Bacteria > Spirochaetota > Spirochaetia > Treponematales > Breznakiellaceae > JAISLT01. The sequence continues at coordinate 4,491 of JAISOA010000158.1, forward strand.
CCTGGGCTTTTTTTCCCCGCCGGATCTTTTCGCAGAATTCCTCCACCGGGGCAAGATGCTGCTCCACATCGGTGCCAAAGAGGGAATTTTTTTTAAGTCCCGTCTTGTCTTCGATAATTACCGCCGAAATACCGTTCCGTTCCAGGGTCCGCAGGGTAAAGATAAAATGTTCCGTAATGCCCCCGGTGTCTCCATCGTAGATAACCGGCTTGGTAGTACATTCCAGGATCTGGGTAAGATCCTGGAGCCGGGTGGTAATGTCCACCGCTTCGATGTCCGGTTTTCCCTTACTGGCCGAATCGGTAAGGCTCGAGGACCACATGCCGTCAAAGCGGTGGATTCCATCCTCCTTGGGTATTTCCATGTGTTCGATAATAAGTCCGGAAAGCCCCGAATGGGCTTCCATGATCCGAACCACCGGTTTGGCGCCGATTAGCCTGCGCAGGGTTTTTAGCCGGATATCCGGGGTGGTTCCGATGGACGTGAGGCTGCCGGCAAAGGCGGTGGCGTCAATTCCCTGGGTATAGGGAATTTCAATCACGGATCCGCCCAGTTCTTCCATAACCCGGTACACGTTTTCCCGCTCCTTGGCTAATATCCCCGTTTTCCAGTCGTCTCCGTGGATAATAAAATCGGGCCTGTACCGGCGCAGATTAGGAATATAGCTCCATTCTTCCTGGGGCACCACCCGGCCCACATCCCGAAGGCTTTCTATGACCTGGCGGCGCTGTTCGTAGTTAAGGTAGGGAAGCCGTTTGTACCGGACAATGGCCGTATCGGTTAAAAGACCCACCAAAACTTCCCCGTGAAGGGACGCCTGGTGGATGATATTAACAATGCCGGGATGTATCAGATCGCCGGTGATCCCGGCATAGACGGTCTTCATTGCCCCATGATAGCACGGTTACGGGGACCAACACAATTCGCCGCATACCGGGCCGGCAGCCCCTTACAACGCCCCGTCCCAGGTAGAAACCCTGGTGGCGCTCTTTTCGTCCTCGGTAAACCAGTGGGCGGTTACCACCTTGCTTTCCGTATAGAACCGGAGGCCGTCCTTCCCCAGGCAGTGAAGATCCCCGAAAAACGAATGCTTGTGCCCGGCAAACGGAAACATCCCCGCGGGTACCGGAATGCCGACGTTGACCCCCACCATCCCGCCGTGGGTCCGTTTGGCAAACTCCCGGGCAAAGTACCCGTTCTGGGTGAATATCACCGAGCCATTGGCAAACTCGTTCGCGTTCATCTGGCTAATCCCGTCCTCAAAGTTCTTTACCCGCTTGACGCAGAGTACCGGGCCGAAAATTTCCTCCTGCCCTACGCTCATCTCAGGCGTTACCTGGTCGAAGATCGTGTGGCCGATGTAAAAGCCGTTTTCGTATCCCGGAACCTTTACCTCCCGGCCGTCCAGTACCAGCTTCGCCCCTTCCTCGACCCCTTTTGCAATCCAGTCAAGCACTCCCTTTTTATGGGCCGCGGTTAC
>JAISOA010000161.1 GCA_031275945.1 Spirochaetaceae bacterium
AGGGGTTTCCGGCCTTCTTTTTTCAAGCGCAGGGCCAGTTTTGCGGAACTGGTCGTTTTTCCCGAACCCTGGAGGCCCAGCATGAGGATCACCGACAAGGTATCGGTACCTTTAAGAGCCAGATCCTGTAAAGGCCGGCCGTTAGCCGCCGTTTCGGCGCCTCCCAGAAAGGAAACCAGCCTGTCGTGGACTATTTTCACGAACTGTTGTCCGGGATCCACCGAACGGAGGACCTTTTCGCCCTTGGCTTCTTCTATAGTGGCGTTTACGAAACGGCGGACCACCCGGAGGTTGACATCCGCCTCCAAAAGTGCCATTTTAATGGCATCCACCGCGTCGTCGATGTTTTTTTCGGTGATGGTCGCCTTGCCGGCTACAAAGCGGAGGGCGTCGGAAACTTTTTGGGTAAGTTTGTCAAACATACGCCGATTATATCAAAACGAGGTTTTAGGTAAAGATACCTCTTGATCTTTTTTTTTCTTGTTGCTATAGTGGATTTTCTTATTGTATTTGTATTGCATAGGTTTAGGGAGTTTTAGTGCATGCCTACAATTAATCAGCTCGTTCGTTTTGGACGGCAGCAGGTCGCTTCCAAGACGAAATCTCCGGCGCTCCAGTCATGTCCTCAAAAACGGGGGGTTTGTACGCGGGTTATGACCGTTACCCCAAAAAAGCCGAATTCGGCGCTGCGGAAGGTTGCCCGGGTACGGCTTTCCCATGGTACCGAGGTAACCGCGTATATTCCCGGTATCGGCCATAATCTCCAGGAACATTCGGTGGTGTTGGTCCGGGGCGGGCGGGTTAAGGATCTGCCCGGTGTCCGGTACCATATTATCCGGGGTGCCAAAGATACCTTGGGCGTGGAAGATCGCAAGCGGAGCCGGTCTAAATACGGCGCCAAGCGGCCAAAGGCGTAGGGGGCATCCATGGGACGCAAGAAAAAGAGCATAGACCGGGGTATTCTGCCGGATCCGAAGTACAACAGCGTGGTGGTTTCTAAATTTGTTAACCGGATGATGTGGGAAGGGAAACGCTCGGTGGTGCTTCGCATCGTTCACGATGCTTTGGACATACTTAAAACCAAGGCCGAAAAGGAACCTTTGGAGGTTTTCCTCAAGGCGATAGACAATGTTAAACCCCTGATAGAGGTTAAATCCCGGCGGGTGGGCGGGGCTACCTATCAGGTGCCGGTGGAGATCCGGGAATCCCGGCGGGAAGCCCTGGGGATGCGCTGGATCATTAAGGCGGCCCGTTCCCGGACCGGTCATGGCATGGGGGACCGTCTTGCGGCGGAACTTATGGATGCGTATAATAACACGGGTACGGCCTTTAAGAAGAAAGAAGAGATCCATAAAAATGCGGAGGCCAATAAGGCTTTTGCCCATTACCGTTGGTAGTATCGCGTAGAGCGGTTTTTATAGGGACTCCGAAGCCGTAACCCGTTGGGTTGTGCTGTTTGAAAGGTTTATCCGGGTTCAAATTCCGGACCCGATCACCGTGAGGGATTATCAAGGGGGGTTTTAAAAGGTAAGGATATCAGTGATAATTCCGGCACGGAAGTCTCGTAAGACCCTTTGGAAGCTCCCGCGCGCGGAAGTTCCCGCGCGATTAGCCGGAAGGGTTCGGGCGATCCAAACCGATCATCGCGAAGTTATGGCTTTACGGATGAGATAGGTGGAACGGGACGAATGGTAGAACAAAAGATTGTGCCGTCCTGGCTTTAATCTTTTTATCGCTGCTCGTAGACGCTCTTCTTTTCTCTTCATAAACAATGTACTGTAATCCGCTGTGGGCGGGTTTGTGGCCGGTACTCCCCGGGGTTCGGCGTTGCTTACATTTTAATTTGTGTGTGCCCAATACTGTAAGGAGGACACCTAAATGGCAAAAGATAAGTTCAATCGAACTAAAATTCACATGAATGTCGGGACCATAGGTCATGTCGATCATGGAAAAACACCTCTTTCCGCCGCCATCACCCTGTACTGCGGTAAAAAGTACGGCGACAAGGTGATGAAGTTTGACGATATTGATAACGCGCCGGAGGAAAAAGCCCGGGGTATTACGATCAATACGCGGCACCTGGAATATCAGTCTGAAAACCGTCACTATGCCCATATCGACTGTCCCGGACACGCCGACTATATCAAGAACATGATCACCGGCGCGGCCCAGATGGACGGCGCCGTTCTGGTGGTTTCCGCCCCCGATTCGGTCATGCCCCAGACCCGGGAACATATCATCCTGGCCCGCCAGGTGGGGGTGCCCAATATTATCGTATTCCTGAACAAGGTCGATCTGGTGGACGATCCGGAACTGCTTGAACTGGTGGAGGAAGAAGTCAGGGATGTCCTTAAGGCAAACGGGTTCCCGGGGGACGAAATTCCCATCATCAAGGGTTCCGCCTTCAAGGCCATGGAGGATCTCAACAGGGGCGAGGAAACCGAAAATTCCAAGTGCATTGAGGAACTGCTCGTTGCCATGGACACCTATTTCCCCGATCCGGTCCGGGACGACGCGAAGCCCTTCATTATGCCCATCGAGGACGTGTTTACCATTCCCGGCCGCGGTACCGTCGTAACCGGCAAGGTGGAACGGGGCATCCTTAAGCTGAATGAAGAAATTGAAATCGTCGGCATTAAGCCCACGAAGAAAACCGTTGTTACGGGCATTGAAATGTTCAACAAACTGCTGGATCAGGCCCAGTCCGGCGACAACATTGGTACGCTCCTCAGGGGTATTGAGAAGAAGGAAGTGGAACGCGGCCAGGTGCTTGCCAAACCCGGTTCCATTACCCCCCACAGCAAATTCAAGGGCCAGATATACTGCCTTTCCAAAGAAGAGGGGGGACGGCATAGTCCCTTCTTTACCGGATACCGGCCCCAGTTCTATTTCCGGACCACGGATATTACCGGAACGGTCAACCTCCCCGAGGGAAAAGAAATGGTTATGCCTGGGGACAATGCGGAGATTAGCGGCGACCTGATTCACCCCATCGCCATGGAGAAGGGGCTGCGTTTCGCTATCCGCGAGGG
>JAISOA010000184.1 GCA_031275945.1 Spirochaetaceae bacterium
GATCCGTAAGTATATCGGTACAAAAGCGGATCGGTATTTTTTCCCTGCCGGACATTCTTTGAGGGAAGGCGCTGTCAACAAGGGTTTTAAAATCCGGAGAAGGTTCCCTAAACTTCCATTGTTCCTGGGAAACCCATGCATAAACAGGAAGGGCAGGACCTTCTTTTTTGCCCGCGGTTAGCACCAGAACCCTGTGGGCCTTCATAAATTCCCCCATCCGCCTAAGGGCTTCCTGTATCAGGGTCATTACAGATTCACCGGAAATAAAACTCTGGGCAATACCGGCCATCAGTTCCTGCTGCCTAAGCTGGCTGTGGAGTATATGCATGTTTTTTCCCCGCATTGCCGCATTGGCAATAAGAAGGCATGCAGACCGGAGCATATTCACGGTTTCTTCCGAGTAAACCTGTTCGTTATGGCAGTTATCGAAGCTAACAAAACCCCAGAACTGTTCCTGTAAAAAAACAGGAATAACCAAAATAGATTTTATGCCAAAAGGAGAGAGGACCTGTTGTTCGTCTACAGAAAGAGAGCGCAGGGGACCGTTTACCACCTCGCGTTTGGAAAATTTTTCTTCCCATGCCGGAATACTGTTATGATACGCATACCCGGTCTTGGTTTTTAGGGTGCTTTCCATACTTTGTTTAACCCATTCAAATTCCTGCACATAGTGGAGCTTTCCGTTAATTATGTGGTTTTGCCAGATATACATACGGTCTGCGTCAATACAGTGGGCCATGGTTTTCATCGCGGGTTCAAAGTTTTCTTCGGGGTTTTCCGATTCTGTATACAAAAGCAGTTCCGACACATAGTTTACCATCTGCAGAAGCTTTCCCCGGTAAAGCAGATTGTTCCCTGATGAATTAAGCTTTTGCCGTTCATGTTCATTAAGCCGCCTTTGGTATTCCACAATACAGCCTATACAAAGGCCAACGGCGGTAAAGGCAAGTATGGCATCCAGATAGTGGTTGTACTGCGATACCGGTTTGCCAAACGAAGCGCTAAAGAACGGCAGGGTGGCTACATAGTAACATACAACAGCCTCGGCTATATGAAGAAGAAGCAGCAGGACTCTGATTTTGCCATAACTAAATAAAAAGATAAACACTATACTTAATACAAAATATGCGGGCATGGGGCTGTACAATCCACCCAAGGGAAAAAAAGCGGCAGGAAAGAGAATAAAACAAAGAACTATAATTGTTACCCATTGGCACAATCTATGCAGGGAAAAATAGTTATTTAAAAAAAACAATACGGCCACAGAAGCGCCGATACCCAGGATCACCAAAGTCAGGGCTCCGTTGTTTTCTACGAAAGAATAAAAAAGCATAAGGACAAAACTGTAAACAAAGCCGGTTAGGTAAACAGCATTGGCTAAACGCGTTTCCAGGGGAAGATCGTCGGTATAAATGTACTTTTGAAGAAACTTTTCAAATTTTTTCATTTTTAAGGACTACATTATAACATATAGATTACAAACAATATACGGTGTCATGTCAAGGCCCAAGATACTTCAAATAGATCGGTAACTCTGGACCTTCTGCGAATGTTCGGGAATAATTCGCGTTTACCGGGGACTTGCGCTTGCTGGGGACTTGCTAAAATTAGCATTTTGTAGTATCGTAATATCAGGGGAAAAAAATGACCATTAATGAACTTCAGAATAAGCTTATCGCCTTGATACAAACCTTTCCCGCATCGGGCTTTGATTCGGTGCCTGATAGTACCATTGCCGATCTTGAAACTTCCGCGGGGGATGCGGAAAAATTAGGAATGCCGTCCGGCAAAAAACTGCTCGAAAATCTTGCAGCGGCCTTAAAATCCCGAAAAACAGGCGGAAATACCGATGAAAGCGTCCAGGTTAGGTTTACGGCGCTGGATTTTTATATAAAAAACCTACAAAGCGGCGATACCGAAGACCTTTAAAGCCGCGGGCTTTCTTTCCATTTTTCCAGTAAATCCTGCATATACTTTCGTATATCCATACCGTAGGCCTCCCCTAGGGCCCGGTTTGCAAAGACTTCGCCCACGGGACCGCAGGCGCTAACATTCCCCTTGGCCATAAGAACGGCGGTTTTTCCGTAACGCAAGGCAAGATTTAGATCGTGGAGGACGGCGACAACCGTTCTATCCCCGGCCTTTACCCAGTCCGCAAGGTAGTCCAAAAGTCCAATCTGGTGCCTTAGGTCCAGATGTTTTGTAGGTTCGTCCAGCAGGATTATCCGGGGATCCTGAACCAGGGTCCGGGCCAAAAAAACCCGCTGAAGCTGGCCGCCGGAAAGACTGCTGATAAGCGTTTTCCGGACCTTGTCCAGTTCCAGGACTTTTAAAACATGATTCACCGCGTCCCGGTCTTCACGGGAAGGCCTTCCCAGAAAACCCGAAGCATGGGCATAGCGTCCCATAAACACCGTATCTTCCACCGTGTAGGGAAAGTAAAGAGGCGAATTCTGCCCAAGGAGGGCGATTTTCTTTGCCAGGTCTTTTCGGGAAAAGGAGCGGGTTTCTTTTCCGTCGATTTGTACACTACCCCGGAATGGCAAAAGCCGGGCCGCCGCTTTAAGGAGGGTGCTTTTACCGCAGCCATTGGGCCCCAGGATGCAAAAAATTTCACCCCCTTCGATCGTAAGGTGTATGTTTGTAATAACATCGCCGTGACCATAGCCGCAATACAGATCTTTTATGTCCAGCATCAGCGTTTCCGAAAGTACACCCAGGTAAAAAAGGGCGCCCCAATAAGGGCCGTTACAGCCCCCACGGGAAGTTCCGAAGGACTAATAACAAGCCTGGCTATAAGATCCGCAGTCACCAGCAATATTCCCCCGGTACAAAAAGAAAGAAAAATTACCCGCCGGTGGGCGGACCCGGCAATCCTCCGGGCCACATGGGGGGCAATTAAATCCACAAAGCCGATGACTCCGCTTAGAGCAACGGAAGCGCCGGTTAAAAGGGCCGCAAAAAAGAAAAGCCGCTTCCGTACCCGCCGGGCATTTACCCCCATAGACAGGGCCTCTTCCTCTCCAAAGGAAAGGATGTCCAATTCCCGGGTATACCGGAGGATCCCCAGGGAGATCGGAAGAGC
>JAISOA010000017.1 GCA_031275945.1 Spirochaetaceae bacterium
AACGTTATTTTTACGGCCAGAAACGCGTTGCTGGCGTATTTTATCATTTCCGCCGATTCAAGATTGGTTTCGATATACGGGGTCTCGTTCAAATAAAGGGAGCGGTACACTTCCTTCATGAGATTCCGGGCTTTTTCGCTTTCGCTGCCGATCACGACCCTGTCGGGGTGGGTAAAATCGTAGACGGCGGTTCCTTCCCGGAGGAATTCGGGATTGGAGACCACGTCAAAGGCGGTGTCAGTGCCGCGCCGGGAAAGCTCTTCTTCTATCCAGCGCCGCACCCGGCGGGCCGTTCCGACCGGAACGGTACTTTTATCCACCACCACGGTATACCGTTCCATTACCCGGCCTATGCCGCGGGCGACTTCTTCCACATGGCTAAGGTCCGCGCCGCCGTCTTCCCGGGGCGGGGTTCCCACGGCGATAAAAACGGCGGCGCTTTTTTTTACCGCTTCGGCAAAACCGGCGGTAAAGGAAAGGCGGCGGGCTTTAACGTTCCGTTCCACCACATCTTCCAGCCCCGGCTCATAGATTGGAATACTTCCTTTTTGCAGGGCTTCGATTTTTTCGGCATTGTTGTCTACGCAGGTAACAATGTTGCCGAAATCCGCAAGGCAGGATCCGGATACCAGTCCCACATACCCCGTACCGGTAACAGCAATTTGTACCATTACATTCTGTACCTAAAAATACCGCCAAAGCTTATAAGCAGTGCGATACTAAAGGGCCTGTTATCCCTGTCGGCATTTTGGCTGTAGTAAGTTCCATCCCGGCTTCCCAGCGCCATGGGGACCGTCAGGGTCGCCGTTATCAGGTCTCCGGGTTTTATGCTTATCCCCGGCACAAGTTGAACGGAATTTTCGTCCAGAGCATAGAGGCATTGGACAAATAGCCGCATTCCGATAATGCCCGGCCGGTAAATCAAATTTAACGCGCCGTTAAATCCCTCGATAAATTTAAGGGTTTCCGCATCCTGGAATTCCGTCTTTTCCCGGTACCATCCGGTACCTTTTTCACCGTTATAAAAAATTTCGCCGTTTACCGTTAGTTTACCCCGGAAAAAATCCTGCAGAAAACCGGCGCTGCCGGAAAATCGCAGGGAATCGTAGGGTTCATCCCAGCGGGAATTGCCGGTCTGTTTCTTCCTGCGCATTTCCGGATGGGGGATCGCCGCAAGCCCCTCGGCATAGACCTCGGTATTTCCCAGGGTTGTTTTGAATGAAACAAAGCCCCGCAGGGGCATTTCGATATAGTAGAAAAAACCGGCGTCTATATCTATCTTTTCAAGGGCCAGGTTGTATTTTATTCCGTAGGCGACTTCTTCCAGCTGCGGGGAGGCGGGATTTTGCATAAAGCTGTTACGGGTCATCGCCAGAAACTGCAGCCCTCCGATGCCTATGGGGATGTCCAGTTTACCCATATACGAATCACCTCCGCTTTCCTCGGGGACCCGGGAAGGCAGGTTTGTATAGGGAAAATTAACCGATATACCCCAGGCAATGGTAAAAAGCCCCGCCCGCAGGTAGAAACGCTGCTGCAGGTTATAATCGAAATAAAATTCTTTTAGAGAAAAAACCGTTTTATCGGGGACAGAAAAAGAAAAGGAATTCCAGACCCGCAGGGATTCGGTAAGATTAAAGTCCAGGCTTAAAAGGGCGTCCATTTTAGCCCCAAGAATATAATTATACTTCTTTTTTTCGCTATTCCAGGGTACTTCGCTCCAGCCCGGGGAAAAGGCCCCAATAAAATCATAGGATGCTTCTATGATTACCCGGTCCCGCAGGGTAATGATATCTTCCGGTTCTATGTCCCCTTCTTCAGTCATCTCCGTTTCCTGAGGATCGTCAAAAATGGAATTAATATCCCAGTTTGACCATTCCTCGCCCTGGGCCCCCAGGACGTCTCCGGCCCAAAATATCCCCCCGGGCAGTACCATTCCCAGGGTTAGGAAAAGAAGGAAAATACGGGGACGCTTCAATGATTAACGGTTTCCAGAAAGGTTTTTGAAAAGACCGAATCGGCTACTTTCCTGAATGAAGGTTTGTTGATGTTTATCTGGGTCCGTTCGTTAATAAAGGTTCCGTTTATCATGGCCCCCCGCAGGGCGTCCACAAAGAGGATCTGCTTGGGGATATACCGGTTTCCTATACGGTAGTAATCGGCAATGGCAGAGGTCCGCAACAACTGGCCGGATAGGCTGTAATCTTCGGTTTTACGAACCAGGCCGTCTTCGCTGATCCAGATTTTCATTTTTGGATAGGTCATTCCGCTGCCTATGGCCTCCAGGGACAGGACCCGGCAGCTAAGCCTGCCCAGTACGGCGCTTTCGCCGGATACAATACGGTAATCATGGGCCAGGGTTGACCGGGTAAAATCCGAATTCCGGGCGTTGGTGTTTTGAAACCGTTCCTGGCTGGAAGTAGAATTAAAGCGCTTGCTTTCGGGATCGTAAAACCACAGGGTCTTGCCCTGCTTTAAATATCCCTGACCCTTGCTGATAAGCGGTTCCATGATCACGATTACATAGGTTTCCCGGGCATCCCGGCGAAAAACCCCCGCCACGGTCCTGGTCCGGCCCTGGCCGGGCTTTTCCTGTATAATGGTATATTCCGCAGAAAAATCCGTATCCATGTAACTGGCAAGGCTGTCTGCCTGGCGAAGCAGTTCCATATCGCTTATTCCCCACAGGGGATACACAAGGAACATAAGCGCCGGAAAAACGGCGACCCTTCCCAGGCTGCGGATACCGCACCGTAAAAAATTCACATGACACCTCCAGCGAGCATGTCCGGCAGGGGACTGCGGGAATTGCGAAATATGGGACCCCGGACGGCCAGGATAAGCATAAAAAGCACCGCCAGCACATTACATGCCATTGTTTCCGGTATATACAGGGCTTGGATTCTGCCGTTCCGCATAAAAACTTCAAAACCGGGGAACCAGTTAAAAGAAGTATAGGATAAAATCTGATTAATGAAAAGGGCTAAAATAAAACCGGTGGCCATGGCGAAAAGGGCCGCCATACAGAGCTCCATCTGGAGGATGGTTCGCAGGTCCGATTCGTAAAACCCTATGGCCCGCATGGTTCCGGTTTCTCTGTTCCGTTCATGAAGTATAAGCCGGCAGGTTACGCCGGCGCTGACCATGATAATGGCCAGCATCATTCCGTAAAGTACGTAGGAGGCCAGATCAATGGCCTCCAGTAATTCCGCCACCTCGGAAAGGTAAACCGGCAGAGTAACCAGGAAGGTACTTTTGTCTTCCACATTGTCGGTTTCTTCATCAAAGGCTTCCCGGTCGTACACCAGGGGGCCCGTATGTATCTGCCCTGCCAGTTCCCGGTACAGGGCCCTTCGCTTGGTTTCAATAGCTGCAAAGCTCTTGTCCTGCAAGTAAAAGCCGATAAGGGAGCAGTCATCATCGGCAAAGCCGATAAGGCGGTTCAAGGCGGGCCGGGATATGTACACCTTGTAATAGCCGAAAAAACTTGTATCTTCCACAATGCCGGCGATGATAAACAGGCCGGTATTTTTTTCTCCCGTAACGGTCCGGGCCTCCAGAATAATGCTGTCCCCCTGCCGGGCCCCCAGTTCTTCGGCAATGGGGGAGGAAAGGAAGATCGAATCGGCCCCCGGCGGCTCCGGGACTTGGGTATAAGAGAGTTCTTTAAAATACGAAGCTTCTCCGTCCCAGTCTACCCCCACCACGTACTTAAGGGGGGTGGCGTTGCCGTTAAAGTAGATAGTTCCCTCCCGCATCCCCATCAGGGTGGTCCGCACCGCGGCCCCCGCGGTGTCTATGTCCGCCGCTTCGGCGGATGCAAAGATCGCTTCTATTTCGCCTCCGTTCAGGTGGTGTTTAATCCCTAAACCGGGATCGTAGCCCAGGGCCACGATGTTTCCTGCATAGTGAGACCGGGCGGAAAGGTAGAGGTTTTCTTTCATGCCGTCCTTGAGGGAGCTAATCACCGTTACCACCCCAAAGCCGAAGCCCAGGGCCAAAAACAGGAAAAGATAACGGCGACGGTAACGCCAAAGATACTTTAGGGACAACTTAAAAAAAGCCGGCAATTTCATCCCTCTTGTACCGCCGTAATGGGATCGATGCGGACCGCCGTCTCCACGGGATAGACCGACGCGGCGGCGCCCAGAAAGAGGGCTATGCAAAAAGATGTTAGGGCCGTAAGGGGAAGGAACCCGATGTAAAGGACGGGGCCGCCTAAAAGGGAAGCCACCAGGGTATTGGGTATTTCAATGTTCATAGCATTAATAAGCCTAAGGAACAGCGACCCCGCGGCAACCCCGGTGATTCCTCCGATGAATGCGATAAAACAATTTTCTCCCATGATAAGAAGGCGGATATAGGAATCGGAAGCGCCCATGGCCCGCAGGGAGCCGATTTCCCTGGTACGTCTAAAAACGGAAATGAGGAGGATGTTTATTACTACGATGATCCCCGCGATGCTAACCAGAAAACCACCGATGTTAAAAAAGGTCTGGACCAGCAGCATCATGATTGCCGAAGTGCCCGCGGCGGTTCTCCAGCCCGACGCGTAGGCATCAAAGGGCATAAGCCGCCTGTTCAGATTCCGGATAAAGACGGCAGGAGAAATCCCTTCTTTAAGCCGCAGAAGAATAAAATTCCAGTCCCCGCCGCTTAAGTCTCCCTCGGCTTCCGTCGTCTCCGTGTTAAAGGAGTTAAGAAAGTCTCCCAGTTTCTCCGGGGTAAATTCTTCCGGGTACTCTTCCGGCTCTTCTTCGTCTATACCCGGCCCCGAAAAAAAAATATTCAGATCGGTGGGGAGTAGGGGGGTGTCCATCGCCGGGGCGGTGGCAACCTGAACGGATAAGAGCACCCGGACGGTTTGGGGGTCCGCAATGACTATTTCGTTCATGAACTGGCCGGGATTCTGATACCGGTAAATGCCCACCAGGGGAACCTCCCTGATTTTAAATCCGGTATACCCTGCGGAGGTAAATACCAGGGGAATCCCGATACCCGGACGCGTTCCCGTTTCTTTTTCCAGCCGTTCCGCCCGTTCTGCGGTGATCATGGCTCCGTATTCTCCGGGTTGTATAAACCGGCCCTCTTCTACCGAGATGCCGGGAAAACAGGCAAAATAGCTTTCCGGCTCTACGCCGCAGATCAACACCGGTTCATCTCTCGTTGAAATATCCGGTATTTTCAGTGCCGCCCTGCCGGAAACCTGACTGGTATGGCGCTGTACTCCGGTTTCCGTGGAAATAAGCTCCAGAATATTGTCGTAGGCCGGCAATACGGGGATTGTAACATAGTTGTCGATCACCGGTGAATTTGCCCCAAAAAGGTTCATGCTCATGTCGCTGTTTTTTTGGATCACCACATCCGCGGTAAGGCTGTCTATGTAGGTTTTCTTTAACCCCGCGTTGGTCTGCCCTATAAGGCTGTTGCCGATAAAAAAGAGGGCGGTAATAAGGGTGATAAGCAGAAAGATCACCAGGCTGTTTTTTTTATTTCGCAGGATGTTACGGAAGATAATCTGCCAAATCATTTCCGTTTTTCCGATTCCACTTCCCCGTCCCGCAGGAACAGAATGTGATCCGCGATATTCCAGATATCGGGATTATGGGTGGAAAAGAGAAAGGTGGTGGCTTCTTCCCTGTTTACTTTTTTCATCAGTTCCAGGATCCTTTCTCCGTTGGCGGAATCCAGGTTTGCCGTGGGCTCGTCCGCGATGACCAGTTTGGGCTTGGTTACCATGGCCCTGGCAATGGCCACCCGCTGCTGCTGCCCCCCGGAAAGTTCCGACGGCCGGTGGTTCCTCCGGTCCGCAAGCCCCACTTCTTCCAGAAAATATTCAACCCGGTCCTTCCGTTGCGCCTTGGAAAGCCTGGTATTCCCGATTAAAAGGGGTAATTCTACATTTTCAAAAACACTCAACACGGGCAGAAGGTTAAAGGACTGGAATACAAAACCGATACATTCCCTTCGGATCCGGGTAAGTTCCCTGCGTCCCAAAGAATCGACCTGCAGCCCCTCCACAAAGAGACTGCCCCCCGAGGGCCTGTCGATAAGGCCGATTATGTTCATCATGGTGGTCTTGCCTGACCCGGAGGGCCCCGCCACGGAGATAAAATCTCCCCCGTAAAGTTCGATGGAAATACCCTTGAGGGCTTCTACGTTTACTTCGCCCATGGGGTAGTTTTTTGTAACATCCCGAAGGACGACAATTGGTTTACGGTTTGGAACTGTCATAGGATTGTATACCGGTTTGTTCAATGGACTTGTTCAATAACCCGGATGGTTGTTGAACAAGTTTTGAAAAAACCCTGGGGGGTTCAATAGAGTTGTCCGGAAACTTCAGTTTTCCGGACAAATTCCGCTAAAAATCGCAATTTCGCAGCCCTAAGGCGAGAACTTGTAAGACTAGTGAGACGGCCAACCGGGTTGTCGAACAAGTCTAATAAAAGTGGCCAAGGCCGATAAAAATTTCACGGTGAATTCCCGAGGGAAGAGTACCGGTCCGGATCCATTCCCGCATATTCCACCCTAGGCTGATACGCAGGTAAAAGCTGCGCCAGGTAAGGGGAAAGGTAATTAGTTCCAGCCCCAAGGCGGTGATGGCATCTTCAACCTTAAAGGTATAGTTGCCGGTTGAATCAACCAGTAAAAGGTCAATAAAGGGCGACCAGTGCTGTTCAAAGTCAAAGTACCGGATCTTAGCATTGTTGAACCATTCGGAGGGAACAAAACGGATAAGCCGGAACGGGAAGTCCAGGTTAAGGGAAAGCCGCTGTGTAATATCCAGTTCATCGTCCCGGTAACCCCGAATTAGATCCCCCCCCAGATCGTATGAATCGTCCAGCCAAAGGGTATACGTGATC
>JAISOA010000061.1 GCA_031275945.1 Spirochaetaceae bacterium
CGAGCTTGCCATGGGGTACTGTACCCTGTACGGAGATACCAACGGCGCCCTGGGACCCATTGGGGATCTGTTTAAAACGGAGGTATTTGCCCTGTGCCGGCGCATCAATGACCGGGAAACGGCCGCGGGACAAAAAAAAATTATCCCCCAGGCAATTATCGACAAACCCCCATCCGCGGAACTGCGGCCCAATCAAAAGGATCTGGACAGCCTGCCCCCCTACGAAATTCTGGATGAAATTCTTAAACTGTACCTTTTTGATAACCTTTCCGCCCGGGAGATAGAAACCCGGGGATACGACCGGGCTTTGGCGGAACAGATTATCCGTACCACCGCCCGGGCAGAGTTTAAGCGCCGCCAGGCTCCACCGGTACTAAAGGTTTCTCCCCGGGCTTTTGGCATGGGGCGTCGTATGCCCATAGCCCGGTATATTTACGAAGCTGGGGAAGAGACACGCTAAGCCGGATTGAACTGCAACCCGGCTTAGCCGGATGTTCAAACGGCGTACGGAACCAGGGGGCTTACTTCCAGCTTTTTTCCCCCTGTTCTATGTAGCCGAAAATTTCCTCCGCCGGGGCGCGACGCCGAAGAAGGGTGCAAAATCCCTCATCCCGGCAAAAAAAAGTGATCCGTTGCAGCATGGACAGGTGTATCCTGGCGGATGCGGACACCACCAGAATTACCGTATCCACCGCTTTGCCGTCTAGGGCGCCCCAGTCAATTCCGTTTTCCAGAAAAGCCAGGGCGGCAAATTGGGCTTCTTCGAGTTCCAGCATGGGATTACGCGGATGGGGCAGGGCTATGCCGTTCCCCATGGCGGTGGGCATAAGATCTTCCCGTTCCAGCACCGCTTTAAGCAGCGCATCCTTGTTTATGCCGGCAACCGGGATCGTTTGAATCAGCCATTTTAGTATGTCTTCGGGAAGACTTCCCGGGGCATGGTAATAAATATCCCCCCTGCGCAAAAGGGAGAAAAAACTAGGAACCTGATTTTCCATGGTTGGCCCCCGGATGGAATTTTAGCTCCGCAGGCCCCGGCGGACTTGACCCCGCGGCATTAATGGCCCTGTTGCAAGAATCAATGTCAAAGCCTTCGGGATCGTA
Organism: Spirochaetaceae bacterium; assembly: GCA_031275945.1. Taxonomy (GTDB): domain Bacteria; phylum Spirochaetota; class Spirochaetia; order Treponematales; family Breznakiellaceae; genus JAISLT01. The sequence continues at coordinate 1,105 of JAISOA010000061.1, forward strand.
GTCCCGGCCCAATTCACTTTGGACAAGACGGCGTTCCCGGTCGCTGCCGCGTTCAAGGGCAGAGATAAACCGGCGAAAGCGCAGGGGCCCGTCGATAAAACGTGGCGGGGGGGCGCCGGCACCGGCGACGCAGCTGATCCGTTCGCCGGGTTTTGCCTGGTACCAGGACAGGATGATAATTTTTACCGTCCACTTGGAGCCACTTTCAAAAATGACTTCGTTTGAACCCCGGCTGCTAAGGGCTTCCAGGGAAACATCCCAGGATGTTTCGCCGTTTTCCAAATTAAGGCTTACCTCCTCTTCTTTCCAGTCAAAAAGGGAGCGGACCAGATTTGCCAGCTCTAAAAGTGAATAAGAACCGGGAAGTACCAGCCGCCGCCAAATATCCGTTCCCCCCAGGCTTATCTGGATAAGCCGCCAGGATGTCTTTTCCGTGGTTTTATGTTGTTTCCAAAGCCCGATATTGCATCTGCGAAAACTATCCAGAGCCTCGTCTATAAGTTCCCGTATATCTTCGTAGGTTTCAATCATGCTGTCCGAGGAATTGTCCATGGCTTCAAGCTCCGGCAGCGGCGGCGCTTCGTCTGTATCCAGATCTTCCAAAATAGCGGCGGCGTGTCCTTGGATCTGGGAAAGCACCACAAAGGTATGTCTGGGCAGCCAGGAGGGATCCGTGTCGCTTTTTTGGAGTTTTGCCGCCAATTCTACCACCGCGGTATGCAGTTCCCCCACCCGTTGGCGGATGGATCCCATGGAGTTGTCGGCAAAGCGGGAATAGCTACCCTCAAATTCTTTAAACACTTCCATGATATAATCCGCCAGGTATTCCCTGTCCCGCCCGTCTAGACCCGCCGAGGGCGGAATAATCCGGGCTATGATCCGGTCTATGTCCCCATCGTTCCGGTACAGGGCGTCCCGAACATAAGATTGAACCACATATTCAGAGACAGGCGCCCCCCGGCGGTACAGAATTTCTTCTATAACCGTTCTATCCGGCAGACTTCGCAGCCCCTCCAGGTCTTTACGATCCGGAATCTCTTTTCCCGCATACCAAAAACGGGTTTCAATGCCATAGGGCGCGGTTTCTATATGGTCGGTAATTTCGTACAGAAATTCTTCCATAGCATAGGCAGGCAGGGTGCACATCCGCTCTCCGCCAAACCAATACGCGTAGGCAATCTGTTCCTCTGTGGAAGAGCCGGGACCCAGGTAAGAAAAGGATCCGCGAAAACCTATTTCCGCTGCGGCGGCCCAGGGGACCAGATCTTTTTCGGTCCAGGCATTTGCATCGAAGCGTTCAAGTTCAAAGATCCCTTCTTTCCAGTTTACTATGGAAACCGCAAAATGATCCCCCGGTACAAAAGAAGATTCCCGGTAAACATTCCGCATATCCAGGGTTTGGATAGAAACCTCAGGCGGGTCTTCAAAGGGGTCGCTGTTAAAGGCCCTTTCGTTCTCCGGATTGTCCCGGGCCACATACTGGGGGGCATATTCCTCCCCGAAAAGGGTATAGAAGGGATAAAAATCTTCCGGCGGACTTTCGGTGGTTGTCCGGGGAATCTCGCTTCCCTTCCAGCGAAAGCGGTATTCCTGGGGTAAAAGAACCGGATTGGCAAAGGGAATACAGCGGTGACCGGGAATAAGAATGCCGTTGGCTATTTCCAGCCTGGTGGGATTAATGACAAAACGGACCTTTTCAAAAAAGCCCAGCCGGGATATCCAGCGCTTTCCGCCCAGGGGAAAGGCCACATGCCTGGTATCAATGAATGTGGCAATTTCGTTGCTTATCCGGCTGTTCCGTCCCGGTTCAATCATCCGTATAAAGGCGCTTATATCATCCAGGGAAAACGGTTCGGTAACATTTTCGAGGAAATCGTACAGAGCGTCTTCCTGGCGAATCGTCATATTACCATAACTATGAACCCAAACGGAGAATTCCGCAAGGGTCTGGGGCACAAAACCGGGAATTAAAAGTTGATTATGGCCGGTAAAGACAGGTTCCAGCTTCCCCCGGAACCGGGAAAATCAGAAAATTTGGACATGCAGGCCCCTAAAAACCGGGTTTGTTCTTCCGGGGAAAGGGTGGGGGGCAAAAATACAATGGCGGTCCATATGCCGTCCTTCGCGGGCATGGCCGCCGCTAAACCGGCGGAAACGGTTTTTAGCAATACCCCGTTTGTGCCTGTGATCCAGCCATCGTAGTAAAGAAATTCCCTGCACAGCCACACCTTGAGCAGTTCTGTTTTGCCCGGTATGCGGTACTCGCCGGAAAACGCGGAAAGGGCGTTTTCCCCAAAACCGGGAATGCCGGTGGTCCAAAAGTTTCCCCGCTCCAGGATCAACGCGTCACTACCCGCCGGTTCTGTGACCGCCGGTTCCCCGGCAGGTTTCAACGCCTCGGTTTTATCCGCCAGGGCGATGATGGTACTTTTTTGTTCCGGTTCCGGGGGCCCAAAGCTTTGCATTGCTTCGGGGATGCAGGAAACCAAAGAACCGCCCAGGAGGATCAAAAGGCAGGGGGCGGATATGATACAAAAGCGGCCGGGCCGGGAAAAGCGTAACATTGCGGCCTAATCCCTATAGGTGATGCCGCATTGGACGCCCATAAAGGGGTGCCGTCCCAAAACGGTACGCCGGGAAAGGCTTAGTGTTTTTAGCCCCACGCAGCCGGAAAAGGCGCTGGACCCGATGTATGTAAGGACGCCGGGAAGGATCAGTTCTTCAATACTGCGGCAGTTAAAGAAGGCCCCGTCCTCTATGGTTAAAAGGCTTATGGGCCAATTTACCTGTTTTAGTGAAACGCAGTTAAAAAAAGCCTTTTCCCCTATACGTACCAGGGTGTTGGGCAGGGAAACTGTTTCAAGGAAAGAACACCCCGCAAAAGCTTGTTCATCGATAAATCCCACCCCCATGGGGATTGCCAGGGTCTTTACCGGAGAGCCCGCAAAGGCCCGCCTTCCAATGCGGTCTATCTTAAGGGTTGGCGGTATAAGCACCTCTCCCCCTATACCCCGGTATTTAATAAGTACCCTGTTCCGGATCTCAAAATCATCGGCCCCCGGACTTTGGGCGGACAAAGACAGGGTACACAGCAGCCATGCCAGGGGAAGAAATTTTTTCACGGCCCTAATTATACCATAGAAAAACCGGGGGAACAATGGTATTATTCTCGATATGCCGCAGAAAACGGATCTGTATTCGATTTTGAACCAATATGCGAAGAAAATAGAATCCCCTGTTATTAATATGGAAATTTTTATCGATTTCTTGGGGAAATATGCAAAGCGCGTTTGTACGGAAAGGCCGGAATGGCGCTCCTGGGCCGAGGAAACCGGAACTAGGGTGTGGATGGATATTAATCACCTGGTGGACGGCGGAAAGGTGATCCTTCAAAATAACGAAACGGATAATAAGATATACCTGTGCTATTACTATGCGGATGTGATTAGCGAAGCGTATAAAAACGGCGATAAAGAAGCGGACATGCCCTTTCCCGGTGAACGGGCCCTTAAAATAACCATCCCCCAGGAACAGTTAAAAGCCCTGGATATTTCCATGGATCTTAAGGGGTTTCTTGAATCCCCCCAGACAACAATATTACCCATTGTTAAGTTGCTTTTTCCCCACGATCATGGGGAGGCTCTAATTCTAGCGCCGATGATCCCCCATACTCTTATGGAGTTTTCCCTGCTTAAGGTACGGAATTATCTACTGCATCCCGGCAATAAGGAATACACCCTGCACAAGCTTGCCCCTCAACTTACCGGAAAGGAAGAATACCTGCGGGAGATCCTGGATCAGATTATGACTTGTCCCCAGGATTGTCTTGCGGACCTTAAAAAGGCCAGGGAGGTAGCGTACTATTTTTGGGCTCATTTTTGCAACCTGGTAAAAACCAGTCTTAACCAACGGGAAGAACTTCTGCCTGGAGAACTGGGGGTTCTTCAGGCGGTATATGTTATAGAAATATGCAGCGGATTTTTTAAAACCAGGGCGGCCAATGCTAAGAAACTGGAGTTGGCTTTTAAATGCTTTGAACAGGAGATGGAAAAACCTCCGTATTGCTTTTCCCGGGAGAGGATAGCAAAATTTAAGGACCATAAGGGAGTTCCCCTGCTGGGCCAGTACACTCAGGATGGACTGGATGCGTATATAAGAAAGCGAACCACGGAACCGGTAAACCCCGATGAACTTCCCGGCCTGCTTTTTTTTCAAACCGGCGATGGAACTTCATGGCTGGTAAAAAAGACCAAGGTATTGCCCCTCTGCGCCAGGCTTTTTGCCGAATCCCGGACGATGGTAATCAAGGCCATTTCCAAGCGGTGGAAAAAGCTGCTTAAGGAATTCTGCCGGGAACCGGCGATGGACAACGATCAGGAATTTGAAAAACTTATAAGTTCCTATGTGGAAGAATATGCCCCGGTACTAAGCGCCCTGCTGCGGGATCGCAAACTGTATCTGGTCCACGAAGAAATGCGAAGCTCCGTCAAAGGGGTTCCGGAATCTTCGCGGCTTTTTGACCGGAATGAACTTTTGCCCCTGCGGGTTCTGCTTATGATAAAACGCCGCCGGCTTGTAAGCGACGTAAAACTTCTTATGCCCTTTTGGTATACCCTGCCGGTTCTAAGCAATATCATTGCCCTTTTCCTGGGCCTGGGAAAGAAAAAAGGGCTAAAAAAACAGAAGACGGAAAGTCAAGAAAGAAGTACTGCGGATCCTCTGGCGGAACTTATAAACTGCGCCATACAGGCGGAGGAGGAACTTGTTCCTGAAAACCATACCCTTGAAACCTATTTGGAGGAACTTATCTTCCGCTG
>JAISOA010000113.1 GCA_031275945.1 Spirochaetaceae bacterium
CGTTCCGGGGGAATTTCCATAGGGATAAATCTTTTTCCCCATCGCAAGGTGTGCTCGTTCAACTGTCCCTACTGCGAAGTTTTTCCTTTTGAAACGGATGTGGAATTTAAACTTGAAACAATGAAAGCCGCCCTTTATTCCGCCATCGTAGAACTGCAGAACCAGGGGGAGGGAATGGGGGGGATCATCCGGGATATTTGTTTTTCCGGTAACGGGGAACCCACCATGTCCCCCCATTTTGAAAAGGCCCTAAGGGCCGCCGGAGCCCTGCGGGACAAGCTGGTTCCGGCGGTAAAGCTGGTGTTGATAAGCAACGGAACAGGCCTGGGGGATCCGGGGACCTTTGAATTGCTTCGGAGCGCGGCGGCCGCAAACGGATCGTCCCCGGCGGCCCGGGGGCTCCATATTTGGCTAAAATTGGATGCCGGAACCGAAGACTGGTACCATGCCATGGATCGTTCGGACATTTCCTTTTCTTCTTTTATTTCCCGGATCCTGAATTTTGCCGGATCCGGCGCTCCCTTTACCATACAAACCATGCTCTGCCGGATCCGGGACATTCCTCCCCCGGCGGAAGAAGAGGCCGCCTGGCTTGCTCTGGTTGCGGATATTGCCCGGACTGCGGCGGAAGCCGGGCCGGGATCCCGGCGGAAAAAAGGTTTTGGCCCTGGACTGCGGGGGGTACAGCTATACGGTAAGGCCCGGCCCGCTCCGGAGGACCCCTTGGCCCAGGCGCTTCCGGCGGCGACGTTGGAAAAACGGGCGGAACTGCTTAGAGCAGCGCTGCGGGGAACAGGAATTGCCTTGCCGGTAGAAGTGTATCCTTAAGCGCAGGCCGCCGTAATGCGGCGCTACACAGACGGATAGTACAGCGGGGCCCGGCGCGGAAAAAATCCCTTGTCTTTTTTTCCAAGATATCCTATTATTTAACTAGGAATGAACCTCCTCGCCCTGAAGGGCGAGGTATCTTGTAGGCGTTACACCGTTTACGAGGTTTGTTCTGTAAGGAAGTTATTTAATTGTGGGATCTACTACCACTTTTCGTTGGCGTTGCCAATTCTAACCGCCCTGAAGCTCCCCCGCGAAGCGGGTTCTTGGGTATTAGACCCCACTACGAATAAAAAATGAGAATATCTACCAAGGGCCGCTATTCCTTAGAGGCCATTTTATACATGAGTTTGCTCCCCAAGGGGGTCTACAGCAGTACCAGGGCAATAGCCGGCGATACGGGAATTTCCGAAGGCTACCTGGAACAGCTTTTTATTCCCCTGCGACGGGCGGGAATTATCAAGGGTATCCGGGGCCCCCAGGGGGGATACCTTCCGGCAAAGCCCTTAAAAAAAATCACCGTAGGAGAGATTCTGCGGATAGTGGAGGGCCCCCTGGAACCGGTGGACTGCGCGGTAAAAAACAACCTCTGTACCCGGGAAGCGAAGTGCCAATCCCGGGCTGTTTGGAAGGAACTGCACCGGGAAATTACCCGTTGTGTGGATTCCATAAACATGGCAGATCTTGTCCGGGCCTATGAAATAATGGACAGCCCGGAATATCAAATATGAAAATTTCTACCAGGGGACGGTACGGTATCCGGCTTCTTATTGATCTGGCAGAACACCTGGACGAGTCCCATGTTTCTCTAGCTTCGGTGGCGGAACGGCAGGGCATTTCCCTGCGCTACCTGGAGCAGCTGGCGGTAATCCTTAAACGGGCCGGGTATATCCGTTCCGTTAAAGGAGCCTCCGGGGGCTATGTGCTGACCAGGCCTCCGGAAGAAATACTCCTGGGGGATGTGCTGCGGGTTCTGGAGGGAGATATGCTGGTGGCCGATCCGGAAGGACCCGGCAAGGATGAAAACAAATTCCAGCGTTGTATACGCCTTTTAGTTCTGGACAAATTGAACACAAAAATCGCCCGGATCATTGACAATAAAACATTGGCATCCATTGCCGGCGCGGGGCACGAAACATATATGTATTATATCTAAGAATACATTGAATACATTCCGGAAAGCCCTGATAGGGCTTCGATGGAACATCTCCTGTAGGGTAAAAATCCGCCCGGACAAAGTCCGGCTTGTCATTGCCCCGGTTTTTAGGCCTGTATAAAAACCGCCTCTGCTTCCGGAATTTTTACCGATTTTAGGCGTACCTGTATGGCGTCATTGGGTTCCCCCACGTTTCCCCCCAGGGAACTTTCAAGGCCCAGAGCCGGAATAATAATTCCCGTGGTGTTGTTTCGTTTTTCCGTTACCACCGCGTCCCAGAGAAGCTCGCCGTTTTTTTCCTCCGCGGTTCTGTGGCGGCTAAGCAGATCCTCCAAATAAACTGCGGTCCAATGCTGTTTAGAGGCCCGTTCCGTCTGGGTAACGGTTTGGGCCGCCGCTGTTCCGGCGGCAAGGCGAAACAGTATGGCCTCTTCATCCAGGGGTTCCGGATAGGGAGGGTTCGGATTGGCGGGGTATTCTTTTTTTAGTTCCTTCCCCAGGCAGGCGCGGATCTGCTGGTGGGCCAGAAGATCCGTATAGCGGCGCAGGGGGCTGGTTACCTGGCTGTAGGCTTCCAGCCCCAGCCCCCAGTGCAGTCCCGGTCTGGCGGATACGGATCGGGGCCGCATACACCGGCGAAGCTGACAACTTCCCGCCAAACCTGGAAGGGGTTTGGCGGGAAGATCCCCCACCTCCTGGGTAACGTACGGAAAGGGAAGACGCCGCCGGGCGGCCCATGCGGCGGCCCCTTCACCGGCCAAAAGCATACATTCCCGGACCATCTCCGCGGACCGGAAAACTCCAATGGGGATAATATTGATACTCCGGGGATCTTTACAAACCGAAATGTGAACCTCAGGCAGGCTGATGTTTACTCCCCCCGCGTTAAGGCGGCGGCGAAGGTTTTCCTCTCCCAGCTTAAAAAGGAGCTGTAAAACACTTCCCGTGGAACCGGGGTTTTCCGCCAAGACATCGGCCTTTTCATAACTTAGCCGGGTAACCCTAATTAAAGACGGAAATATCTCCGTATCCATAATGGCTAGGGCACCCTCTTCTGCCCCGTCTCGGCCTTCAAGGCTAAGCTTAAAGGTCAAGGCCGCTATTCCCCTCTCCGGGGATGTGTCCTCCGGAAGCAGGGCAAAGCGGGAAAGGGCTTTTTCGGGGATCATGGGCCAGGTTCCCTCGGGAAGATACAGGGTGGCTCCCCGGGCCCGGGCTTCCTGGTCCGCCGGAGAATCCGGTTCTATTACCGAGGCGGGATCGGCCACGTGGACATAGAGGATCCGTTTCCCATCCGGGGCTATATCCAGGGAAACCGCATCGTCCGGATCCGTACTCCAGGGGCTGTCGATGGCAAAGGCCGGAAGGCCCGTAAGGTCCCGCCGTTCTTCCCCGGTTCCGCCGGATAATTCCATGACCGGGATCCCCGGAGAAAGGCCCCAGCGCCGGGGATACGGATTAACCCACTGGTCCCAGTACCCGCATGCCAGCAGCAGCCGGTGGGCTTCCTGGGGAGTTTCACGGCGGTTTAATTCCCTCATAGTCCGGCTCTTGTCGCTTTTATCGCAGGCCAGGGCTTCCACATCCTGAAGGAAACGCCCTTCGGCAGGGGCAATGGCTTCTCCCGAGCGAAGGGAGTTCCGCAGTTTTTCCAGAAACGCTTCCCGGTCCTGGCTTCCCCTGATTTTTTCCCGGCGTTTTTCTTCGGCGGCCGCGGTTTTTGCGGCGTCCTGGGCCCGTATGGCCCTTACGGATCCGGTAAAATAAACCCCGTCGGACAGGAGGATCCAGGCGGCCCAGGCGCTTTGGGGGGTGAATTCCCCAAAGACCAGTTCTGCAAGTTCTTTAAGGGTAACGCTTGTGTCCCCGGCTTCGATTAATTCCCGGGCATCCCGCAGTTCGGTCCCGGAAAGGGCCGCAGGCCGTGAAGAGTGGTTTGTATCCGAAGAATCGGCGGTTCCTAAACCCGGAATCCCAAGTTCCTTAAGGCTGTACAGCGGGCCGGGATGAAGGACCTCGATATCCTTTTCCCGGACCTTGATCGTTTCACCATCCCTGTCGATGCTTATTTTTTCTCCCCGTTCTTTAACTATCACGGGACGGCCCCGGTAAAGTGCCAGGCAGCCCGGTCTAAGCGCCTTGGAGTCCGCGTCCCGTTTTTGTTCTTCCATACCAGAACTGTAGTATAGGAAAGATCCCTTGGCAACCACGGGGCGGGACATTCCGCCGGGGCTGTTTACGGGGACCCGTCATGCCGGCTCAAGGGATATTGGATTCCCCGTATCCCCTGGCCGCCCAGAGGGCCCGCAGGTTTCCAAGCCGTTCTCCGGCGGAACGGAGGGTTTCTTCTTTCTTTGCAAAATGAAAGCGGATCAGGTGGTTTACCTGAGTGCCGTCTTCCAGGGGTTTAAAAAAGCTGGAACCGGGAACCGCCGCAACCTTTACTTCTTTGGCAAGCCATTCACAAAAGCGGGTATCGCCGGTGTTGTCGAATTCGCCTATATCTACCAGCACATAGTAGGCTCCCTGGGGTTTTATATACCCTAAACCCGCTTCGTCCAGATAGCGAAGAAACAGGTCCCGCTTGTTTGTATAGGATGCAAGGAGTTCTTCATAGTAGGCCGGGGGAAAGTTAAGGGCCGTAACCGCCGCCTCCATCAGGGGAGCGGCGGCGCCAACGGTAAGAAAGTCGTGGACCTTGCGAATAATTCCGGTAACCTCTTCGGCGGCGATGGTGTAGCCCAGGCGCCAACCGGTAATTGAGTAGGTTTTGGAAAGAGAGGAGCAGCTGATAGTTCGTTCCGCCATCCCCGGCAGCGAGGCAAAGTATACATGCTCCGCGGGTTTATACACAATGTGTTCGTATACTTCGTCGGTAATAACCCAGGCATCGTATTGTTCCGCCAGGCCGGCGATGTACTCCAGTTCCTCCCGGGTAAACACTTTCCCGGAAGGATTACTGGGATTGCAAAGGATAAGCGCCCTGGGACGCTGTTCAAAGGCTTTCTGTAGCATGGTCCGGTCAAAGCAAAAATCCGGAGGAAGCAGGGGCACGTACAGGGGTTCCGCACCGGAAAGAATCGCATCGGCGCCGTAGTTTTCGTAGAAGGGGGAAAAAACAATTACCCTGTCCCCGGGATTTACCGTACTCATCATGGCGGCTATCATAGCCTCGGTGGAACCGCAGGTTACGGTAATATGCTTGTCCCCGTCCACGGGAATACCCATACGGCGACTTTGCTTGCGGGCCAGGGCTTCCCGGAAATTCGCCGCCCCCCAGGTAATGGCGTACTGATGGGGACCGGATGGCGCAAGCTTTGCCAGGGCGGCGGTAAGCTTCCGGGGGGGATCAAAGTCGGGAAAGCCCTGGGACAGATTAATGGCCCCGTATTCTATGGCGATCCGGGTCATGCGGCGTATCACCGATTCGGTAAAATTCCGGGTATGGTTGCTGGTTGCGGGCATTCGTATGCTCCTTATATATGGCAAAATGTACGGGGTACAAAAAGGCTTCCCCACAATTCCGGTTTTTGGAAGTAACCCTGGGACGGCCTCAATTCAATTTGGCGATGTAGGATTTAATTAGCTCCGCTGATTTATGAAACAACCCAAGTTCTTCGGCGCTTAAATCCAGTTCCACAATCTTCTCTACTCCGGCGGCTCCTATCACCGCAGGTACACCGATATGAAGATCCGAAAGACCGTATTCACCCCTTAACAGGGCTGCCACGGGAACAATTCGCTTTTCATCGTTGCATACCGCCCGGACCAGATCCGCGGTCGCGGTGGCAATTCCGTAATTGGTATAGCCCTTGCGAAGCAGCACCTCCCAGCCCGCATAGCTTGTTTTGTAAACCAGATTTGCAAGGTCCTCTTTTTTTATGCGGGATTCCGCCTCCCGCAGTTCCAAAAAGGGCTTTCCCCCTATGCGGATCTGGGACCAGGGCACCATTTGGGAATCCCCGTGTTCACCCATGGAATAGCCTTCTACGCTGGAAGGGGCAACTCCGCAGAGTTCCGCGAGGATCCTGCGAAGCCGCAGGGAGTCCAGGGATGTACCGGTGCCAAAAATATTTCCTCCGCCGGAACCGGGCGAAGCGCCGCATTCCCGGGCCTTTAACCATATATGGTGGGAAATCACATCGCAGGGATTGGTGATGTTAATAATAATTCCCCCAAAGCCCCCGGTGTAAAGCCGGGGGATTATGTCGTTGATGATTTTCTTGCCGTCTTCCAGGGTATCGAGCCTGGTTTGATCCGGCCTGGGCAGGGGGCCGGCGGAAATAATTACGATGTCGCTTTCCACGCCCCGGTCCCAGTCATTGGCCCAAAGCTTAAGCTGCACCGGAAGCCGGGCCGTGGCGTCCCTTAGATCCAGCACATCCGCTTCGGATTTTTTTTCTTTTACATCGATAAGAACCATTTCGTTAACCAGGCCTTGGGTGGCCAGAGAAAAAGCCGTGGCGGCCCCGACGTTCCCCGTTCCGATAATTGTTACCCGTCTGTTCATAGCCCTGATCCCTTTTGTCTCCCCGTTAATGCATGGAACGCCGGGCGAAAAAATTCCCCAGGGCCTGAATTAGGGTTACCAGGAGTATCAGGATGATCACGGTGATCACCGTAATGTCGGTTTGATAGCGCTGGTATCCGTAGCGGATTGCAAAATCCCCCAAACCTCCGCCACCTACGGCGCCGGCCATGGCGGTAAGGCCGATAAGGCTGATAAGTGTAATAGTTACCCCCCGGATGATCCCCGGGATGCTTTCCTTTAGGTATACCCGAAAGATGATCCCCAGGGGACTGGTACCCATGGACTGGGCCGCTTCAATGGACCCCCGGTCAATTTCCGCCAAGGCGCTTTCCAACTGCCGGGAAAAAAACGGCGCGGTGCCGAAGATAAGGGGCGGTATGGCGCCCCTAACCCCTATGGCGGTTCCCGCGAGGATCCGGGTTAGGGGGATAAGCAGGGCAATAAGAATAATAAAAGGAACGGATCTAAAAAAATTGATAAGCTTATCCAGGACCGTCCAAAGCGGAAGATTTTGCAGTATACCCCCCCGCCGGGTTACCGTTAACAGCACGGCAAAAACAATGCCCGCTAAAAACGAGATAATTCCTGTAACCGTCACCATGTACATGGTTTCAAAGCAACTGCGAAAAAGTTCGGGAAGCCGGACCATCACGTTGGGCATAAGGATCCGTAATAACTTAGTCATGGTCTTCTCCTTTCTGTAAGATCTTCACTTCCACGGCCCGGCGGGTAAACCATTCCAGGGTTCTTTTTAGAGCGCCCTTCTCTCCCTCCATGATAATGATAAGCCCCCCGATGGGGGTATCCTGGATAATATCCAGATCCCCAAAGATAATGTTAAGCTTAACGTTAAACTCGATGGAAGCGGTGGATATCAGGGCGTCTACGGTATTACGGCCCTGGTAGCTAAAATGGGCAAGCAGTTGGTCCGGTTTTAGTTTTATCACCGGCGAAGATTCTTCCAGAAGATCGTAGATCTTATATAAGTGGGAGGTGGCGGCCACAAAGTCCCTGGTAATTTGCTTTTGAGGATTGGAAAAAATATCAAATACCGGGCCCTGTTCCACAATAAGGCCCTGGTCCATTACCGCCGCATGACTGCAGATTGTTTTAATTACCTGCATTTCATGGGTAATAATAACAATGGTGATCCCCAGTTTTTTGTTTAGTTCCTTAAGCAGGGCCAGGATAGACCGGGTGGTCTGCGGATCCAGGGCGCTGGTGGCTTCGTCGCAGAGCAGAACCCTGGGATTCGACGCCAGGGCCCGGGCTATGCCGACCCTTTGCTTCTGGCCCCCGGAAAGCTGGGACGGATAGGCATGTTCTTTGTCCGAAAGGCCCACCAACTCCAGCAGTTCGGTTACCCGGACCTGGATGGCGTCTTTTTTCATCCCGGTGTATTTAAGAGAAAAGGCCACATTGTCCCCCACGGTTCGGGACCGGAACAGGTTAAAGTGCTGAAAGATCATCCCGATTTTTTTTCGCCGGTGCCGCAGTTCTGACTCAGGGAGGCCGGTTACATCTTCCCCGTCCACCAGAACCTGCCCCCTATCGGGCCGTTCCAGCAGGTTGATGCACCGGACCAGGGTGCTTTTTCCCGCACCGGAAAATCCTATGACCCCAAAGATGTCCCCGTCTTCAATGGAAAGGCTTACATTCTGTACGGCATGGACCGTATGGGGCTTTCCGTCGGAGGAGGCCCCGGCAGGAATGTGAAAGGTCTTATCCACATTAACAAGTTGTATCATCGCAGAGTCCTTTTGGCGGCCTAGAGGGGCAGCCGTACCCCAATGGCATGTTCCAGCGCCCGGTCAAAAAGCAGCCGCAGCACAAACATATCCTCTACCGCCATACCAAAGTTGTTGGCGATGATCAGTTCCCCGGGATGTTCCCGCCCCGGCGCCTTGCCCGCGGCCACCTCTCCGGTTTCGGCGTGAATGGGTGGATGCCCAAAGGGGTAAAACCCGTAGGCCGCAAATTGTTCCACCTGTTCCCGGCTGTCCACGATGTACTTGTCCGCCCGTTTAAAGATACTGTCCTGGTACAGGGTATGGCCCTCGCACAAAAGGATGGTTTTACCGCCGGAGATCCACCGGTCTTCTATGATCGGATGGTAGCTCTCGGCGGCAACGGTGGCCGAGGCGATGACGGCGGAATTTTTTACCAGGTCCTCGTAAGAAGAAGCCTTAACGATCCGCGCCCTAAGGGTTTTTTGGTAGTCTTCTATAAGCTTCTCCGCTGCCTTTTCGTATATATCGTATACGTAAATGGTTTTTAAACCGGGCAGTACCGTCTCTATATTCTTTACATGCTGGCGGCCTTCGACGCCGCAGCCTATCATCCCAAAGGTTTCTGTATGTTCCGGGGCCAGATATTTAATCGCCGTATAGGTAACCGCGGCGGTACGGATCTCCGTTACGTACTTGCAGTCCAGCACCGCCAGGGGAAGGCCCGAAAGGTGATCGCTGTAGATAATAAGCCCCTGGGCCTGGGGAAAGCCGTATTTTTCCCGGTTACCGGGATAGCAGGACCCCCACTTAATTCCCACGGCAAATTCCTCCGGTACATACGCGGGCATGGCATGAAAGAAAGTATCGGTAATAGGATGCAGGGCTATCTTAGAGGGCATGTCCACTTTTTTGGCGCTGTAGGCAATCAAGGCTTTTTCGGTACGATCCAGAATTTCTGCCGGAGTAACGGGGATGCGTTTAACGTCATCCTGGGAAAGATAAAGAAGTTCATGGCCGACGACAAGTTTTTTTTGTACTTCGTTGCGGTACGCTTCTGCGGCGTCCAGCAGTTCTTCCGGTAGTTTCATAAGGGTCCTCCGTACATAATGCTTCCCGCCGCAAACCTTGAAGCGGGAAGTCGCTTGTACCTACCAGTATATACCGGATTCTACCATGCGGGAAGGGCAATCCCCGTTAGCGGGGGTTCTTCCTCAATTACTTTTTTTACCTCCTCGGTTTGAAAGGCCGCCACCACCTTTTTGTAGGTCTCATTATCCCGGTCCGCATCCCGGCCCACCACAATGTTGATGTAGGGTTTATCAGACTCGGAATCAATGGGCTTAATATAGATGGCATCCCGCAGAGGAACGCCTCCGGCGTCTACCACAAAGTTGGAATTAACCACTGCGGCGGCCACCTGGGGATCGTCCAGGGTCCGGTAGGTCTGGGCCGCGTCCACCTCTACGATCTTGATATTCTTTGGGTTTACCGTAATATCGTTCACCGTGGGAACATTCCCCTTGGAGGGATCCAGGGTAAATACCCCGGCGGATTCAAGTACCTTTAAGGCCCGGCCTCCGTTGGTGGCATCGTTCATAATGACAATGGTATCCCCGTCTTTAAGTTCCTCCAGGGTCTTAATTTTGTTGGAATATACCCCCAGGAAAAAGATCACCGTATTTCCAAAGGAACTAATCTGGTATCCGTTGTTGGCGATTTCGTTTTGTAAAAAGGCGTCGTGCTGGAAAGAATTGAGTTCAATATCGCCGTCCGCCAAAGCCCGGTTGGGAACCGCATAGTCGCTAAAATTAACCAGGTCCACCTTGATGCCTTCGGCGGCCAGGAATTCCGCGGCCCGGGTCCAAGCCGGACGGAGTTCTTCGCCCATAAGTCCTATCCGTACCACTGTCTCCTGGGTTTCCTGTTTTTTTTGGCCGCCGCATCCGGCGACAAGTAAGCCCAGCGTTAAAACCGTCAGCATAGTCAGTACAGGTATTCTTTTTTTCATCGTCCTCTCCTTATGAAAATATATCCGATAAATAACATCGGATTACTAGGTAATAATTTATTATTTATGCATTTTTGTCAAGAGGATGCGGCAAAATTTGTTTGTTCTGATCGTCCTGGGACTAGGATTCCGGAGCCGCTTCAAGGACGCCGGAAAAATACTGTTCAATGGCGTCGTGCGAAAAACCTTCTGTTTTAAGGAAAAATCTGATGTCCCCGGCGCCGGGGTTTTTCTTTCCCCGGGCTTTTTTTAGGCAGCGCTCCAGAAGCTTCAGTTCCGCATCCTCGGTTAAGGCCGATTCCAGGGCGGCTTTGGCAGTTTCCCGGTTTATCCCCCTGGCCCTCAGTGCCGCCTCAAGGTTCCGCGGTCCCCGAAAATCCCGGCTAATCCGGGATTTAAGCCAAAGCGCCGCATAGCGGCCGTCGTTAACAAGGTTCAATTCCAAAAGCCGACCGAGTACCCTCCGGACTGCCGCAGGATCGTGTCCGCGCCGTTCCAGCTTACGCTCAAGGCCTGCAGCGCATTGCTCGGCCCGGGCGATAAGGCGCAAGGCCGCTTTTTCCGCGGCCAGACAAGCCGCCCCCTGGTACAGGATGGCCCCGGCCTCTTCGTTTAAAACGGCGCCGGGGTATAGCAAAAAATTTGCATATTCCGGGGGCAGATACGCAAGGCTAAGGCGTATCACCGAACCGCTATCGAGACCCAGGCTGACAATGTCCCGGTTTTGTCTAACCGATTCAACGCGCAACGTGTTCATATCCTGGAAAAAGCTCCATCCGCCGGAATTGTACCGGCAGGACGGCAAGCAGTATAGCGCCCGGCGATACGGGGGAAAAACCCGGCTGAGCCTTAGCGTTTGCTGAACTGGAAGCGCCGGCGGGCGCCCCGTTGACCGTATTTTTTTCGTTCCACCATCCGGGGATCCCGGGTAAGAAAGCCGTTGTTCCGCAGGGAAAGCGAATTACCCGCATCAACCTGACAGAGCGCCCGGGCCAAGCCGTGACGGCAGGCCCCGGCCTGGCCGTTGGAACCGCCGCCATAGACATTAATAAGCACGTCAAATTTATTTTCGCTGGCGGTTACCATTAAAGGCTGACGAACCATCATGGCATGTTCCCCCTGGGGAAAATACTGAGTCAAGTCCTTGCCATTGACGAGGATCTTGCCCGATCCGTCCCGAACATAGACCCGGGCAACGGAGGTTTTTCTTCTGCCGGTACCGATTCCAAGATTCTTTATCACCGTTCTACCTCTTAGAGATTAATAACCTGGGGATTCTGGGCTGCATGGGGATGTGCGGGTCCCGCGTAGACCTTTACGTTCTTTAACAATTTCCTGCCCAGGGGTCCCTTGGGAAGCATCCCCTTTACCGCCAGCTGCATGGGAGCCGCGGGATGCCTGGCAGAAAGTTTTTCATAGGAGTTTGATTTAAGCCCCCCCACATAACCGGTATGGTGGTAATAGAGCTTTTGCGCCGCCTTGCGGCCTGTAAGGGCTGCTTTTTCGGCATTGACGATGATTACAAAATCGCCCACTTCCTGGTGAGGAGCAAAAATAGCCTTTTCTTTTCCCCGGGCAATAGCCGCAGCCCTGGCCGCAACCCGTCCTAGAACCTTGCCCTCGGCGTTAATTACAAACCACTTCCGTTCAACCTTGGCAGGCTTAACAAATACCGTATCCATTCCTAAACCCTTCTATAAAAAAATAACATGCGGAACCAACAACCCCGCTGCAAGCAACGGGATATGTTGTTCTCATAAGGTGCTTGACCTAGGGTACATACCCTACGTTCGCCAAGCAGCCCGTTTGGGTTGCTGGGCTCCCCGCCTAGCGGACCCTTGGCTATGTACCTTTGGCAATGAATCAAAATATGGCTGAAATTGCCGGATATGTCAAGCCCCCGCTTTAGGGGCTTCCCCTAGGAGCCTGTTGCACTTGTGGATTTTATGTGCGAAGGGCAACAAGCTCCTAGCGGCGCCTAAGTTTGCGGACCACCATAACCACGAAGGCGGCGATAAAGAATCCCGTCCTCAGGTTGGGAAGCAGTATGGCCGCCACCGGTACCGAAGCAATGGAAAGCTGCTCCCCCATGATGCCAAAAAGATCCAAAATTGAATAAACCGTTTCCACATAGCCGGCGATGGTTCCAATAACCATAAGCATCCATGCTACATCCCGGGTTTTAGACCACAGCATGATGGCAAAAAAAGCCGCCAGCCCCTCTATACTTAACCGGCTTACGATTAATAGCACTTCCCCCGGATCCATAGGTACAGTATCGGTTTTTTGGGGTAAAATTACAAGGGACCGGTTTCGCCTATACCGTGGCAGAGACCAATGCCGCCAATTTCACCTCTTCCCCGGCGGAAAGTTCCCCGGGAAGGATCACCGGCTCTTCCCGAAGGGGGGGCAGCAGAAAGCCGCCTTCAAGGAAACGGCTAAAAACCGTTTGGTAATCCGGCATTCCCCGGGTACCCGGGGGATTGTAGTTCAGGTAGATCCCTGTCCGTTTCCAGGAAGAATTCCCGGTAAGAACCCGGTCCAGTCCGGCAAAGGAAGGGCGCCCCGGCGCGGCCAGAAGCCTGTGGACGCTTTGTGCCGCGGCGGCCAGTATAACCGGGGAAAGGGGCGGCGCCGGGGGAAAGGGGGCCTCCAGAGCCGGATCCAGGGCAAGAACCGCCGGAGCACCGGGAAATGGCAGGGGCAGCACCGGGATCAGCAGCGAGGCGGTCTCCGGCGTGGGCGAATCCAGTACCGCCGGATCCATAAGCCAGGGCCTCCAGAGGGTGGGAACAGTTTTCGGGGCCTTTTTGCCCATGTCCACGGCGGGATCAAATACCCCGGCGGGAAAGTTTGCGGCGGCCAGGGCCTCCCGTAAGGCGGCGTCATTGGGGAACAGGCGAAACCGGCGGCGAGGCAGCAGTACCGAAAGGGCTCTGTACAACCGGTCTTCGGCGGGGTGTGGCAGGGGGACAAAAAGGCCCCGTTCCGCAGTGTTTTTAAAGACCCGCAACAGCTGCGGCGGGGTATAGCCCAGCAGGGCCCGGCCGCCGTACTGCCACATATCCGTAAGCCTCTTGCCGTCCCCGGTATAAA
>JAISOA010000169.1 GCA_031275945.1 Spirochaetaceae bacterium
GCTGCTGTTGCGGTTGCTGCAGTGGTTGTTGGGGCGGCGGGTACTGTGGCTGCTGTTGCGGTTGCTGCAGTGGTTGTTGGGGCGGCGGGTACTGCGGCGGCTGTTGCGGTGGTGGCGGGTATTCGGACAGGGGATCCGAAAATACCGGATCGCCGTTAGGATAATAAGGTTCCTGGGGCCCCTGAGAAGAAGGAGTTTCCCCCGAAGAAAAATTCGGCTCTGCCAGATTATCCAGGGAAAGGTCGGGAATCTGCTCTTCGTCAATAAGGGGCAGTTCCTCGTTCATAAACAATTCTTCTTCGTCTTCCGCTTCTTCCTCCGGATCTTCAATAAAAAGAGCTTCCGTTTCCTCGTCCACCGGAGGAGCTTTTTCCGTCGTCCCCATTAAAAAGGACAGATCCTCCTCTTCTTCCGCTTGTTCCGCTTCCGCCGCAGCATTTTGCAGTACCTTAAGATTTTTGTCCCACATGGAACTTAGGTCGGAAGAATAGGCTTTAACGGCGTTTTCATAAAATGCCAAGGATTCGTTCAGATCCGAAAGATCGTCGGGGGTTGCCCGCTTGCCCTGAAGGTTCACCAGCTTGTCCGCGGTACGCAGGGCCTTTTCCACTTCCCCCGCATCTTTGTGGAGTTCCGCGGCGGCGGCCAGGGCTTCGGTATCGCCGGGATCCGTTTTTGCCAGTTCTTCGAAGATCTGAATAGCATGGGCGCGGTTTCCCATGGCAGCGTAGAGCCTTCCTAAAAGCATCTTTGCTTCCCGGTCATTGGGACGCCGGGCAAGAAAGGCCATAATTCGCTTTTCGGCTTCCTTGTACTCCTTGTGTTTAAAATGAATGTCCGCCAAATCCAGTTGAAATGTATAATTTCCCGGATCCACCGTAAGGATCTTTTCGAAGCTCCTTTTTGCCTCTGCATCGTTGCCCATAACGCGCTGGGCGGTTCCCTGGATTCGCAGGGCCTGAATATTTTCCGGTTCCCAGTCAAGGGCAGCCTTGGCCTGCTGCAGGGCCTCGGGATACCGTTCCATTTTAAGATAAAGCGAGGCCAGGCGGCAGCGTACATCGGCGCTGTTGGGAACCAGTTTGATAAGTTTTTCCAGTTCCACCATCGCATCGGCAAAATCCCCCGTATCTTCCAGGACCCGTTCAAGATTAATCACCGCCTTAGTATATCTGGGATCCACTTCTATGGCCCGGCGGTAATTTTCTATTGCCTCTTTGGTCTTGCCCTGATCTGCCAGCACAACCCCCATATTGTTCCGGGCCTCCGCATTCAGGGGATCCACATGGAGGATCCTGTTAAACGTATCCATGGCCTTGCTGTGCTGACCCTGTTTAAAAAAGATAATCCCCATGTTGTTCATAGCCTGAAACCAGCCGGGTTTACTTCGCAGGGCGGCCTTGTATTCATTCAAGGCATCGTCAAAGCGGCTATTTGCCTCCAGGGCAACACCGTAATTAAAATGAAGGGTAGGATTGTTTCGATCCAAACTTAGGCCCTTGCGGAACATACTGTAGGCTTTGTCGTATTCGTGAAGCTGTTCGTAAATCGTTCCCAGATTATTATAGGCGTGAACATAATCGGGGTTCAATTCCACCACCTTGGCATAGGCCATGGAGGCGGCCTGTAAATTTCCCAGTTGCTTATGGATATTCCCGATATTGTAATGAAATTCCGCCCTGGTGGGGTCAATATCAATGGCATCCATCAGGACCTTTAGGGCGTCTTGAAACTTGTCCTGCCGGCGGTAGATTACCGCCAAATTATTCAGGGCTTCCACATCCTGGGGATTTTTTCCCAGCAGGGCGGTAAATTCGTCCGCCGCCTCGACAAGTTTATCTTCCTTTGCCAGGGTGGTCCCTAAAAGAAGATGGGCAGTCCGGTCCCCGGGCACTTTGGCAAGGTACTGTCTAAGAAGCCGTTCCGCCTCCACATGATCGCCCACCCGGGAAGAACCCTTGGCGCGATCCAGAATACCACCGGCATCAAGGTTCATTCGTTCATCCTTAGAGGCCGGGCGGCAACTTCTTTGGAAAATTTGCCGGGATGTAGTTCATCGGGCCGCCGGCTAATTCCGTCGTATGCGGCCACGACAAAAAAATACAGGGTTCCGTTCTGCAATCCTTCAATACGCAGAGAGGTCCGGTTCCCCGCATCAATCGGGGAAGATCCCAACCGGGCGCCTTCGCCGTAATACACTCCGCTGGTGGTTCCGTAGTAGATAAGATACCCCCGGGTATCTTCGTCGGGACTGGGCCGCCAGGCAAGATCCACCGCTCCATTCAAGGCCCGGGCTGTTACCAGCGAAGGGGGATAAGGAGCCTCGTTTTTATCGTAGATGATCCGTATTTCTTCAAGATAGGGGCTGGTTTCACAATCCCCGCTGGGATAAAAAGCCGCAGCCACCTGGACATAGCGGCCCCGGATCGTTTCCGGTACGGGCTCGCCGGGGACAATGGGGGTCCAGGAAATCCGGCTAAACTGGTACGGCTCCTCCCCTGCCCGGATAAAAAACTGCAGCATCGAATTGTCGGGAAACCGAAAGTTGCCCCGGCCCGCATAGATGTTGCGTATCGCCATGCGCCGCTGTCCCTGGGCCTGGCCCATGCGGCCACCGGAGGCCTCTATCCGCAGGACCATGGAATTCCGTTCCCCAAGATCCAGGGTCCGGGTTTCGATGCGGCCCCCGTTGCGGGGGAATTTTGCAAGCTCTGGAAGTTCAATGCTGACTCGTCCGGTATTTTCCAGGGCGGTCCGCCCCGGACTGGCGACAACCTTATTATAGATGCGAAATTCGTCAAGGATCCCGGAAAAACGGCTTCCCAATACAAAGGCCCCGTCCCGGTTAAGCCGGGGGGTATACACGTCTCCCCCTTCCCTGCCGCTTGCGGTAGTATATGCGATGTTTTCAATCTGGCCGTTAATAAGGTATTCAAGCAGTCCTGAATCGGCATTGTAGCGGATAAGGTGATGGCTCCAGGTCCTGGGAACCAGGGGAGTCCTGCCTTCCAGAATGATGGTAAACCGCGACCCCCTGCCACCGGGGGGGCTGAATAGTTCCTGAAAGGTCCACCTAAGTCTGTTCCGTTGGGCTTCGCAAAAAATCCGCTGGTTATCCACCGCCGCCCAGGAAAGAAGCTGTTCTCCGTTTTCCATGGCGTTAGGATATGCCCAAAATTCCAGGCTAAAATCCCGGACATTCCGTCCCGGTGTAAACAGCGCGGAATTTCCCGGCCTAACCGTTACCGGGGCGGAATTTTCCCGGTTCCCCGAAAAAAGGGCCGCCCCCCGGCCATACCGGGCCCAGCGTCCGTTTACGCTTTGGACCGCCGGAGAAACCTGTACCTGGTAACGGCCCCTGCGGTCCGTAAAGCGCTCCGGGGCGGTTTCATCGAAATCCAGGGCCAAATCCACGGCGGATTCCTGGGCAGGAAAATTCCGCCATGCCGCATACAGGGCCATAATTTCTTCGTCCCGGGAGCCCGCAGATCCGGTTCCCGCCGAAAGGGAACCGGTCCATGCGGAAGACAGGGCCAATACCCGGTAGGGCCGCAGGGCTTCCAACTCCTCTACCTGAACACGTTTTTCCACCCCCTGCCAGCCCGCAGAGGCTCCCAGGATCATGGTGGTCTCTATCGCCGTCAGCTTTAGGCTGGCTAAAACCAGGGAAAAACTATACAATAGTATTGCCATAAAAATACTTTTACGCGAATTACTCATAATGTTATCCATAAATATCGGTA
This sequence comes from Spirochaetaceae bacterium, assembly GCA_031275945.1. Lineage (GTDB taxonomy): Bacteria > Spirochaetota > Spirochaetia > Treponematales > Breznakiellaceae > JAISLT01. Next base: position 3,744 of record JAISOA010000169.1, read on the forward strand.
ATTTAAGCTATGGACCTTAAAAAGATTGCCAGGGAAGCGCCCCGGGAACCGGGGGTGTATATTATGAAAAACGGCGAAAGCCGTATTATGTATGTGGGTAAGGCACGGATCCTGCGGAACCGGCTGGTTTCGTACTTCTCCGGCGAAAAGGATATTAAAACTCAAACCCTACTCCGCCATGTGGCGTCCATTGAAACAATTATAGTTAAGGATGAATACGAAGCCCTGCTTCTGGAAAACACCCTTATCAAACAGCACAGCCCCAAATACAATATTAACCTTAAGGACGGAAAAACCTACCCCGTCATACGGCTTACACCGGGCCCCTATCCCCGGGTATTCAGGACCCGGCATGTAATTGAAGACGGCTCCTCCTACTATGGACCCTTTCCTCAAGTGGGGGCCATGGACGACATGCTGGATATTATTGACCGGGTATTCCCCCTGCGTAAATGCCGGACCCTGCGAAAGCGGGATTTTCCCTGCATGTACTATCACATCGGGCGCTGTTTTGCCCCCTGCTGCGGCAGAATAACCGAAGCCGCGTACAGCCTCCACGTTGACCGGGTACGGAAACTTTTATCCGGAGATACCCAATCCCTTATGGCCGAATTAAACGGCGAGATGCAGGGGGAAGCCAAGGCCCTTCGCTTTGAGCGGGCCGCCCAGCTTCGCAATGCGATTAAAACCATCGATAAGCTTAAGGAAACCAGCGCGGTGGTAGACTTTGATCCTCAGGGCCGGGACTATATATCCTGGGCCGCCGATGGAGTATTAGCTACCTTTTCGATTTTCTCCATGAGAGGAGGAAAACTTACGGGCCGGGAATTATACCGGACCAGAAGCGCCTCGGAGGAAGAAGAATCCCTGATTACCTTTATTACCGGCTACTACAGCGGTGAGCGGCTTCCGCCGGAGACAATATATATATGTTCCCGGGATGGAGTTCTTCCCCTTGATCCTTCTTTCCCCGCCAAATGGTTCCGCGAACAATTTGGCCTGGAACCGAAACTTCTTGTTCCGCCGGATATTCACCACCGGACGGTGATGGCCATGGTTACGCAGAACGCCGAAGAGGATCTTCGGCGGCGGATTAAGGAACGGGGAGCGGGACCGGCCCTGGATGAGCTAAAAAATATCCTGGGCCTAAAAGCCAGGCCGGACCGGATCGAAGGTTTCGACATAGCTCAGCTTGACGGCAAACACCCCGTGGCCTCGCTTATTAGTTTTGCCAACGGCATACCGGACAAAAAAAACTACCGCCGCTTTAAGCTTCACAGCGTGGTGGGGCTGGTGGATGACTTTGCCGCCATGCGGGAAGCGGTAAAGCGCCGCTACAGCCGCCTGCTCCGGGAAAACCGGGAATTACCGGATCTGATCCTTGTTGACGGAGGTCTGGGCCAGGTGAATGCCGCCAAAGGGGTGCTGGACGAATTGGGAATGAGCTGCGATCTTGCGGGCCTGGCCAAGCGGGACGAGGAGATCTGGCTGCCCCAAACCGGAAAACCCCTAAGCCTTCCCCGGCATTCCGAAGCCCTTAAGGTGCTTCAACAGGTACGGGATGAAACCCACCGTTTTGCTACCTCTCTTAACCAGATCCTCCGGTCAAAGGATCTGCGGATGGAAACCCTGGAATCGGTGGAAGGCATAGGGGTAAAACGGGCCGCGGTTCTTATCCGGCATTACCTGAGCATAGGAGGAATAGCTGCAGCGGAACCGGCTGACATTGCTCGGGTATGCGGTTGCGGCCAAGCGGCAGCCCGGGCTGTCCGGGCCGCGGCCCGGCTTGCCGGGCAGGATCCCGGTGCTGTCCGCTCCGGCCCCCGAAGCGCCCCGGGACAGCCGCGCCCCGGGACAGCCGCAGCATTGGCGGCACAGGCGCTGTCGGCAAAACCGCCGCCCGCAGAGACCCTGCCCGCAAAGGCGGCGTCATCCGGGGCGGCGGGCGGCGGCGTAAAACCCGGCAAAGATGCCGCCGGGATACAAGCAGACGACCCGGGAACAGGGAAGCTGGCCGCCGAAGCGCCGCCGGATTACGGGGGATAGGGCGCTTCGGTGCGCAAATACCACATTACAACAGCGCTAAAAAATGTCCGGTGGCGGTTTTTAGCACCACCCTTAGGGGGATACTTTTTTTTGTGCTCCGGGTTTAAAAACCGTTATAAGCAACAGGATTCCAAAAATGACCACAAACGAATCGGCCAAGTTAAAGGTGGGCCACCGGTAAAATCCCAGAATCCCGTACATTTTTACGCTGATAAAATCAACTACTCCGGCGGGGCGGAAAATACGATCGATCAGGTTGCCAATTCCCCCCCCCAAAATACCCGCGACGGCCCAGCGTTGCACGGGGGTAAAATCAGTGGTTCTAAAGTAGTATACGATTAAAAAGGCCAGCACCCCCAAAGGAAGCAGAATAAACAAAACCGGTTTTAATCTTTCCGGTAAATTGTGCCCCAGGCTAAAGGCAATGGCGGTGTTCCGGACATGAACAATCTCAAGGAATTCATTGCCGAATACATCCTTAATGAGGGAATTTTCCGGCCACTGTGCAATAAAGGCCTTTGATATCTGATCCACCAGCGCCGCAAAGGCGGTTAACGAAAAAGGCCATACTTTGTTTTTCACCTGCTTCTCCTGTTTAAAGTCCTGTGGGAATATCCAGGAATTCCACCGCAATATCAAGTTGAACCGAACATTCTTCCATAACCCGGCGAAGTCCCCATACTTCCGTGGAATAATGACCCCCGGCTATCATATTCAAGCGTCCTTCCAGGGCCTGATGGTACGCAGGGTGTTTCATTTCTCCGGTAACGTATAAATCCACCCCCGCTTCTATGGCCTGCAGCGCTTCATCAGAAGCCCCGCCGGAAATAACGGCGCAGGTTTCATTTAATTGTTTTCCAAAAGGATACACCCCCAATGGGGGCCTGTCCAAATAACTTATGGCTTTAACCGCATCGTTTATAGTAAGGGGGGGGGTCAATCTCCCCGTATAGCCTATCTTCTTTTGGTGGTAAACCCCAAAGGGTTTTGGATCCTCGATGCCTAAAAGTTCCGCCAGGGCCGCATTGTTTCCCAGCCGGGGATCCTGATCCAGGGGCAGATGAACCGCATAAAGGGCAATGTTATGGTCCAGAAGATACTTAAGCCGCCGGCGGTGCGGGCCCCTTAGGGCCAGGGGGGATCCCCAAAAAAGGCCGTGATGAACAAAGAGTATTCCGGCCCCCGCTGCAGCACAGCGTTTAAAACTCTCCAGGCAGGCATCTACCGCGAAGGCGATTTTTTCAATGGGGGATCCGTCATTATCCACCTGGATTCCGTTCATTGAAGAATCAATGGCGTTGAACCCTTCTATATCAAGGACCGATCTAAAAAAATCATCCAAAGTCTGGGTATATACCGTACCGGTCATGGTTGAAGTATAGTCCGGCCGCCGGGAATATGCCAGACCCCTCCTGTTTCCAGATAGATACGGCTGTCGAGGACGGTGGTTTTTAAGGTCCCGGCGATTTCGCGGCTGTCCCGGACCGGGCCATCCATGGGGACTTCCTCTGCCCGGGGAAAGTCATCGCCATACGGGAATTCACCGGTATACGCGGGTTTGCCGGTCTGGTCCAGAAGCAGGGCGGCAAAATTGGTTATCAGCGATGCGGTTAATTCCGGCCCTGCCGGCAGATCCCCTGGGCTATGGCTGATTCCCCGGAAAAGAAGACTGTAAATAGGATAATACCGGGGACTGCCGGAATAATCAAAAGGCCCTGCCCCGGGAACCGCAGCCAGGATCGCCAGATCCTTGGAAGCTCCCAGGGTCCGCAGGATCGTTTCATACCGGCCGGAACGGTCTTGAATAACCCTGCCGGAAAGGATAAACAGTATGGGAAGCTTCGGTTGGGGTATGTTTTCTATGCGGGTAATTTTCTGGGGCACAAAACCCCGGATAAAATTCCCTATGTGCCGAAAGAAGACGCCGGCCGGATTATTGGGTTCCGGCGGCGGATCCGGCGAAAGGTCCCCGGCCAGCGAAGTAAGAATGGGGCCCTCCAGGGCTATGATCCCCCGAATTTGCCCGTATGTTTCTATAAAACCCTCCTGCCCTGCCAAAACGGTAAGGGCAGCGCCCCCTGCGCCGTAACCGGCCAAAAAGACAGTATCCCCGGCGGAGGATAGTTTAACACGCAGGTTTATGTTTCGATCCAGTTCTTTCAAAAGAAACTGCAGATCCCGCCGCCGGCCTTCCTCCAAATCCCTGCCGCCGGCATTGGCGGCCACATCGTTTAGGCCCCTGCCCAGGGCGTTAATAAGCCGGTATAAACCGGGAATGGAAAGCCGTACCGCCTCGTTGTTCCCGTCAATGGCGGGGGAATCGAAACCGGGTCTTGAATAGGTAAGGACCGTAAATCCCCGGTCCCTAAGGGCTTCGCAGACCGTATCGGTTACATACAGGGAGCCGGCCGCCGGCGGCAGCAGGATAAGCAGGGGCCGGTTCCGGGAAGCCGGAAATTCAGGAATAGCGCCGGCGGCTAGGGTTGCCGCGGCGGCTGGTCCGGAATTTTTCGCAGCGTTGGTCCCCGGGTTCCCGGCATCAGGTTCTTCCGTGGCGCCGGAGGCGGGGTTCTCCACAGGGCCGTATATCCGGACATATAATACCCTGTCTTCCGTATCTTGCAGGGCTAAGGTTTCTACCCCGCGGGTACTAAAGCGGGTATCTATGGACGGGGCGAAGTACAAAGTTATCCACAAAGCAAGCATAAACCCTGCTACCAAAGCGAAGGTAAAAATTAAACCCCGATCCCGGTAGGAATCGCTTTGCAGGCCGGAAAACAGGGCACATAGGTCCGAAAAATTAGCTGCGGTAAAAAAAAGCGCAAAGCAAATCAAGGGAAGACATTCGGGACGGAAGCCATAGGCGGGGAAAATTCCCAGTAACATACCCAGGGCCAAAAGGGGGCAGACGGTAAGTCCCTTCAGGGCCCATAAACCTCTTACCAGGGGCCGTATAATAGGCAAAAACAGAAAAAAAGCCGCCAGGAATACAATGATCCTAAGTTCCATTATTTGCATTATAATGTTCAAAGTCCCTTGCGTGAAGTATCTAATAGGTGTATAGTTCAAGATAAAGAAAATTTTACAAGGAAAAATGCATGGCTACGACTCAGGAATTGGTTGTTGATGAAGTAAAGATAAAAAAAGCCGTTCAATCCGGCATACCCTTAACCATAACTACCTTTACCCTTCCCCACGAAATTGAAGTGTATATTGATCAGGTGTTGACCATTTTTTTACGACAGCTGGATCAAGAAAGCTTAAAAGATTATGTAGTATATTGCGTACAGGAACTGGCAGTAAACGCCAAGAAAGCCAATACCAAGCGGGTTTATTTTACCGAACGGGGTTTGGATATTTCAAGCCCCGAAGATTATAAACTTGGTATGTCCACCTTTAAAGCCGATACCCTTAATAATATCGGACACTACCTTCAGCTTCAAAAAGACAAGGGTCTTTATATAAAACTTATTTTCCAAATAAAGAAAAATGTTATTTATATCGAAGTTAGAAACAATATTGCCGTTACCAAAACCGAGCTTATCCGTATTCATGACAAGTTGGCCCGTTCCCGGCAATACAATAACCTGGAAGACGCCCTTTCCCAGGTTCTGGACGATTCCGAAGGAGCCGGACTTGGCCTTGTGATCCTGGTACTTATGCTTAAAAAGATGAATTTGGACGAGGATTGTTTTGATATTGTAGGAACCGACAGCGAAACCATTGCCCGGATTATCATTCCCCTGGAAAAGACCAGACTGGAAAAACTTTCCACCCTTGCTCAAACTATTGTGGAGAATGTTAATTCCCTGCCGCAGTTTCCTGAAAATATTATGCTGGTTCAACGGATGATCGAGGATCCCAAAGCGGAAATGGCCGGTATTGCCCGGCAAATCTCCATGGACCCGGCCCTGACGGCGGATGTGCTTAAGGTTGTTAACTCTGCCCAGTACATGCTGTCTAAGCGGGTGGATAATATTTCCGAAGCGGTTAAACTGGTGGGAATGCGGGGCATACGAAACATGCTCTATTCCTATGGGACCCAGAAGCTCCTGGGGGATGAAACCACGGCAAAACGGAACCTGTGGGAACATTCGTATAGAACGGCCTTTTATGCCTATAATCTGGCGAAAAATTTTAAATCGGATCCGAACTTACTGGAGGACGTATATGTGGGGGGGATCCTCCATGACATGGGTAAGATTATTTTTGCCAATGTCCATCCGGATTTGCTGGACAAGATTAAAAGCTTTTGTTCCGAAAAGGGGCTTCCGGCATCCACCTTTGAGGACTTTGCTGCGGGGATGAACCATGCGGAAATCGGGGCCATGGTTGCAGAAAAGTGGAATTTCCCCGAGCATCTGGTCCATTCCATCCAATACCATCACGATCCGCTTGCCGCCGCCCAAGAGGACCAAGACCTGGTTTTTACCGTTTATCTGGCCAACATGCTGTGCGAATACGAAAACTGTACTATTGTATTTGATCAGTTTGAGCCCAAGGTATTAAATAGTTTTGGCATTACTTCTAAAAAACAACTATCCAGCCTTTTAGAGCGATTTTCCGAGGGATTTAAACGGGAAACCCAATCCTCGTAAAATTAAAGGCCCAGGGTCGTTCTGCAATCCATAGCCCCAATTCCGGGTTGTGGATATTCTTTGGCAATTTGAAATTACGAAGCTTCGCGGAAGAGCGAATTCCGATTGTAATTGTTTGTAAGGAGGGTACATGTCCCGCGGAACAGAAAGTGCCGATCCCGTTCCCGGCGGAAAAATCCGGATCCCCCGCCGGAAACTGGAAGATTTTTGCCGCCGCATCTTTACCGCCCTGGGCATCCCCCCGGTGGAAGCGGAAGATTCGGCAAAGATTCTCGTGGCCGCCGATGCGCGGGGTATTCCGAGCCACGGCGTAGCGCATCTAAGCCGCTATATCCGGGGGATCGAGGCGGGGCTGATCAGGGGGGGGATACGCCCCGAAGTACTCCGGGAAACGCTGGTCTCCCGGGTCCTGGATGCCGGCGGGGCCATGGGAATGTCGCTGAGCAGGGCTGCCATGGACTGGGTTATAGACACCGCTCGGAAGCAGGGCGTGGGGCTTTGCAGTATCCGGAATTCCAACCATTTCGGTATAGCGGGCTACTACACCGAGATGGCCGCCCGGGCGGACATGATCGGCATGGCTTTTTCCAACACCGCCGCCCTGGGGGTGCCCACCAATGCGCGGAACGCCTTCTTCGGCACTAACCCCATAGCCTTCGCCGCCCCGGCGGAGAACGGGGCGCTTTTTAGCCTTGACATGGCAACCACCACCGTTACCCGGGGCAGGATAGAGATAGCGGAACGGGAGGGCCGGAAAATACCTCCGGGCTGGGCGGTGGGAGTGGACGGAAAGGTTACCACCGATCCGGCAAGCCTTCTGGAAGACATGCTCTACCTGAGGGGCGGCGGCCTGCTTCCCCTGGGCGGGGAGGGAACCGCATTGGGCGGCTACAAGGGTTACGGCCTTGCCGTGATGGTGGACATACTCTGCGCCCTCACCTCCGGGGGAATTTTCGGCGGCGCCGTCCGGGATTCCGAAACTACCTCCGCCCGGGTCTGCCATTTCTTCCTTGCCCTAAAACTGGACCTTTTCCGGGATCCGGTGGAATTCAAACGGGATCTTTCCGCCCTGCTTACCGCCCTAAGCGCCCTGCCTGCGGCGGAAGGGGCGGACCGGGTTTACTATGCGGGACTTAAGAGCCGAGAAACCGAGGCCGAATGCGAACGGCTTGGGGTGCCTGTGGCGCCGGAAGTTTGGGCGGACCTTGAAGAAAACGCCCGCCGTCTGGGTGTGCCGCCGGCAGGCTAAAACGGATTAGCGCCCCGGCCCTTTGCCGGTGCAGGTTTAGATCACTGCGTTTCTGTAATGCCTTCGTTAAAAAATGTCCCCATGGGATTGTTCACCATGAGTATGGGTTGATGGGTGGCATCCAGGGTGTCCCGCCAAAGATTGCCCTCGGGGTCCACATGGTTGCGCTGGGAAACCACCGCTTTCATAGGCAAATGGACAAATTCATTGTTCACCAATCCTATGACGCACTTCGTTTTCCCCGTCATGGCCGCATGGGCCGCAGCGTTCCCCAGCCGTTCGCAGTAAATTTAATCGCTGGGATTAGCCTGGGCCGACCGAATCTGGTAACTGGGATCGATGTACTTTAAATTTATTTCAATGCCCTTGTCGTCAAAATATTCGATAATCTTATCCCGGATATAGGTTCCCACATCGGCCATCTTAACATTGCCCCCCGCATCGGTTTTTACTTCTTTGATAAGCTGATCCTGCAGGGCCCCCTCGGCTATTACAATTACCGCATGTTTGGATTTAACAAGCCGCTCTTCCAGATGGTGAAGAAATCCGTTAGGCCCATCCAGTTCAAAGGGGATTTCAGGAATCAGTACAAAATTAACCTCATGGCTTGCCAGGGCGGTATGGGCGGCAATAAAACCGGATTCCCGGCCCATGAGTTTAACCAGTCCTATGCCGTTGATCTGGGAATGGGCTTCCATATGAGCGGCGGTAACCACTTCCACCGCCTTGGCCACAGCGGTATCAAAACCAAAGGACTGCTGGATAAAAGAAAAATCATTGTCCACCGTTTTGGGAATGCCGATGTTGGCTATTTTAAGCTTCCGGCGGCCCACTTCTTCGGCTATGTCCAAAGCCCCCCGCTGGGTTCCGTCGCCGCCTATGGTAAAAAGCATGTTAAGGTTTAACTGTTCCATGGCATCGACGATCTTGGAGACCTCTTTTCCGCCTCCCCGGGCGCTGCCCAGAACGGTACCGCCGATTTTATGGATGTCGTCCACCACATCGGGGTTAAGCTCCTTGGTACCAAAGTGATACTCGGGGAGGAATCCCTTGTAACCATAACGGATGCCGGTAATGCGGCGTACCCCGTAGCGGAACCAAAGGCAGCGGACTATGGCCCGGATTACGTCGTTGATGCCGGGACACAGGCCGCCGCAGCTCACAATACCTGCATGGACATGCTGGGGGCTAAAATAAATCATCTCCCGGGGACCGGCGGCCTCAAAAACCATTTTCCGTTCCAGGGCTTCCTGTTTACCGAGTTTGGCGGTTACATCCAGTCTGATATAGTTATCATCGGTCACATAATTGGCTATAAAGTCCCCCTGCACCTTGGACAAGGTTAAGGGCGATTTGATATTACACTTTCCCAGTTCTTCAATCGTAAAATCGTTGGGCATTTTTTTCTCCGTAGTTTAACTATAAACATTCTGTCAAAAGGGTTCAAGCTTGCTCCGGCGTTCCCGTACAGCCGGACCCGACAGAGCGTCTACGGATAGATATACGTCACCGCCCCTTTAGCCGGAGGAAGTATCCGGCAGTCCAAAAATCTTAATCCCTTCCTCGGGGAACTGTTTCTTTACGGCCCCCACTGCTTCGGCAATGCCCAGGGCTTCTTCGAATTCGCACCACACCACCAGGGCAAAATTGTCCTCCGGCCAGATTGCATCCCCCATGCGGGGGCCGGCGGAACCGACCCCGGTTACGTTAGGATACAGGGTATAGTATTTCCCCACCCCGTGGTCCTTCAATGCCTCCAGGATATTATCTTCCACCGAGTGATTGGCGATAATCTCAATTCTTAGCATAATCTTCCTCCCCGCCGCCGGTTTTTTTGTCCCCCGTTTCCATATCCGGCTGTTCGGATAATTTTTTGACAATATCGAGCGCCGCCCTGCGGCCTAAACCTGCAGCCACAGCTTCTCTCCGGGCTTCTGCCCTGGCCCTCCGCGCGTCATCCCGCTTGTTTAGGAGCGCGTAAATTGCCGGCATAAGGAACAAGGTCATCAGGGTACCAAAGGAAAGTCCCCCCAGGACTGTTTTACCGATGGGCGCCACCAGTTCCGACCCTTCACCGGGGAAAAAGGCCATGGGAACCAGGCCCAGAATCGTAGTAAGGGTGGACATAAGGATGGGCCGCAGCCGGTTTCCCGCCGCCTCTACGCAGGCTTCAATAAGCGAATAGCCCCGTTTGCGGAGCAGATTGGTATAGTCTACCAGGACTATACCGTTATTGACGATAACTCCCAGAAGTACTAAAAGACCCACCGCGGTAAGTATATTAAAGACCGATCCGGTAATAAGGTAAATCAGCACTATGCCAATCATGGAAAGGGGTATGGTAAAGATGATAATAAAGGGATCTTTAAAGGATTCAAAAAGGCTGGCCATGACTCCAAAAACCAGGAAAAGGGCTACCAGCAGGATCAGAGCAAAGTTTACCATCATCTTGGCCATATCCGCATTGTCCCCGGCATATTCAATCACCACGTCTTCTTCCGCGGGGATCTCCGAGGTAATAAGATTACGGACCTTGGTGGAAAGTTCGTTAAGCTTCGTTCCCTTTACGGCCCCAGCGGTAATGTGGATAACCCGGCTTTGGTTTTCCCGCCGGATCGTAAGAGGACCGGTGCCTTCTTCATAGGATGCAAAGCTGGAAAGGGGCACCCGTCCGGCGATCTGGCTGTTGATAAAAATATGATCTAGAGCGGGCCGGGTACTGCGGTCCGCTTCCGCCAGGATCAGTACCACGTCATAATCGTTACCCGCATCTTTGTATTTGGTGGCGGTAATGCCGTCCACGGCGGCCTTAATTTCGTTTCCCACGGTAACGGTATTAAGCCCCAGGGCATATAGTTTTTCCCGGTCCAGTTCTATTTCTATCTGGGGAAGCCCATCCCGCAGGTCCACTGCCGGTTCGGTGGCCTCCGGAATTTTCTCTTTAATTAAGAGGGATATCCGGTCTGCCAGGGCCTTTCCCTTTACCAGATCGTCGGTACGCAGGACTATGTCAATGGGATTCCCGCCCATGCCGCCGCCGCCGAATCCACCGCCGAAGGAAAAGGACACCCCGGGGAATTCGTTAAAGTGGGCCCGGAGCCGGGTTTTAATATCCTCGGCGGAAAGGGGCCGTTCTTTGTACTCCACTAAATTGATCCGCAGGGAGCCGCTGTGGCTTCCGCTGGAAAACATGCCGCCGCCGCCGGCGTTAAGGACTATCTCTTTATAGGCGGTTTTTTCAATTTCCCTTTCTACAATACCCTGAAGCTGCTGCAGGGTAGACTCGGTCTGGGCCAAGGAAGAACCCATGGGCAGGGTGGCGGTGATGGATACATTGTCCGCCTCTTCTTGGGGCATAAATTCATAGCCCACCACAAAAACAGCCAGAAACATACTCCCGACAAACAGAATCAGGAGCGAGAAGCATACGATAAATTTATGCTTAAGCACCTTGCGTACTGCCCGCCGGTATTTTTCGTCCAGCCAGGCGAAAAAACTTTCAAATTTACGATCCAGTCCCACCAGGGCTCCGGTTAAAGGTTTTTGCCTGCGGGTTACCAGGGGAAGGTAATGGCTGGAAAGGACCGGTACAAGAAACAGCGCCACAAACAGGGACATGGCAAGGGAGATAACTACTGTAAACGCCAGGCCCGAAAATAGTTCGCCCCCCATTTCCAAAAGACTCTTAAACAGTACCAGGGGCGCAAAAACACAGATGGTGGTTAAGGTAGAGGCGGTAATGGCGATAATCATTTCCTGGGTACCCAAAACTGCCGCGGGTTTTAGTTTTGCCCCCTTTTCCCGGTAATGGTAAATATTCTCCAGAATAACAATGGCGTTATCCACCAACATTCCAACCCCCAAGACCAAGCCCGCCAGGGTCATCAGGTTCAGGGTAAGCCCCATAAAGTACATGAGCATTATGGTGATGATAAGGGAGATCGGTATGGCAAGTCCAATAATGATGGTAGGTTTAATGGATCGGAGAAATATAAAAAGGATAAGAATTGCCAGGATAGCTCCGCTCACGGCGGTGGAAGTAACCTGACCGATTGAATTTTCAATCTGATCGGTGGTGTTAAAAAGTTCCGTGATGGTTAAATCCTGGGGGATTTCCCGGGAAATTCGAACCAGCCGCTGCCTGAGTTCCCGGGCAGTTTGAACGGAATTTTTTCCGCTTTGTTTTTGGACGGTCATCATTACCGAAGGCACACCGTTAACCAAAACCGAGCTGGTTTGATCCCGGTAGCCTTCAAAGACATTGGCCAGGTCCCGCAGATACACACTCCGGGGCAAAACCCGACCGTTTGTCACAGCGCCCCCCTGGTAAGAAATAACCGTGTTGCGTATTTCTTCCAGGGACTTGTATTCGCCCATGGTGGTAAGAATATACGACATTCCCTCTTCGGTGATGGTTCCCGCGGCAATTTGGTTATTATTGGCCGCCAGCATCTGCTGAATCTGGGTAACCGTTAAGCCGTAGGCTTCCAGCCGGCTTTGGGGTATTTCTATTTTGATAATTTTTTCCCGGCCCCCCATTAAACTGGCGGTGGCCACCCCCGGGGCCTGTTCAATCCGGGGGACAATGGTATTGTCGGCGATTTCCCGCAGTTCCTCCGGGGACCGGTTGCCCATAACCATAAGGCCCATGATGGGTATCATGGAAGGATCAAACTTAAAGATCATCGGGGAATCTGCGCCGGTGGGCATATAGGACCGGACCCGTTCCAGAGAATCCCGAACCGAATTAGCCGCATCGGCCAAATCGACGCCATAGGTAAATTCCATGATTACCGTGCTTGAACCCTTGGAGGAAGTGGAGGTTACCTGTTCCAGGCTTGAAACGCTGGACAGGGCCGCTTCCAAGGGGCGGGTAATGGTCCGTTCTACCTCTTCCGGCCCGGCGCCGGGGTACTGGGTCATAACCAGAAGATAGGGGGGATTAATTTCGGGGTACAGATCAATGCGAAGATTGATAAGCGCAAATCCCCCCAAACCGATAAGCAAAGCAAAAATAATAAATACCGTGGTAGGCCTGTTAACGACCGTTTTAACAACACTCATACCTTCCCCCTAGCGTTCCGCACTCAGGGGCGCTACCTGTTCAATTATGTTGATCCGGGAACCGTCATTAAGAAGCCCCTGGCCTTTAACAATGTATATTTCATTAGGCTTAAGCCCCTCCTCGATTTCCAGGATTCCGTCAATAAGGATGCCGGGCTTAACAATGCGCTTCCGGGCCACGTACCGAACTGCCGGAACTTCCTCTTTTTGGGCTTCTTCCGTATCTTTTTTAAAAAACCGGGAAAAGAATGATGCAAAAAACCCTTTTTTTTCTGCCGGGGCTTCTTCCGCGGCTTTTTCTTCGGGAGGAAGTTCTTCTACCACAAAGACGTAGTCTTCTCCAAAGCGCCGGATCAGCGCCGAATCCGGAATTTTGACAATATTCTCTTTTTGCTCGATGATAAGCTTTACTTTGGCAAACATGCCTTCTTTTAGCTTGTCCCCCTGGTTGGTTACGTTTACCTTTACCTCCATGGTCCGGGAGGCGGGATCCACCACGGGGCTTATTTCGGTGATCGTACCCCGGAAAATTTCTCCCGGCCAGGCGTCCAGGCTAATTTCGCAGGGCTGGTTTAATGCGACTTTGGATATAAACCGTTCCGCTATATGGAGTTTTATTTCCAGGGCGCTGCTGCCGGAAATCCGGGCCAGGGCAACCTGCTGGTTTACGGTGGCCCCCACCTGGGCGGGCAGGGCCACTACAATTCCATCAATTGGAGCGGTGGCAACTCCGGGGATATAGTTCATTCCGGGCTTGCTGGGGTCCACCGCTGCAATGGGGGTTCCCCGGCGAACCCGGCTGCCGGTGTCCACATACACCCGGGTTATTTTACCGGCCACATCGGAATATACGTCCACGGTGGAACCGGCCACAATATCCCCGGACAGGGCTATATAATCCCAGATCTGGCCTTCTATGGCGACGCTGGTATTAACGGCAAACACCGGCGTATCTCCCCCCGGTCCCGCTGCCGGATCCTTTTTGCAGGAACTTACAGCCAGCGCAAGGGTCAGCAAGACCCCTGCCAGGGCATGGTAACGTTGATTTTTCATTTATTCCTCCCGCTTAGGGCGCCAAAGGGAAGACCAATGGCATATTCAAGATCAAGCAGGCCCATACGGTAATTGTAGTTCTGTTGAAGCGTTCCCAGCCGGGCCTGCCGCAGGGCCAGTTCGTCGTTTTGTACATCCAAAAATTCCTTAAGGCCGTTCCGGTAGGCCGTTTCCGAAAGCCGCAGGGTCCGTTCCGCTAATTCCAAAGTAAGCCTTTGGGCTTCTGCGGTGGTCCGGGTTTTTTCCAACTGCAGAATACTATTGTATACCTCAACCTCCGTTCCCTGTATCGCCTGGGCAATACCCGCTTCCATCGTCTTTACCGCATCGTTTAGGGCCTGGTAGCCTTGATGCTCGACGGTGAAAGGAAGTAATCCGTTAAGCCTCCATCCCAGGGTAACCCTGAACATACCGGACTGTTGGCTCCACAGGGAAGAATTGGTCCAGCTGTCCTTCCAGGGATCGCCTCCAAAGCTGGGATCCATGGTAAACCCCAGAGAAAGCGTGGGGGTATAGAGGTTGAAAAACGAAGCCTTTTTTTGGGCCTTTAGGGCGGAAAGCTTCCGCCGTAATTCTTCAATATCCGGCTTATTGGCCGCGGCCCGGGCAATTAAATCCGCTGCATTCAGGGTAATAAATTCCACGGTTTCGGAAATTCCGGTGATTTCAAACTGGGTATCGTAGGGAAGGCCCAGGTACAGGGCAAAGGACGCCATGGCCATTTTATAGTTGTTTTCCGCCTCGTCTATCTGGGGCCGCATGTTTTCCCGGGCAACCTGGGCCTGGAGCAGGGATACTTCGGGGATCAGTCCCGCCCGGTAATTTGCCTGGGCCATCGCCGCCCGCCGGTCCGCATTGGAGTAGCTTTCCCTAAGAAGGACAATTTGCTCTTTCGCCAAAAGCATGCTGTAACAGGCCTTGCGAACATCCCGTTCCAGCTGCAGTTTCGCCTTTTCCACCGTGATAAGCCCCGCCTGGTATTCTTCTACCGTCTGTTTCATTCCTATAAAAGTTCCGATATTCAGGTTCAATGTGGCTTGGAAGGATGCGGAAAGCCGCCATTGGGATCCGCCGCCGCCTATCTCGATGGGCCCGAAGGGCGGCGGAAGCGGCAATGTCTGGGACTGGGGGGCTTCGTTCAATCGTCCCAGGGTAGCGCCGATTTCCACCGTGGGAATAACCACGTTCCAGGGGGTTTGAGCCGCCCGCCGTTTGGCTTCATTATTTATTTGGGCTTGTTGAAGGCTTAAATTATGGGCTATGGCCAGTTCCACCGCCGTATCCGGGGTGATCTGGAGGTATTTTAGACCATCCGCTTCGGCCCCGGACGCTCCGGCGGCTTCCTGACTGTCTGCGGGTCCAGGAGCTTCCTGCTGGGCAACCAGAACCGGACCGGCCAGCACACACGCAATGTAAAAAAAGCCGTATAGTTTCTTTTTCATAATTTCCTTTTTATAAATTCTACGAAATTTTGCGATTCCTTACAATATATTAATATTACAATATAGTGTAAAATAATGTAAAAATAACGAAAATAGCGCATCGGTTACAGAAAATTATGCCTAAATGTTACCGACCGGTCGTTAACTATAAAATATACACATTATTTTTTTATGTCAAGTCTACAGAAGCTTGAAGTGTACGCCGCTTTCATTGTATATTTGTAAATCAGTTTTTACAGCGGAACCCCCGTGCCGGCGTGGTGGAATGGTAGACACGGTAGACTCAAAATCTACTGTCCGCGAGGATGTAAGAGTTCAAGTCTCTTCGCCGGTAGGCTTAATTTGTAGGGGAGTAAGACCCAAGGAAGCGTACAATGAAAGAGCTTACCCTGCGGCAAAAAGAAGTATTTGCCTTTATTACCGGATACATTAAATCCCATTCATATCCGCCGACCATACGAGAGGTGGCGGAGCATCTTTCCGTATCCGTAAAAGCGGCCTACGACCACGTATCCGCCCTAAAGCGAAAGGGGCGGATTAAAATCGAAGACAAACGGTCCAGAACCATGGAGGTGGTACAAACCGGGCTGGAACAGCAGGGCTCCACCGGCATTGTAGAGATTCCCATTCTGGGGGTGGTTGCCGCAGGCCGGCCCATCCTGGCGGAAGAAAATTGGGAAGGGACCATTGCGGTCCATACATCGTTTCTTAAAAAAAACCACCGGTACTTCGCCCTTACGGTTAGAGGCAGCTCTATGAAGGACGCGGGAATCCTGGACCGGGATACGGCGCTGATCCAGAAGCAGAATACCGCAAAAAACGGAGACATTGTGGTGGCGGTGGTGGACGAGGCGGTAACCATAAAGCGTTTTTTTAAAGAAACAAACCGCATCCGGTTGCAGCCGGAAAACCCCGAGTTTAATCCCATCTACAGCCAGGATGTCCGCATACTGGGTAAGCTGGCCTATGTGATCCGCTCCTGCCAATGAATTCCGCGTTTCTTTTTTTGGGCCCGGAACTGGGGAAAAAACTGGGGGCCCTTAAAACCCTTCGTTCCCGGCTTCCTCCGGAAACCGAAGAAGTAAGTTTTTATGCCGGCGAAACCCCTGTGCCGCTTATGGTCTCGGTTTTCAGGAACGGCGCCCTTTTTTCGGATGCCCGGCTTTTCTTTATAAAAAATGCGGAACTAATCAAAAAAAAAGACGATGTGGACCTGCTTGTGGCGTATCTTAAAAGACCCCAGGAACATACCACGGTGGTTTTGGTTTCCGATGAAACCAGGCTTGATAAGCGCATTGAGGAAGCGGTTCCCCAGGAAAACAAAACGATCTTCTGGGAACTCTTTGAAAACAAAAAAACCGAATGGATTGCTTCTTTTTTCCAAGCCGAAGGCTGCCGCATAGACGAAGACGGCATCCGGGCGCTGCTGGAAATGGTCGAAAACAACACCGACGCGTTGGGCCGGGAATGCCGGCGGCTTATTCTTTTTTTAGGAAAGGATAATCCCATCAGCGCCGCGGAGGTAGAAAGGTGCCTTTCCCATACCAGGGAAGAATCGGCCTTTACCCTCTTTGCCGCTATTGCCCGGAAAAAACTGGAACCGGCCTTGAGCATCCTTAAAAGTCTTCTGGGGGCCCGGGAAAGTCCCCAGGCCATTATGGCCAGCCTTGCCTGGTGCTTCCGCAGGCTTCGGGATTATCTTGCCCTGGCCGCCGGGGGAACCGCGAACGACTTTGAATTAAAAAAAATCGGTCTCTTTTCCGGCAAGGTCCGCTCCGACTATCTGGAAGCGGCAAAGCGCTGGCCCCGGGCAGAGGGTGCCCTGGCCCTGCTTGGGGAATACGAATTCCTCCTTCGGTCTTCGGGGGGGGCCTGGGAAGAGATCCTTATGGAACTTCTGGTGCTAAAACTTACAAACGGCATCCCCGGTACGCCCGCTTCCCGGCCGTAACGCCGTGGCAGAACCGCACCAAAGCGCCGTGAAATTCCATGTAAAAACCGGGCGGGAAACCGCTAGCTATTTTCTTTTTGGTAAGTTAAAATTGCCCATGCAATTAGGATTAGATAGAAAACTCTTTTTTCTTTTAGCGGCTCTACCCTTATTTTTGTTTGCTTCATGTTCTAAAAAAACCATAGGCTGGGGCGTTCTTTTATGGTACACCGAAGAACCGGCAATTCCTTCGGGAACGGTGCTTCCCATCCAGATCCGGTCAAATATCGAGCAGGCCTGGATAGCCACCGTACCGGAAGAATACAGCACCGAAGAAAACCAGCGGATGGCAATTCCCCTGCCCCATCTGGAATTTTTTAGAACCCGGGGAAGGGCGGAACGGTACGCCGCCAACTTTACCTATGCCCAAACCTATGCGGAAACCATACAGGACGGCCTTCCCGTCCGGGACAAGCCGGAAAATAATGCCCGGCGGGTCTACCGCCTTAAAGAACGGGAAATAATAAAGATACTGGAAAAAACGGAGGGGGTGGCGGCCATAAGCAATTCCGGATCGCCCCTGGAGGGGGACTGGTACAAGGTCCTTACCAAGAGCGGCAGCATTGGCTATTGCTTTTCTTACCGGCTTAATATGTTTGAACATACCACCGGGTCCCTGGAGGGGGAAGAGGCCATCGCCGACACTAGTAACGACCGGGAACTGGAACTGGTCCTTAGCCGGACTTGGTACCCCGAATCTTACAGGACCATGATCAATTCAAGGCACATCGATCTCGATGCCCTGTCAAAAAACTATTCGTTTACTGCGGGGCTTAGCAATGGAAAGGCCCGGATCCATCTGGAACAGGGGGACGCGGTTTTCCCCTACCGGAAGGTTGTAAAAACCGGGGACCAGTCCTGGAATTTTGAAGGCACCTCTTTAAACGTTATCTTTCGTTCAGAAGATGCCCTGGAGATTCGATGGGAAGACGACAAGGGGAACACGCAAAACGCCGTCTTTGTAACCCTGCCCTTGTCGGTGGAGAACATTGTAAACCAGGAAAAAGAACGGCGGCAGAATAAATTCCAGGCCCTCTTTGTCCGGGGCCCAAGTTTTACCAGCGCCACCTACGGAACCCTTGTGCTTTCCGGTACGGGCAAATTTACCTGGGATGAAATCAACACCCTGCCGGAGGGAATAATCACAAATTCTGTCTTAGGAAGCGGAACCCTCGATTTGGATTATGAACTGGGGGGAGAGATGGTTGAACGGTATACCGGCGCCTTGGCCCTGCAAACCAATTCGGTGAGCGGCAGGGGTAGGGTCCTGGTCTTTGCGTATACCCTGGACAACCAGGGGCTGCGGATGGAATATATACCCCCGGATTATGTAAGCAGCAATCGTACCGTAAGCCGTAGGGCCCCCGAACCGTTTGTGATCTATTTTGGCACCGAAGGGTAGGGGCCCCGGTCCGCCGGAACAGACAGATGCGGGTACAGTGCAGCCGTATTTCGGCAGCCTTTGGGGACAGGACCCTTCTTGACAAGGTAAGCATACTCCTTAATTCCGGCGCCGCCCCCTCAAGGGCGGCCCTGGCGGGGGTTAACGGTTCCGGTAAATCCACCCTTATGCAGATTATCGCCGGGATACGCCCCCCCGATTCGGGGGAGCGATCCGTGGAAAAGGGCTGCCGCATTTCTTACCTTCCCCAATCGGGAATGGTCTTTGCCGGCCATACCCTGCGGGAAGAAGTAGAAGGAGCTTATCAACATATTGTGGAACTGCTTTCCGCCAGGGATCATATGGGTCAACAGCTAGAACGGACCACCGAAAATGACAGGACGACCAAAACCCTCTTAGAGGAATATCACCGGCTTAACGAGGCGGTGGAAAATTCCGGGTACTACTGGAGAGAAGAGCGAATAGAACAGGTTCTTTCCGGTCTGGGATTTTCCCGGACCGATTTTGACAGGGAATGCGGCGCTTTTTCCGGAGGCTGGCAGATGCGCATAGCCCTGGCTAAGGTGCTTCTTCAGAACCCCGGTATTATGCTCCTGGATGAACCGACAAATTATCTTGATATAGAAGCCAGAACCTGGCTTGAAACCTGGCTTAAGCATTTTACCGGCGGATATCTTCTGGTATCCCACGATCGCTACTTCCTTGATGTCTGCGTTACCGAAGTGTACGAGATTTTTCAGGGGATGCTAAAGCGTTACGCGGGCAACTATAGCGCCTATGAAAAGACCCGGGATGTGGAACTGGAAAATCTTCTTAAACGGTATAGGGCCCAGCAGGACGAAATTGCCAAATCCCAGGCCCTTATCCAACGTTTCCGGTATAAAGCTTCCAAGGCCGCGATGATTCAGGAAAGGATTAAAAAACTTGAAAAAATGGAACGCATCGAAATTCCAGAATCCCTCAAAAAAATTTCCATTCCCTTTCCCCAGCCCCCCCATTCGGGCCGGATAGTTCTTACCCTGGAAAAGGCAGGGAAACGCTACGGATCCCGGCAGGTTCTTTCCGGCATTGACCTAACCCTGGAACGGAAGGAACGGCTTGTGGTTGTGGGTAAAAACGGAGCGGGAAAAACCACCCTGCTACGGATCATCGCCGGAGAAGACGGCGCCCATGAAGGTTCCGTTACCTACGGTACGGGAGTAAGAACAGGCTATTTTTCCCAAAACGCGGCGGAAGCCCTTTCCGGCGATGAAACGATCCTGGCCTTTCTTGAGAATTCCGCCCCCACGGCGCTTATGCCTACACTGCGGGACATGCTGGGGGCCTTTCTATTCCGGGGAGACGATGTATACAAACCCCTGTCGGTTCTTTCGGGAGGAGAACGAAGCCGCCTGGCCCTGCTCCGCCTGCTCCTACGGCCCATAAACCGTCTTGTACTGGACGAACCCACCAACCACTTGGACCTTCACTCAAAGGATGTTCTCTTGGACGCTCTGGTCCAGTTTGGCGGAACGGTGATTTTTGTTTCCCACGACCGGACTTTTATGGAAGCTCTGTCAACCAAAACCCTGGAATTGTCCGAACCGGCCCCCGGCGAGGGGCCTTTACTCCCCCGGGGGGCGGGCCCTTCCAGAGCCCGGCTTTTCTATGGCGGCTATGCCTACTACTTAGAACGGCTGGAACGGGAAACCGAAAATCCTGTGGACCCGGGGATGGAGATCCATCTCCGGGAACCCGCCCCCCGGAAAGACCCGTCCCCTGCGGCTTCTCTTGCTGCCCCGGACGGGAGCCTTCGACCGGTAATTCTTATCAAGCAGGGCCAGGGCCGGCATGTACAAGCCGGCGAACAGCGGGAGCTGCAAAAGCAGCGGCAAACCCTGCTGCGACGGCTCCAGCGGCAGGAGGAGGAAATTCTTCTATGGCTGGAAAAGATCGAGGCGGAAAAGGCGGCGCTGGAAGCGGAATTGACAAAAGAAGAAATATACTCTAACGGCGAAAAAACAAGGGCCGTAAAGGCTGCCTTGGCAAAGACCGCCGCAGAACTGGAGGCAAAATCTGCCGAATGGGAAAAAATCGCCGCGGAACTGCAATCCGCCACGGGGGAAATGGTCGCCGGTGAACAGATCCGCCCTGATCCGTAGTTTTTCTTGTTATATCTAGGCTATACTTTTTCTATGAATATTCTTATCATAGGCGGCGCAGGCTATATTGGAAGCCATGTAACCCGGGAATTTTTAGACCGGGGCCATAGGGTAACGGTTTTTGACAATCTTTCCAGCGGACTGCGGGAAAATCTTTTTCCCGAAACGGCTTTTATCCACGGGGACATACTCCGCTACGAGCAGCTTGTGGCGGCCATGCGTTCCGAAGGGGGCATGGACGGGGTTGTGTATCTGGCGGCCTTTAAGGCCGTGGGGGAATCGATGGTAAGGCCGGAAAAATATTCAATCAACAATATTATCGGTACCATAAACCTTCTTAATGCGGCGGCAGAAACGGGGCTGGGGTATATTATTTTTTCTTCCAGCGCCGCCGTATACGGGGAACCGGCATATCTGCCCATTGACGAACAACATCCCGCAAATCCGGAAAATTACTATGGTTTTACCAAACTGGAAATAGAAAAATTTCTTTCCTGGTATGACAGACTTAAGGGGATCCGCTTCGCAAGCCTTCGGTATTTTAACGCCGCGGGCTATGACATACAGGGCCGGATTAAGGGATTGGAACAAAACCCTGCAAACCTGATCCCGGTAATTATGGAAAACGCCTGCGGAATGCGAAAGGAACTTCAAATTTTTGGGGACGACTACGACACCCCCGACGGCACCTGTATTCGGGACTATATTCACGTCAGCGATCTGGCCGTTGCCCATGCGCTGGCCCTGGATTATATCGGCAAAAGCGGAAAAAGCCTAACGGTAAACCTGGGAAGCGAAACCGGATCTTCGGTTATGGAGGTGCTGGAAACCGCCCGCCGCATTACCGGAAAGCCCATCCCCTCCCGGGTAGTGGGCCGCCGTCCCGGGGATCCGGCAAAACTTACCGCTTCGGCGGCCCTGGCCCGGGAACTCCTTGGCTGGAAGGCGGAATATTCGGACCTGGAGACCCTTATCAAGACAAGCTGGGACGCCTACCTTTCCCTCCGGGCCGTAATTACGCCCCATTAACAAAACAGGCCGTGTTTCGCATTGGCATTAATTGAACAGATCTTTCAGTGCTTTTTGCTGTTCATAGACATCCCTGGATTCGGCCAAATGTTCGGGCGACAGGGCTTTCAGATATTCCCGCACCGTTTCCCGGCTTAGGCGAAATGGGACGACAACTTCCAGGGTCGTGTCAATGTACAGATTGTACGTTGCCTGGGGGACTGTTTCCGTATTGCTTGCTGCTGCAGAATCCGCCTGTTCTGGACCTCCGGTAAAAACAAAATAAAACGTAAGGGGTTCTTTGAAGAAGGTATGGTTGTAGTGGAATTCGCTGAATTTGACAGAATCAATGGTTTTGGTAAGGGCTATTTGCCCTTCCCGGGCCAGGGTTTCCCAGGTTTCAAATTTGTCCAATATCATTCGCAGCTGATCGATATGGGATTCTTCCAAAAAAATACTAACTTCTCCCACAAGCAACAGATACCGGAATTGGAGGTACTCCACAAAATGCAGGGAAACAGGAATGGTCCCGCTTTTTAGTTCCCCCGTACAACGAAAAATTTGTCCAAACGATAAGGTAGAAACAAAAAATACCAAGACACCGGCCAGTAGTTTTTTTTTCATATATTTAATATTCTACACCAAACCCGCTGTATCCTCTGGGGTTTTTATGTTCTTTTTTTACTGCATCAACCCTGGAAAACTCAGGCCCCCTATGCAACCAGGCAAGGAAGGGCCTAAGTTGTTCTTCCGTACCCTCTGCCCATACTTCCACCTCTCCATTGGCGGCGTTTCGCACCCAGCCGTTTAATCTAAGGCGCCGGGCCTCTTGGATTGCAGAAAACCGGAAACCTACACCTTGAACCCGACCGCATACCCGGGCATAAAAAGCTGCCATTATTATTAAGTATAAGATAAAACGAAAAAAAAATGAACCTCCCCGCCCTGAAGCTCCCCCGCCGGAAGGCGGGTTCTTGGGTATTAAACCCCGCTGCAAATAAAGAAGAACCCGTACCTATCAGGGTGTTTTTGTCAAAAGGCTTTTTTCGTAAAAGCTGTTAACGGCGATCATAAAACTTTCGTCCAGTTCCGCGGCGCCCTCGTCTGCCGAAGGGGCTAAAAACAGGTTGGTATGACCGTTTTGTCCTTCCATGGTACGAATTAGATACTCTGCCCTGGGGTTTGTAATTTTATTCCGGCGGGAAATAATTGACGCACCATCGTAACTAATTGTGGTATCTGCGGTTCCATGGATAATAAGAATAGGCGTAAAGGAGCCATTAATGGCCGATAGGGCAGAAACATTTGCCTCTTTTCCAAAGTGGAAAAGGTTGTTTAGCCACATAAAGGGCAACTCAATGGGCGCAAAGGGCCCCATAATTTTTCGCGCAAATTCATAGATAACTTCCACCGGCGTATTGTAGCCCGAGATGCTTACCGATGCCGTAATGGGGTGATCTTTGGCAAGGATTGCAGCCACCGCATAGCCGCCCCAGCTATGGCCGTAGAGCAAAACCGGAAGGCCCTTTAGGTTTTCGTCGCCTGCTATATACGTAAGCGCCGCATCTAAATCTACGGCCGACTGGGCGGCGCCCCTGGTCCCTGTTCCTTCGCTGGCACCGGTTCCGGTACAGTCATAACTAAACACCCGGTATCCCCGGACGGTAAACCAGCGGCATTCCTGGGCAAAACCCCTTGCATTGCTGCCGATTCCGTGGGATATAACCACAAGCCCCTTGGTATTACCGGCGCCGTACACATAGCCCTGCAGCATATTTTTTCCCGAAGGAAATTGCAGGACCTCGTATTCTTCACTTTCCGGAGGATTTTCCTGCGCTTCGGTCCTGCCAAAGTACACGCGGGAAAACAACAGGTGGATAGCGATCATGGATCCGGCGGCGAATATGCAGAGTAATATGACGAGGACAATCATCGGTTTCTTCATAAGAGTCTTCCCCGCCAGGTTGACGGAGAAAGATCATTTATTTGTAGGTAACCAGGGCGTCCGCCGAATTCCGGGCAGAAGCAGCGCTGGCGGCATCCACCGGCGCAATCCGGCCTATCCTGACAATCACAATCACGTTATGGTTTGCAGGCAGGCCCAACGTAGATTTAAGCTGGCTGTTTACGGCGTCTACCGGCCCGGTATAGATCCGGGATCCAAGGCCCAGGGCTTGGGCGGCAAGGTAAAGACTTTGGGCCGCCAAGGCGCAGTCCAGTATCTGAACGCCGTTGGTCTTTCCATCACCGGGCGCAGAAATAACGATAAGCACATTACCTTCGGTGATATTGGGGATAATCC
>JAISOA010000142.1 GCA_031275945.1 Spirochaetaceae bacterium
GAGGTGGTAGAAATATTAAAGGAATTGGACTTGTCCCCGCCGGTACCCACAATTTCAAGCACATCCATATCGTGGAGGATCCTAACACAGTGCTTTCGCATCCCCGCGGCGCTGCCGGAAATTTCCTCGATGGTTTCGCCCTTTACCGCCATGGCGGTTAGAAAGGCGGCCATCTGTATTTCACTGGCCTGGCCGCCCATAATTTCGTCCATCACCCCTTCCGCGACCTCGAATCCAAGATTTTCCTTTGCCGCGGCTTTAATAATTGCTTCCCGTATCATTTTTGCTCCTCATCAGTATGGCGGTACATGCGTATCTTTATATAGAAACATTTCTTTTTTGTCAAGTTCTTGAGGAAAAATTTGCATCTTCAATGAATATGTATGATATTTATCGTAGTTCTTAGTTTAAAGATGGTTTGTAGCTTAAAAAAAGTAAGATTTTTTAAAAATAAAAAACGGATGGAAAAAAACATGACATTTTTTACTGAACCAGGTATTATCTTTTTTTGTTATTTTGTGGTGATGATAGCCATCGGCGCATTCTTTTTTAGACGGATGGCCAGTTTGCCGGATTATTTTATCGGCGGCCGCCGGCTTAACGCCTGGGTGGCGGCCCTTTCGGTTTATGCCTGCGATATGTCGGGGTGGCTTATGCTGGGCCTGGCCGGGGCGGTGTATTCTTTCGGCCTTGGGCAGATATGGATCGCCATAGGCCTTGCCCTGGGGATCTTTTTTAACTGGCTCTTTGTGGCAAAGCGGCTTCGCCGCTATAGCCTAAGCACCCAGTACTCAATTACTATTCCGGAGTACTTTGAAAACCGGCTTAGGGACACATCCCATGCGCTCCGGTTTATTTCGGCCCTAATGATCGCCATTTTTTTTATCGTATATACCGCCGCAGGATTTGTCGCCTGTGGTCTTCTTTTTTCGTATGTGTTTGACATCGACTATCAGATAGCCCTGCTTATGGGCAGTGTGGTGGTTTTTCTCTATACCTTTATGGGAGGGTTCCGGGCCATATGCTGGACCGATTTTATTCAAGGCCTGCTGGTACTGGCGGTCGTCGTAAGCGTTCCCCTTATGGCCTTATACATTACAGAAGGACTGGATGTTTCTGTCCGCCAATCCTCCGCATTTTTCGATGTGTTCACGGATAAAACCGGCCAGCCCGTATCCGCGGTCTCCATAGTGTCGGGACTTGCCTGGGGCCTGGGATACTTTGGCATGCCCCATATCCTTATCCGGTTTATGGCGGTTAAACGGGAAGTGGAAATCTCCTGGGCCGCTGTTATTGCCCTGTTCGCGGCGGCCCTGTCTCTGGGGGGCGCCGTTCTTACGGGGGTCGCCGGTTCCCTGCTTGTTCCGGAAACCGCCGTGCCGGAAACGGTTTTTATCCGGGTTATAGAAAAGATAAGTCTGGGAGGCCCCGGCTCCATGCCGGTCTTGGGCAGCCTTTTCCTGTGCGGGATCCTGGCGGCGGTTATGTCCACCACCGATTCCCAGCTGCTGGTGGCCGCATCGGCCATTACCAGCGATCTCTACCATGGTATAGTCCACCGGGAAGCGCCGGAGAAACATTTTCTTTGGATGAGCCGCTTTAGCGTGGTAATAATATGTATCATTGCCTATGTTATCGCCGCAAGCCGGTCTTCCACCATCATGGGTCTGGTATCCAACGCGTGGTCCGGTTTTGGTTCCGCCTTCGGGGCCCTGGTGCTGCTTTCCCTGTATTGGAAACGGCTTAACCGTTCCGGCGCCATCGCAGGAATTGTCTCCGGGGGCCTTACGGTAATAATCTGGGATTATTTCCTCTGCGTGCCCGGCGGCGATAATATCTGGATTACCCTGCATAAGGCCACCGGTCTTTATTCCCTGGTGCCGGGTTTCTGTGTTTCCCTGTTTTGTATCCTCGCGGTAAGCCTCCTTACCAAACCCCCCGTTTCGGAAGTCTACGCAGGATTTGAACGGGCCTCGGTTAAACCTATGTTTGAAGAATAGACCCTTCCGGTTCGTCCTCCGGCCCGTCATGCCATACCGGCATGGCGGGCCGGAGATTGCGGAACATTGAACCTGGTCTATGCCCCGCTTGCGGTCCCGTCCCTGCCTGCCTCTGCCATTCCCCGCAAGGATTGACAATGTACACGAATCATATTTACTCTTTCTAGGGAGTAATTATGGCAAAAGTAAAGTTGTACAAAACCCGGATTCTGTTCCCCATAGGGGCAAAACTGGTTATTATTATTTCAATCCTGCTGCTGGTATCTCTGGGGGCGGTAACGATCCTTGTTTCAGGACTCAGCACCCAGGATGTCCAACGAACGGCGGAGGATAATAATTTTACCGTTAACCGGCGGGCGGGTTCCCAGATCGACGGCTCCTTTAGATCGGTACAGACCGCGGCGCTTCTGTATTTAGAAATGCTTGACCGGGATCGGGGGACGCTGGGCCGAAGCCCGGAATTGGACAATTACTTTTTTAACCACAACCAGGGGCTGGCGGCTATTGCTGTTTTTGCCGGATCCGGGGAGCCGGTTCTTATTGCCAATGAACAGTTTTTCATTTCCAACGATCTGGATGCGGCGCAGGCGGAAAGTTACTTTATGGACAGGACCGGTTCCTTTGTGCCGCCGGATGCAAATATACGGCTTTTTAACGCATCGCCGGATTTTCAGTTTCCTTTGACGGTTATGGTCTTTGCCCGGCAGGGCCGGCAGGAAAGGGAAACGGTGGCGGTTCTTTTTGCCCTGGACGAACTTTCCGAAACCTTTGGAACCGGCGCCAATACAAGTTTTCTTATCGATCTGGACGGGACGGTGCTTATCCATCCCGATACCGACCTGGTATTGGGGGGCGCCAATATTTCCGCCCTGCCCATTGTGGCGGCCATGCAAGAAGCGGGGGACAACAACCGGCAGATTTCTTTTAGCTCCGGCGATGGCATTACATATTTCGGCGCCTATTACCGGCTTTCCACGATGAATGCGGCGGTTATTACCACCATCCCCCATGGTGTGGTTTTTGAAGCGGTTCAAAGCATTACCCGGCAGAACATCTTCCTTACCTTGGCGGTTCTTCTTATCGCCATTGTGTTTATCTGGTTTTTTTCAAAAACCATCAGCAATCCCGTGCGAGCCTTAACGGGCGCGGCCCTGCAGATCGAACAGGGTGAATTTGAGGTTGAACTGAGCCCCAAGACCCATGATGAATTGGGGCTGTTAACCGAAAGCTTTGGCAAGATGAGCGCCGCCCTGGGGATCTTTGGACGTTTTACCAACCGGGACATTGCCCTCCGGGCCATGCGGGGGGATATTAAACCCGGCGGCCTTCCCAAGCATGCAACAATTTTCTTTTCCGATATCCGGGGTTTTACCGAAAAGTCCGAAAACTTCACCAGGACGTTTGGAGAAGAGGCCTCTAACCGGATCGTCCTATGGCTTAATGAATATTTTACCCGCATGGTGGAATGTGTTGAAAAAACCGGCGGAGTGGTGGATAAATTTATCGGCGATGCGGTGATGGCCCACTGGGGCACGGCCTTTACCGCGGGCTCGCCGGAAAAGGATGCGTTTAACTGCGTTAACGCCGCTCTGATGATGCGCGATGCGTTGATAGAGATGAATGCCAGGCGGGTAGAAAACGATCCGGGCAATCCCGGGATACGCATTGGCTGCGGCATCAATACGGGGATTGTTACCGCCGGACAGATTGGATCGGAACAGCGGATGGAGTATACGGTTATTGGGGATCCGGTAAACCTGGCAAGCCGTACCGAAGCCCTTAATAAGCCCCTGGGGACAGATATCCTTATTACCGAAGATACCTGGAACCTTGTTGGCGATACTCTTATTACCGAAGAAATGCCCCCGGTAAGCGTTAAGGGCAAAGAAAAGCCCGTACGGATGTTTGCGGTGATTAATGTAAAAGACGCCGCGGGACCCAAAACACTTTCGGAACTGCGGAATCTTTTAGGCATTCCGGTCCCCGATATCAGTAAGGTAGACACAAATGCAGAAGAAAAAAAATACAAAATCCAAGGTAGTTGATCTTTTAATTGTTATCCTGTGCCTTGCCGGCGCCGCCGGTTCCGGAATGGCGTTTTGGCGGGAGTATAACCGTACCTTGGTTAAATTAAACGAAGAACCCGTGGGGCTTATTGTGTTTAAGAACCGTACCGCCCACCGCAAGATCGAAGACCGGGTGGCCTGGGATCGGCTTAAGCAGGCTTCTCCGGTATATAACGGCGATACAATCCGTACCGCGGAATTATCCGAAGCGATAATTACGTTTCAGGATCAGGTAACCAACATAACCCTTTCCGAAAATACCTTGATACAGATTTTTTATGACAGCGAAGGTGTCCGGATCGATTTTGTGGCCGGTAACCTTGGAGTGGTTTCCGGGGATACGAATGTGTATATTGCCAACGACTCGTTTTCCGCCGAACTGGGGCAGAATAGCCGCGCCGGTTTACAGCAAGGTTCCGGGGGTTTTGAAATTTCGGTTCTGGAGGGCCAGGCGGTGTATGACGGAACCGAAATTAATTCGGGTCAGTTTTTTTCGTTTTTAAGCAACGGCACGCGAAATACAAATCCGGCCCTTACCGTTACGTCCCTGGGAAAAATCGGCACTGTGTTCGGGCCTTCCGCCGGAGACCTCATACCGGTGGAATTTGCCTGGAATGTTTCTAACTTTGACGGTGATACCCGGGTGATAGTGGAACTGGCCCAGGATAAAAATTTTTCCCGCATTGTCCGGGCCCAGACGGTAAGCGGCGCCGGGCCGGTTTCCTTAGACGTAAAACCGGGGGTCTATTGGTGGAGGGCCTACCCGGTCAGGAGCGGCAGCAGTGAACCGGCAAATCCGATGTATCCTTCCGGCAGGATCGAGGCGGCCTTTGCCGATCCCCCGCGCGTTACAAGCCCCGCGGGGGGCGCCCGGTATACCTTTCCCGGTGAATCCCGGATCCCCCTTTCCTGGTCTGCGGTAGAGGGAGTAGAGGCCTATCGGATTGAAATTTCTTCCACCCCGGATATGACGGCTCCGGCGGTATCCCGCCGGGTACAGGGAAACTCGGTACTACAAACCGGGCTGGAACCGGGGCGGTGGTATTGGCGGGTAATCCCGATATATCCCGGACAATCTGCGGGCTTGGGAACCGCTTCGGAAATAAACGAATTTTCCATTTCCCGGGGCGATCCGGTTTTGGGAACCCCGTCGCTTGCCCGTCCGGCTCAAAACGGGTTTGTGGGCGCAGACAATTCCCGCCTGGTGTGGAGTTACGATGCCAATGCCGCCTTCTGGACCGTAGAGGTGGCGGATAATCCCCAAATGTCAAATCCCCTGGTAACACAGGACAGTCCGTCGAATTTTTATTCCCTTCCCCCGGATCTTCAGGTGGGAAAAACCTATTATTGGCGCGTTACCGCCAGGGGCGAAAACGCTTCCGCGGCGTCGCCCCTGGGCTCGTTTACGGTGGGGGAAACCGCCTATGAACAACGGGTTGTTTTTCCCCCGGATAACTATTTTGTGGCCGCCGATGCGGTACCGGGGTTCCGCTTTAGCTACCGGGCCGGCGGGCCCTATCGGACCTATCTTCAAATCTCGTCCCAAAGCGATTTTTCTTCCCTGGAGCTGAACAGCCCGGTGGAAGCCTCGGGATCGTATACCCTTCCCGGGACGGCGGTCCTTTCGCCGGGAACCTGGTACTGGCGTATCCTGTCGGACGCTCCGGTTCCCCGCAGTTCCTCTTCCCGGCGCTTTACCGTGGTTTCCACTGCGGAAGCGCCGCGTATTTCCCTTCCGGCCCTGGTAAATTCCGGTACTTCTTTGACGGTACGGTGGAACAACCTTAACTTTTCCCAATACAAAGTAAATTTATATGACGCGGCCAATTCCCGGCGTTCTCTGATGGAACAAACCGTGCAGGCCAATTCGGTAACTATTCCGGACTCCGTCTTGGGACCGGGGAACTACATTGTCAGCGTCCAGGGCTTTAATGCGGAATCGGCCCGGTCCGCACAGATCACCGGAATTCCCGCAAGGGCGGCCTTTACGGTCCCCGTGGCGGCAAGCCCCGTGGAAGAAGTGTTCGTGGCCGCTACGGACCGGGAAATGCCTGCCGGTACAGAAGACATAGGGGAAATGTACGTGAAACCGGCCCTTATGACCGCCCTTGTGCCGGAGCCGCCGGAACCGGAACCTGTGCCGGAACCGGTGGCCTTACAGCCCCTTCCGCCGCCGGATCTGCAGGCACTGGAGCGTCTAAGCCGGGTTTCCGGTGAAGGGACTATTTTCGGCCCCTATCCGGCGAATGGGTATATTCTTTCACGGGGGCAGCTTACATCCGCTTCTTCCATGAATTTTATATGGAACGGAAAGGCCCGGGAATACCGCTTTGCCCTGTACCGGGCCAACGGGGACCTCGTTGTCTCTCAGGCGGCGGTTTCTTCGCCGTTCTTTACCCTGCCTAATCCCGGCCAGTTGACCGAAGGCGAATACGTATGGCAGGTCTTTGAACCGGATGGCCGCGGCCTGTGGAGGGAACTGCCAAGTATGGCAAACCGCTTTACCGTAACTATATCCGCGCCGCTTAGACAGCTGCCCACCGCCGATCCCGGAGTGTTGTATGGCCGTCCCTAAACGCGTTGCCCCGGTCCTTTTGTGTATGTTGCTTCCCTGCGTTGTCTTTGCCCAAACCGGGGCCGCAGAGCTTCCGGAAAGTAATACCCGGGTGCTTAAAACAGGCAATGAATTCCAGATATCCCAGGTGCTTTTTTTCCCTCCGGTTTCCAATGCCCTGCGGTATGAAATGGAAATTCAACAGTTTTCCGAAGGAACCTTTCTGCCCCTGGACCTGATACATACCGGGATCAACTCGGTAACGGTATCCCTTAGGGCCGGGTCGTACCGGTACCGCATTGCAGCGTACAACCACATGAACCTTTTGGAGGGTCTGTCGAATTGGCAGAATTTCCAGGTCCTTCCCGCGGTAGAACCGGCGGTGGAAACCTATCAGCCCTTTTACCGGCTCTACCGCGAAATGGCCGCCACAAACGCCCGGATTACCATCACGGGCCGGGACTTTTCGGAGGAGTCGGAATTTGCCCTGGTAAAGCATACGCGCAACTATGACTGGTCGGGAAGAAGCCTCGATGGCCGGAACGTTATTATTCCCCAGGGAGTAGAGGTAAACAGACTAGACGGCGAACGGGTCCAGGCGGTTCTGGACTTTACCGGCAGAACCCTTAAAAAGGGGGATTACGATATTTTTGTCCGTAACCCCGGCGGCCTGTGGACGACCCTTGGCAAGGTTCGGGTGGGCTCCAGGAAAAATACGGACTGGACCTTTTCCGTTGGCTGGTCTCCTATGATAGCGGCCTTTGATTATGAAAATACGATTTATTATGAACATTCCGGTTATGGCGTTCCTCAAGGAAAGCGCAGACTGGATGCGGTTAACTGGCGGGGACGCGTTATAAGATTGGGCTGGCTCCCCATTAAGGCCAAGATAGGCAATCTGGGTCTTGAAGCGCAGGTACTGTTTCTTACCGACAAGAAAGTCCGGGAAGAACAGGGCGACATGGACTTCTTGGGTTTATTTTTTGACGAATTAAACGCTGCCCATCTTAACGTTTTACTGCAGGTTCCGGTAAGCGAACGGTGGCAGCATAACCTGCGGCTTGGAGCGGGTACGGCCAGCGAATACCAGTCGGAGAGGACGGATGGCCATAAGGATGACGACAATAAAACGCCGGCGGTACTGCTGAATTTTGGTTTTTCTTCCCAGTATTTTATATGGAAAAATTTGTACATCGAGGGGGGCCTTGATCTGCAGTTTTTGACCAAGGTAAACCACTTTATGCTGCGACCCAGCGTAAGCCTGGGCTGGCAGTTTGGCCGATGGGGCGAATGGGCAGAGGTACGCACGGCCCTGGACAGGGGAGAAGATCCTTCGGCGCCGCTTACCGGGTTCCCCAAGGACGAATTTACCCTGGCCCTGGGCTGGGCTCCGATGATTCCCATAGGAATGGACTATGACAACAGCCGCCAGAATCATGCCGGGACAACAACCTTACTGTGGCCGGTTACCCCCCTGGGGGCATACTTCCGGGCGGCATATCTTCCCCACCGCTGGGGCCGGAACAAACTGGGGGCCGAATTAAACTTTTATATTTTGGATCATCCCAACAGGAAAGAATGGGCAAGCAGCGGATACGAAGGGGTCAGTATCATAAGTCATGCGCATCTGGGGGCTCTGTACCAGCGAAAACTTACGGAATCCTGGCAGTTAAACGGGCGCTTGGGGCTGGGAATTTCCAACCCCTACGAATTCGGGGTTACGGGCGGAACGGACATTCCCTTTTCAATCAACGCAGGTCTTTCCGCCCAGTATTTTTTCTGGAAGGGCTTGTATGCGGAAGCGGGATTGGATTTGTTTGTTTCCCTGGGTCATACGGCCCACTGGATGCTGCATCCCGGCATTGGCATAGGCTGGCAGTTTAACCGGGACGCCGAAACGGGGCTGAACGTAAAATAGAGTTGTTCAGTAACCAAGGTTATTGAATAACTCCAATGAAGCTCCCCCCACAGGGCGGGTAAATTTTCCCCGCCCGGGGGGGAATTTTTTCCCAGGCAGGGGAAGCTTCTTCCGAATCCGGCGGCGATAAGGCCCTAAATCTCCTAAAACCACCGGGATCTATGCCCATTATTCGTACCCCGGGTATTTTTAAGGAGCCTAGTCCATTTTTGGGCCCCGGAATAACTTGGCACGGATCTTGCTTATACTACATAAAGCGGTATGCTTTGTACTGAGCCTGCCTCAGGCGGAATTGCGGCCCCTGCCGTAATTCCGGTACTATTTCTAACAATGGAGCATAACATGAAAAAATTTGTCCTTTTTCTGGTACTGGCGCTACCCTTGTCGGGACTTTTTGCTCAAAATAACCGGAACGATCAAAGGGAGTTCCGGGATCTACCGCAGGCCGGGGCCGAAACAGTCACGGTTACCGGAAACCTTGTCCTCTCCGAGGGCCGCATCGCCCTAAAAAGCGGCGATGAACTGTACTATGTGGGGGGTCTTCAGCGGCTTATCGGATTTGTGGAGGGCCTTAAAGAAGGCGCCCAGGTAAGCCTGGAAGGCTATGTTTTTAAAGAACCCGGGGAAGAAAAAACCGGTTTTCTGGCCCTTACCAAGCTTACTATTGGAGACCGGGTTTATGAACTTCCCCGGCCCGGGCGCCTTGGCGCCGGGGTATCTTCGGAGGCATACGGACCCGGTCCCGGCTGCCTTGATCCCCCGGGCCATCCCCGCCGGGACAGGGATCCCCAGGGCCGGCCCGGCCGGGACAGGGCTCCCTGGTCCGGCAGACCGGGACACCGCCAGTTCCGGCAGGGGCCCTCTCCCCGGCGCTGATCGGGCCTGACCCTACTATGCGAGAGTATCGGCGCTGCAGGCCCTGGCCCGGCGCCGGATACCCCGCGTCCCGCTCCCCCGGGTAAATTTCCATTGACAAATGCCGGTTCCCCTGTCTACAGTTAAAGGTATATTTAATTCATACCGATAATAAAATGTTTTAAAAGGAGCAAGACCAATGGCAGCAAGTATCGGCATAAAGGAGGCCAATGGAGATTTCTATCCTATTCTGGAAGAGAAATCGGATGTAAAAAAACGTCTTGTTCTTACCACGGTTCATGATAATCAAAAAAGCGTTCAAATAGATCTGTATAAAAGCCCCTCCAAATCCATGGCAGACGCCATGTATATCGGCAGCATTGTAATAGAAAATATCAGCCTTAAACAAAAAGGCGAACCTTCTATTGAAATGACCATCAGCTCTACTAAGGCCGGTTCCATTACCGCCGATGCGGTGGATCTGGGGAATCCTTCAAATGAACATCATCTTAGTGTCCATCTGGAATCCTTTGAAGAAGATAAAACCGAATATCCTGATTTTGAAGTAGACGGCGAGGCGAACCGGATAAAAGAAGGGGCCGAAACGCCGGAGCGAAAATTCCCCTGGCTGGCGGTTATTATCCTGGGGCTTGTGCTGGCCCTGCTGTGTCTGGGTCTCTGGTACCTTTTAACCCGGAGGGGCGAAGATCTTTCCCTCCGGCAGTCCGGGGCCGTGCAAACAGAGGCCGCCCAGGAGTCCCCGGCTTCCGCGGCGGAAGCCCCTCCGGCACTGGCAGTGGAAGCCCCGGCGGCCCCCGGACCGCCGCTTGCTTCGCCGGGTTCCGGCCCCCCCGTAACGGCGCCCCCGGCCCCTGCGGCGGCGCCGCCCCCCCGGCCAATGGTAATTGATACACCGCCAAAGGCAGCAGCAACACCGGTTAGCAGAGAACGTCCCTCGGCGCCGGTTTATTCATTTAATGTTCCCCAAACTATTCCTCCCGAAGGTGTGGCCTACAAAGTACGCTGGGGCGATACCCTCTGGGACATTTCGGAGGCCTTTTATCGTAATCCTCGGTTTTATTCTGCTATTGTCCGGTTTAATGAGATATCTAATCCAAATCTTATTGTTTCAGGAACAGAACTTATCATCCCCCCCAGGAACTAAGGGGACTGCGGGCAAAATCCTTTTTGTTCCTTTTTTTCTGGTGTTTTCGTTTAGTTCCTGTAGTGCCAGCGCCGTCATGGATGTTTCCCGCGACGAGGCCGCAAGGAGGCTTAAGGCGGGGGATATTGGTTTTATCCTGAGTGCGGAGACTTCACGGGTAAACGAACTGGCAAAACTAGATCCCTCCTCTCCCTTCTATGCGGGACTGCTGGTTGAAAATGCCAGGGACAAGCGGCGGGCGGCGTATCTTTTCGAGGCGGCCTTGGGAAGTCCTATTTTAAAGGTTGGCAAAGAATCGGCCCGCAGGCTTATTCCGCTTTTGGCGGAACTGCAGGATCCGGAAATAGCAAACCGGGTTCTACAGTTTATGCAAAAAAATAAGAATGCCCCGGAAGAGGAATTTGTTACCCTTAAAGCCGCCGCGGCCTATGTGCTGGGCCGTTATGGGGAAGTAAATTCCCTGCTCCGGGGAACTGAATCCGGAACAGCGGCGGGACTTCCGGAACATCTTGCCGCATGGAACAGGGCGTTTCAGTTTTTGGCGGCGCTTAAGCAACAGATCCCGGGGATCCTCCCCTCGACCGAAACCAGAAAATTCTTTTTGGATTTTCCCGCCGGGGCCGCTTCCCGGTGGGCCTACGAAGAGATCCTTAAATCCCCGGGATACATCTTTCCGGCGGCGGAAAGGACCGCCGTCACGGGCCGGCTTGCCGTTTTTGGCGGGGCGTATTCAGAGGCCCTGGTTCATTTTGAAAGCCTTAAGAATTCCCCGCTTCTGTTTCAGCATCCGCTGCTCTTGGGCGATATGGGCCGTTCCTATGCGGCGGTTTCCTCAAAACGGGAGGCGGGGTTTAAGCTCTTTACGGATTGGGAAAACGCCCTGCGGACGGGACGAAACAGTCCCGCCCCGGCTTTAACGGAGGATCAGGTACAAGCGGTCCGCTACACGCTGCTCTTTTATACGGGCCGGATTCGCCGCCAGCAGGGCAAGCATGGAGAGGCGGTGGATTATTTTACCCGGGCCTTGGCCCTTACCCGGGACACTGTTCAGGAAGACGCCTGTATCTGGTATATCCTTAGTTCCACTTTTACAGAAAAACCGGAAACGGTTCCGGCCCTTATTAAAACCTATGCTCCTCTCTGGAATAATGATGATGATTTTTACGATATCCTGGACAAGCTTTCCTGCTATTTAATGACGGAAAAAAAATGGCGGAGCCTGCAGGATGTGTTTGATTACATACGGAACAGCAAGGACGGAGCCACCGTTGCCAAGTACGCGTATCTTGTGGGAAGGGCCGTATCCCTGGGGTATATTTCCGGCAGGGAAGGCATGGACACCCGGGATTATTTTACCGTTGCCTATGAGGCGGGAAACGCTTCGTTTTATTACCGGGCCTTGGCCGCTTCGTATTTGGGAAAGGTCGTAAGCCCCACAGAAAGGGGGAGGGGGGCCGGCAATTCCGCCGCACAGTATCCGCATAGGGCGGAACTGGAGTTTTACGCCAAATTTTTTGAATTTGGAGCGGCCCCCTATGCCATGACCTATCTGCGGGAAAATGCGGACCGTTATACCAAACACGAACTGCGGGTTGCGGCCAGGACCTTTGCCAGCGCGGGACGGTATTTGGAATCGATCCAAATAGTGGGTATGTACATGCGCCGGGATGACTATGTAATGGAAACGGTTGACCTGGAACTGTACTATCCCAATCCCTTTACTTCGTTAATCGAAAAATATGCCCAGGCAAACGGGCTTCTTCCGCAGGTTTTCTTCGGGCTCATACGGACCGAAAGCGCCTTTATCCCCGATATTGCCTCCCATGCGGGGGCGGTGGGTCTGGCCCAGATTATGCCCTCCACGGCCACGGAAATTGCGGCGATCATTAAAAAGGGAGGGGGGCCTGATTTTTCTGCGAACGGGAACATAGATCTTACGGATCCCGAAATCAACGTACAAATGGGGGCGGTCTATCTTAAAAGCCTAACCGACAGCCTGGGAAGCCCCATGCTGGCCCTGCTGGCCTATAACGGGGGCCCCGGTCGTATACGCCGGCTTCGCCGGGCGGTCCCTTCCCTGCCGGAGGATCTTTTTATAGAAACCATCGGCATCAGCGAAACCCGTAATTATGGAAAGCGGGTCATGGCCGCGGCGGCAGCCTATGGATTTCTGTATTATGGCATGTCCATGCACGAGGTAGTTGCCGATATTTTTAAATAGGGAAGCATGATGTTGAGGGGAATAGTTTGTCTTTTGAATCTTTTATGAACCGGCCCGATTTTAAGCTGCGTCTGGCTTCTATACTCGGTGCGTTTACATGTATCCTGGCGGGAATCCTGCTGGGCCTTTCCATTGGAGCATCCCTTTTCCGGTGGACCTTTATAAACACCGGTCCGGGAAAACTTTTAACCGGCGCCTACGGAACCTTTGCCTTTATGATCCCGGCCTATCTTTTTTGGGCCGCCTGGATCCTCATAAACCCGGTATTCAAACCCGGACGAATTTTTGTCCTTTCGGCCACCATTATCCCGTTTCTTACCCTGGCCCTGGGGTTTTCCTTTGTCCGGGATTTTGAAACCCGCCGCCAGGAATTGGCTTTTATTGAAACCCTGGGGAGATTCGGCCTTAGTTTAGTAATACTTACCATTACAGTGCTGGAATGTATGGGGATCCTTATCCTCCATTCGGTCTTTTTCAGCGCCGCCGTTGCCGGTATCGGGGGGCTTCAAAAACAGGCGGAGGCCCCGGAAGGGATCGCCGGTTTTGGGAATCCTTCCCCGGTTAAAACAGTCCCCGCCGGATGGACGGAGCCTGCGGAATCGAAGGAGCCTGCGGGGTGGACGGAACCGGCGGAACCGAAGGAATCCACAGGACCAACGGAAGCTCCTGTTTCCGCCCGGAACGGCAGGGCGCATTCGTCCCCGTCCGCAGAACCGGGGCCGGGGATAGAACAGGAAGATCTGCTCCCCGAATGGAAACCCCTGGCCAGTTCTGCGGCCTTCCGTGAACTGGAAGATAAAAAATCAGGGAAGTCCCCACCCCCGGCGGCAGAAGCCCCAGCGCCTGAGCCGGAAAAGGACGGACCGGTGGTTCTTGATCCCTCGGCCTTTGCGCCCTATTCTCAGGTGAGATCCCCTGCCGGATCCGAAGATGATGAAGGACAGTTTACTTCTCCGGCCAGGAAGAACGATGCGGATTTTACATCCGCCGGGGAGCTAATTGCCGTGGGGGAAGAAACAAAGGTCCTGGAAGACGATAAAGACGCCACGGAAGAAGCGGCACCGGATGTAGGAGCCACATCCGGGGGACCGGAAAAATTATACGACGCCGGCAAGGACAAACAGGAGCCGGTTTTCTCCGGTGAAGAAGAACCCCCGGCAGATGCGGCGTTTCTTGAGATAAACCCCCTGGCGGAAGATCCGGATGCGGGGATTGTACAAGAGAACAGTCCGGAACGTATGGAAGACGAGTGGGAAGAAATAGACGAGGCGGAAGAAGTGGAAACGGATGAAGGGGCCGAAGTAGCAGAGCTAACGGACACAGAAGAGCCGACCGGCACAGAAGAAACG
This sequence comes from Spirochaetaceae bacterium, assembly GCA_031275945.1. Lineage (GTDB taxonomy): Bacteria > Spirochaetota > Spirochaetia > Treponematales > Breznakiellaceae > JAISLT01. The sequence goes on from JAISOA010000142.1 coordinate 14,129, forward strand.
TCCGGCGAAGCTGTTCCGCCAGAGACTTCGCCGTTTCCGGCGCTAAAAAAAAACATACGGAAACATAGGGGGGCCTATGCGGTTCCGGTGGAAAATATTCTTACCCAATACGCTGACGGCCAATACTGGATTATAGACGAGGAAACAAAACAGGCCTCCCGGACCCTGCAGGAAACCCTAAGCGAATTCGGCATCCAGGCGGAGGTAACGGGCATTAGAAAGGGTCCGGTAATTACCATGTTTGAAATTCTTCCCGCTCCGGGGGTTAAACTCTCGAAGATCGTAAATCTTCAGGATAATATTGCCCTGCGTCTGGCGGCGTCCAGTGTTCGTATTGTGGCCCCCATCCCGGGAAAACATGCGGTGGGTATTGAGGTACCCAATAAAAAAAGAAATATTGTTTCCTTTCGAGAAATCATCGAAGGGGAACTGGCCCACGGAAAGCGGGAAAGCCGCAGGCCAGAAGTTCCGGTGGTTCTTGGCAAGGGTATTACCGGTGAAGCCATTACCGCCGATCTAACCCAAATGCCCCATTTGCTTATAGCCGGATCCACCGGCTCGGGCAAATCGGTCTGCGTTAATTCTCTGATTCTGTCGGTGCTTTTCCAGCTTTCGCCCGCGGAATGCCGGCTGATTTTAATCGATCCTAAAATTGTGGAACTAAAGCTTTACAACGATATACCCCACCTGTTAACGCCGGTGATTATCGAACCAAAACGGGCCTTCCAGGCCCTGCAGTACTGTATTTATGAAATGGAACGGCGCTATTCGTGCCTTGATTCCATGGGGGTCCGGGACATAAAAAGTTATAACAAGCGGATTAAGGAACGGCACATCGCGGCGGAACACATGCCCTATATCGTGGTGGTTATAGACGAATTTGCCGATCTTATGGCCACCACGGGCAAGGAGCTGGAATCCACCGTGGCCCGGCTGGCCGCCATGAGCCGGGCCGTGGGAATCCACCTGGTACTGGCCACCCAGCGCCCTTCCATTGATGTTATTACCGGCCTTATTAAGGCCAATATTCCCAGCCGTATCGCCTTCATGGTGGCCAGCAAAATGGACAGCCGCATTATCATCGATATGGTGGGGGCCGAAAAACTTTTGGGTAAGGGGGACATGTTGTATGCCGGTGCGGCGGATCCTTTCCCCGTCCGCATGCAGGGAGCCTTTGTTTCCGAAGAGGAAGTGGAGCGGGTGGTAGAATATGTTAAATCCCTGGGGGAGCCGGAATATATCGACGACGAGATCTTCTATGACGAGGAAGAGGATGCGGATGTATCCCTCTTTTCCGAAGGGGAGGACCCCCTTTACGAAAAGGCCCTGGAGGTGGTGCTGCAGCAAAAGAAGGCCAGTGCCAGTTATATCCAGCGGCGGCTAAAAATCGGATACAACCGCGCCGCCCGGCTGGTAGAAGAAATGGAACACCAGGGGGTGGTGGGTCCCGCCCAGGGATCAAAACCCCGGGAATTGCTGCGGGGGGTATAGGGTCGGGCATGACTTTTGCCGTATAATACGGTATCGTAAAAACTAGAACCATAAAACTACCATAAAACCATAGGAGATACCATGAGCGATATTGAAGTATTGGGCCCTCAGAACAGGCCTCCCCTGGGGACATGGATACCTTTGAGTATTCAGCATGTGTTTGCCATGTTTGGCGCGACAATTCTGGTTCCCCTAATGACCGGCTTAAATCCGGCCACGGCGCTTTTTTCGGCAGGAACCGGCACCCTTATTTATATTTTGTTAACCGGCGCCAAAGTTCCCGCGTTTTTAGGCTCCTCCTTTGCCTTTATTCCGGCCCTTCAATCCATAGGCGTCGAGTATGGACTGCCCTATGCCATGGGCGGCGCCGTCGCGGCGGGGCTTTTTTACTGCCTGGTGGGTCTTGTTATCCGCTTTGCAGGAAAGAACTGGCTTGATAAGGCGCTGCCGCCGGTGGTAATCGGATCGGTAATTGTGGTAATTGGACTGAACCTTGCCCCCACCGCCATGAACATGGCCATGAACGACGCTACAGGTAAGTACAGCCTGGTGTGTGTTTCCATTGCGGTGCTTACCCTGGGCATTACGGTAATTGCCAATATTTTCTTTAAGGGCTTTTTTTCTATTATCCCCATCCTTGTGGGTCTGGTGGCAGGGTACCTTTTTACCCTGATCATGGGTTTCTTTATTCCCGCATACCGGCTTATTGATTTTCAAGTGGTAAAGGACGCCCCCTGGTTTGGCCTGCCGGTTTTTTCGATTCCCCGTTTTTCCCTGGTTCCGATCCTTACCTTTGTCATTGTGTCTCTGGCCACCATCTGCGAACACCTGGGAGACACCCTGGTAACCAGTAAAGTAGTGGGCCGGGATTTTTACAAGGATCCAGGGCTTCACCGGACCCTGGCGGGTGACGGCATTGCCACAAGCTGGGCGGCCCTGTGGGGAGGCCCGCCCAATACCACCTACGGAGAGAATATCGGGGTTATGGCCATTACCCATGTTTATTCGGTCTGGGTTATTGGGGGGGCGGCGGTGTTGGCCGTCTTCCTTTCGTTTCTCCAAAAATTCGGCGCCCTTATCAGGACCATCCCGACCCCTGTTATGGGGGGCATTTCCATGTTGCTGTTTGGTATTATTGCCTCGTCGGGCCTGCGTACCTTGGTGGAAAGCGGGGTTAACTATAAGGACAAACGGAACCTTGCCATTTCTTCGGTTATTCTTGTCATAGGTATCGGGGGAGGGGCCCTTAAATTCAGCATTTCCGGGGATGTACATTTCCAGTTGGCGGGGGTTGCCCTGGCCACGGTGGCGGGGATTATACTTAACCTTGTATTTCCTGTAAACAGGGGTACCATTAAAGACAAAATGTGGGATGTAAGCCTGGACGGGACAGAAGGTGAATCCAATTAGAACCGTATTAATTGCCGGGGCAGGGGCCGTGGGCTTAACGGTGGCGGAAACTCTGTACCGGCACGATCCAAAGGGATTGGCTATTCTGGCCGCCGGAGAGCGGCTGGAACGGTACCGTAAAAAGCCCCTGCGGATTAACGGAACAAGCTTTGATTTTTCCCTGGCGGATCCCGCGGCGGACGCCGCCAATGCCTTTGACCTTATCATTGTGGCGTCAAAATACTGCCACCTTAATCAAATTATTACGGACATTAAACCCTTTGTGGGGCCGGAAACGATTATCCTTTCACTTTTAAACGGCATTAACAGTGAAGAACTTATCGGGCAAACCTATGGCAGGGAACGGCTTCCCCTGGCGATGATCGTGGCCATTGACGCCCAGCACAAGGACGGGGAAATTTCTTTTACCCGGCGGGGGGTTGTTCATTTTGGAGATGCGGAAGGTAAAGAAACAGAGCGGGATATGGCCCTCGCCCGGTTTTTTTCCGGGGCGGAACTTCCCTTTGAATACCACCGCCAGGATATGAAAAAAAACCTGTGGTATAAGTTTATGCTAAACGTAGGGGTTAACCAGACATCCGCTCTGCTTCGGCTGCCCTACAGGGCCTTTAAGAAAAACCACTCCGGCGGCATTCCGGAAGCACATAAAATTCTGGAAGGGGCCATGAAAGAAGTTATCCGTATTGCCCAGGCCGAAGGCATTGGCCTGGAAGAGGGGGATATATATAACTGGTATACCACGGTTGAATTATTAAGTGATGAAGGTTATACTTCAATGTGTCAGGATGTGTTTGCAGAACGGAAAACCGAAATAGAACTGTTTGGCCTTACGGTAATGGAATACGGCAAAAAACACCGTATCCCTACGCCGGTAAACGAGCTTTTGTACCGGGCTCTGCGGGCCATGGAAATCAGCTATGGCGCAGCCTGAGCGAGCCGGGGTGATAAAATCCGCCTGCGGATTACTGGACCTGTGAAATAACCTGAGTTGGTTATTTGCTAACCTGCGCTTAGCTTGCAGGTCTTGCAAAATGCTCCGCATTTTGCTGTTTTTTAGCGGTTGTTGTTTAAAAACTAAAGTTTTTAAACAAGCCCAATAACTGGTGGAAATATGACCGAAGTTCTATCACAGGACGAAATAGACCAGCTGCTCACCGCAATTAATGCCGGAGATACGGAGCCGGAGGTTTTTAAACCCGCCGCCGATACCCGGAAGATCAAGATCTACGATTTTAAACGCCCGGACAAATTTTCCAAAGAACAGATCCGTACGGTTTCGATCATGCACGAAACCTTTGCCCGCCTTACCACCACCAGCCTTTCCGCCCAGCTGCGGTCCATGGTTCATGTGCATGTGGCCTCGGTGGATCAGCTTACCTACGAGGAATTTATCCGTTCTATTCCCACCCCTACCACCCTGGCTATTGTGAACATGGATCCCCTAAAGGGGAACGCTATCTTGGAAATTGACCCGGCGGTAACCTTTTCTATTATCGACCGGCTTTTTGGGGGCACCGGGGAAGGCACCAAGGCCCAGCATGAATTAACCGACATAGAAAGCGCCGTTATGGAGGGGATCATCGTTCGCCTGCTTGGGAATATGCGGGAGGCCTGGACCCAGGTAATAGATCTTCGGCCCCGGCTGGGACAGATAGACACCAATCCCCAGTTTGCCCAGATCGTGCCCCCTACGGATATGGTGGTCCTCGTAACCCTGGAAACCAAGGTGGGGGATGTGGAGGGGATGATGAATTTTTGCATCCCCTATCTAACCATTGAACCCATTGTAAACAAACTTTCGGTACAGTTCTGGTATTCTTCCGCCCGGCGTACCACCACCACAGAAAACCTTGCGATCCTTAAGGATAAACTTAACACCGTGGACGTGCTGGTGGC
>JAISOA010000029.1 GCA_031275945.1 Spirochaetaceae bacterium
CTCGCTTTTGTTGCCGGTGCTTAAGAGCATGGAATTAAACTTATTGGAAAAACCCATAAGCAAGGCGCCCCTGATCCGGGCTTGCAGGTTTTCTTCGGCTATGTCAAAGGGCCGGTTTCCAAAAACCCTCTCCAGGGTTTTAAGATAGGCGCTAAAAACTTCTTCAATGGGAATCGCCTCGTAACGGCAGCCAAGGTTTGCGGCCAGTTCGGCGGCGTCATCCCTGGAACCTTGGGAAGAAAAACGGCTGGGCATGCTAAAACAGGTAAGCTTGTCCTTTCCCGCGGCCCGAGCCGCCAGGTATGCCGCCAGGGCCGAATCAATGCCCCCGGAAAGACCCAAGTGGACCTGCCGGAACCCGCACTTGCGCATGTAATCCCGTATGCCGTGAACCAGGGCATCTTCCAGGGTATCCAGCTCCGCGGCGGAAAGGCCCGATCTACAGGGACCCGCGGCAGCCGGTTCCGGAGCCTTTTCCGCCTTTGCCGAATCCCAGAATACCAGATCTTCTTCAAAGGCTCCGGCTGTATCCGTTTTTTCGCTCTGCCCCCCCTTTCCCACGGCTGAAAGAACCGCGGTACCGCCGGGAAGGGTCACAAAAGAACGGCCGTCAAAGATAATAGAGTCGTTGGCCCCCACGGCATTGACATACACCAGGGGAATTCCGCCCCTAAGGCTTAAACGTAGGGCAAGTTCCTGCCGCACCCGGAGCTTCCCCGCATAGTAGGGCGAGGCGGAGGGCACACAGAGCAGGCTTATACCCCGGTCCATAAGAGAACGAACCGGATCCAGGGCGTACCTGGTTCCGGGGGTTTCCGTTTCCCGCCACACATCCTCGCAGATTGCCACGCCAATGCGTTCCCCCTTCCATTCAAAGACGGGCCAGGAAGACGCACTTTCAAAATTGCGGGCCTCGTCAAAAACATCGTAGGTTGGAAGCAGAGTTTTGCTTTGTTCAAATACCAAGGTTCCGTCCAGGACAATTCCGTAGGCGTTTACCAGGGCCTTGCCCTTATGGTTGACGTTACGGTTGACATAGCCAACCCCACAGGCAAGGCCGGAAGGAATTCCCCCCTGTAAAAGCCGCAGGGATTGGATGTTCCGCTCTACAAAACAGTCCTGATCCAGCAGATCCATGGGGGGGTATCCGCATAGAGCAAGCTCGGGAAACAAAACCAGATCCGCTCCCCCTTCCCTGGCCTTTCCGGCAAAACGGATAATTTTTTCCCGGTTTCCCGTAAAATCCCCAATAAGGGAATTAATCTGTGCAATGGCAATAATCATATACAAGAGGATATATAACTTACATGAAACCTTGCAAGGGTTTGCGGTACCCGGTAAAAAATCCAGCCCCAAAAGCCACGGCCCAACATACTATTCTAAGTTCGCAGCCTGACGGGAAGAATTGTTGATTTTTATCGTATATTTACGTACTATTCGGTAATTCCACAAAAAGGAGGAAATATGAGTGCCGCTAATCTTCAGACCCTTATCGGAATGGGGGCCTACCTTCTGATCATGGTTGCCATTGGCTTATGGTATGCCCAAAAAAGCAACAGCAATCCTGAAGAATTCTTTCTTGCCAAACGCGGCTATGGGCCCTGGGTCGCGGCCCTAAGCGCCGAAGCGTCGGATATGTCCGGCTGGCTTCTTATGGGGCTTCCCGGGGTTGCCTACTTTACCGGTTACGGAGAGGCATTTTGGACTGCCCTGGGACTTTTTATCGGCACCTGGGTTAACTGGGCCCTGGTGGCCAAGCGGCTGCGATCGTATTCACAAATAGCCGATAACGCCATTACCCTGCCGGAATTTTTTAGCAAACGGTTCCACGATAAAAGAAGGATCCTTCTTGCCATTGCGGCGATCATCAGCCTGGTATTCTTTTCTATTTATGTGGGGGCCCAGTTTATTACTTTTGGCAAACTGTTTAGCTATGTCTTTAACGCCAATATGGTTGCCATGGTTATTCTTGGGGCAGTTTTGGTTATGTTCTACACCCTCCTGGGAGGCTTTATGGCCGTGGGCATGACGGATCTTATCCAGGGCCTCCTTATGGTAAGCGCCCTGGTCCTGGTTTTACTTGTGGGTTTCTTTAATGCCGGAGGGGTAAGCGGTATCGCAGCAAATCTTGAGCAGTTTCCCAAATTTACCGACTTTTTCGGCACCGCGGCGCCGGTGATGGAAAACGGCGTGCAGCAGGTGCTAAACGGCATTCCCCAGTTCAGTTCCGGCGGAAATCCCTACAATCTGCTGATAATTGTCAGTACCATGGCCTGGGGGCTCGGTTACTTTGGGATGCCCCAGGTACTGGTTAGGTTTATGGCGATAAAAAAACCGGAAATGATTAAGACCTCCAGGACCATCGCGGTTTTTTGGTGTTTTATAGCCCAAACCGCGGCGGTACTTATTGGCATTATTGGGCGGGCCCTTCTTCCCAACCTATTGGGAACCCCGGGGGATGCGGAAAACATCTTTATCCACCTGGGAACCCGGTTTTTTCCGCCCCTTTTGGCAGGGATTGTGATTTCGGGGATCCTCGCCGCCTCCATGAGTTCCTCGGATTCTTATATGCTGATCGTAGCGTCGTCCCTAGCTAACGACATTTTTAAGGATCTTATCTGTAAAAAGGCCCGCGAAGCCACGGTTATGTGGGTTGCCCGGCTTGCCATGCTTGTGGTAACGGCATTCGGCGTCGTAATCGCCCTATCGGGGAATGAGTCGATTTTCCGGGTGGTTTCATATGCCTGGGCAGGGTTTGGAGCGTCTTTTGGGCCCCTGATCCTGTTCAGCCTGTTCTGGAAACGAACCACATTTCCTGCCGCAGTGGCCGGCATGCTCTCTGGGGGAATTATGGTAGTACTGTGGAAAAATGTAATTGCCAAACATGGCGGAATTTTTGCCGTATATGAACTACTTCCGGCTTTTATTTTTTCCACCCTGGTTATTTGGATAATAAGTCTGGCTACTCCCAAACCCTCTGCGGAAATTGAAAGGGAATTTGAAGCCGCTGCCGGGTAAACTTCCGCTTACTGCAAACGGCCGCCGGTTAAACTGCCGCGGCCGTTTATTGCAACTGACTGCAGGCTAAGCTCCCGTGGCCGCTTATCTATTGGACTTGTTCAATAACCCGGTTGGCTATCTGCCAAGCAAAGCTTGGCTTCAAGTCTTGCAAGAAACCCTGCGGGTTTCAAGGCTCCGCATGTTGCTGCTTTAAGCGGTGGTTGTTTAAAACCCGAAATTTTTAAACAACTCTATTGGCGGCACACCGTTAGTCCCTTCTCGGTAAGGATCATGTCCATTTTCTTGTCATGGCTTTCCACGGGGACCGCGTCTACCAGTTGAAGTTCCAGACACAAACCGCAGCTTACATAACCATGTCCCTGGCCGGCGGCTCCGGGAGACCTCCGGATACCCGGATCAAGGGCGCTAAAAAAACGGTCGTAGCAGCCCCGGCCCCGGCCTAAGCGGCGGCCCCGCCGGTCAAAGGCCAGGCCGGGAACAAACGCCAGGAGGGGAAAGTCTTCCGGGCCCAGGAGCAGGTTTTCTTTGGCCGGGGGTTCCCGGATGCCGAAGGGTCCGGCCTGCCGGGAACCCCGGGCAGACCGGAGCCGGTAAAATGCAAGGTCTGCTGTCCTATCCTGCCCCGGGGTCCCGCTAAGGCAGGGAGCAAAAAGGCTCTTCCCCTCCTGCATAACCGCTTCGATCAAGGGGCGGGTGTCTATTTCGCCGGGGAGGGAAAGGAAAACCAGGACCGAACGGAACATATTCCACCCGGGGATCCCCTGCCGGGTTCCGGAGGGATGGGGAGCCCTGCCGGTAACATACCGGGCCGCTTCCAAACCGGCGGCGTTCAAAACCTCCACCGGAACGGCGGCAAGGCGGGTTTTTATTTCTTTTCGGAGGCTTTCTTTCTCTGAAGGGGGCATTAGGTCCGTTAAATAAGCCTGGTTCCGCCGGCCTTAAGGCCCGCTTCGTAAAGCTTACCGCACGCAATAAACATAGGAAGCTTTGTCCCCCCTAGGATAATGTCCGACTCTTTTGCCATGTCTACCATATCCATACCGGGGGTTTTGCCTCTAACAAAGATAATACACTTAATGTCTAAAAGTTCGGCGGTCCTGATAACCTGGGGGTTAACCAAGCCGGTTAGAAGCAGCACCCCTTCTTTTACAAAAGCCATCACATCACTCATCAGATCCGAACCGCAGGCGGAAATAATTTCCAGCCCGGCCTTATCTTCGCCACAAAAAAACTGCCCATCCAAGAGAGAAACAGCTTCTGATACGGTCATACTTACCCCCGTCGCTATAAGTGTATAAAACTAGGGAAGAAAATGCAAGGGCGCACATGGCCTCTAAGCTATACCCTAAAGGGAACACCGTGCCTATGAAAGTCCGGCAATATATTCAAGCCGCTTAATGATCGGGATATGCTGGGTACAGGCGCTTTCGCATTGACCGCAGGCCACACAGTTTCCGGCTCCGGAAAAGGGAATGTTCCAATGCATGACAAGCCGCTGCTTTACAGCGGAGTCTCCATCTTTAGAAAGAAGTTTCTGGTTATAGGCATCCATATACCGGGGAATGGGAATTTCCTGGGGACAGTCATCACAGTACGCGCAGCCGGTACATATTCCCTCAAAGGAAGCCCCGGCGTTTTCTTTAACCGCGGCCAGTTCCGCTTCGGTCCTGGGCTTGTAGCCTTCCATGGCCTTCAGAACATCGGCCACATCCTGCTCAACGCGAAATCCCACCAAGGTGGTGGTAATATCCTTATGATCCCAAAGAAAGCGAAGGGCCCCTGTAACGGCGGTTTCCCCCGGACGCCGGATAAACCCAAACAGTTCAGGATGTTCCGGAATAATTCCACCCCCCAGGGGATTCATCACCACCGCTCCAAGGCGTTTTGCCCTAATGGCGTTAAAGGCCTTTTCTCTGGTTTTAAAGTTATAGGCCGAATAACCAAATAGAACCCCTTCAAAAGCCCCTTCCATAAGCAGAGTTTCGATTTCCGCCTGGATAAGGTGGCTTGAAACACAAATATGCCTGATAAGCCCCTCTTCTTTAAGCTTACGGAAGGTATCCAGGATCCCGTCTTTCTTGCGGGAAACCCAGTTTTCAAGGCTGGTAACGCACCACACATGGTAAAAATCCACCGCGGGCACATCAAGCCGTTTAAGCTGGGCCTCTAGTTCTTCACGTATGGTTTTTTCGGTGGTTTTAAAGGTTTTTGTGGCCACATAGTATGGAAGCTTTAAGCGGCGAAGCTCGGCCAGGCCCTTGCCGAAAACGGTTTCGCTTTTAATGTCAAAGTATGCCGGAGCGGTATCAAAATAAGTTACACCCCCTTCGGCGGCCCGTACCATCATCCTTACGCACTCTTCCTGGTTATCTATGTGCTGGAACCTCATTCCTCCAAAGCCCAGGAGGGAGACCTTTTTTCCTGTTTTTCCGTATTCCCTATAAATCATATAAATCCCTTATGTTTGTTCATTAGACTTGTTCGATAACCTGAGTTGGTTATCTGCTAACCTGCGGTTAGCGCTGGTTAAAGTCCAAGGGGCTTTAACCGCCAAGCCTCGGCAAAATGCCCCGCATTTTGCGGTTTTTAAGCGGTTGTTGTTCAGAAACCTCGGTTTCTGAACAACTCTATTTGAATTTTTATCCCACATTTTTATAAGACAGGCCCCATAAGTATACAAAATTTCCCAAAACCCCGCAAGAATTTTATACCCCCACTTCCGTAAAGGGGGGCGCCCGCTCCAGAACCTCCGCCACAGGCCGGTGCTCCGGCAAAAGAAACGCCGGATCCGCCTCCAGTATGGCAAAGGCGTCATTCCGGGCGCGGATCAGCAGCTCCACATCCCGGACAGGGTCGGCAATTCCCAGCTTTAAATAGCCGGATTGTTCAAACCCCGCAATCTGTCCCGGCCCCCGGAGTTTTAGGTCCTCTTCGGCAATCACAAAACCGTCGTTGGATTCCAGCATAACCCTTAGGCGCCGCTTGCCCTCTTCGGTGAGCGCCGGCTGTGCTTCTCCGGGAGGAAGGGGGCCCATGGAAGCGCCTGTTTTTTCACCGGCGGCGTTTTCGGTAGCGCTTGTTTCGCCACCGGGATTTTCACCGTAGTTTTCTGAATAAACAAGAAAACAATAGGCCTGATCTTTTCCCCGGCCAACCCGTCCCCGAAGCTGGTGCAGGGCCGCAAGACCAAACCGTTCCGCGTGGTGGATGACCATGCAGGAGGCGTTTGGCACGTCCACCCCAACTTCCACCACGCTGGTGGCGGCAAGTATTTTAGCGTCCCCCCGGCGGAACGATTCCATGGCCGCCCGCTTTTGTTCATCTTCAAGCTTGGAATGAATCAAGGCCACGGGGTGCCGGGGAAATATTCTTTCCAGCTCTCCGGCCATGCTTACCGCGTCCCTAAGGCCCCGGTGTAAAGCGGCGGTTCCGGAATCCGCCGCGGCTTCTTCTGTTTCGGTTTCCTCCTCGCCGATAAGGGGATACACAAAATAGGCCTGGGATCCCCTTTCCAGTTCTTTTCCTACAAAATCGTAAACTTTTTTTACATTCGATTCTTTTGCCAAGTGAGTTTTTACCGCCTTTCTTCCCGGGGGCATGCCCGTGATAACCGAAACATCCAGATCCCCAAAGACCGTTAATGCCAGGGTCCGGGGTATGGGGGTGGCGCTCATCATAAGAATGTCCGGAGTATCCCCGGGGGAACCCTTGGCAACAATAGCCTGTCGCTGGGTAACTCCAAAACGGTGCTGTTCGTCGATAATCACCAGCCGCAGGTTCCGGTAGATCACATCTTTTGAAAAGAGGGCATGGGTGCCAAGAACAATATCCACATCTCCCTCCTCCAGGGCCTTAAGAAGCTGGGCCCGTCCGGTTTTGCCGGTAACCTTGCCGGTTAGGTATGCGGGTTTTACCCCCAGGGGTTCCAAAAGCCGGGCGGCATTTTCCGCATGCTGCCGGGCCAGCAGTTCCGTGGGGGCCATGATTGCCGCCTGTCCGCCCCCTTCGATAACCTTAAGGGCCGCCAGGAAGGCTACCAGGGTCTTGCCGGAGCCCACGTCACCCTGGAGCAGCCGGGCCATGGGATAGGGCCCGGAAAGATCGGCGTTGATTTCCGCCACCGCCGTTTTCTGTCCGGGGCTAAGGTGAAAGGACAGCCGGTCCAGAAGTTGTGTCTGAAGAGGAGAAAAATCCGGGGAGGATTTTGCCGCCCGGGGGGTCTTTTTCCGTTCCAGGGCCTGTTTGCCCACCAGTATTTCCAGGTAAAAGAGTTCTTCAAAAATCAGGGTTTTCCGGGCCAATTCAAGGGTTTCCATAGAAGGGGGAAAATGGATGGCCCACAGGGCCTTGGCTTTGGAAAGCAGGGAATCCCGGCGGATCAGATCCGGCGGAAGTTCGTCTTCCAGGGTATTCCCGTACTGTTCCAGCGCGGTCCGTATCAGACGCCGAAGCAGATTCTGGCTCCGGACGGGGGCGCCGCTTAGTTCCCCGGACAGGGGATACACCGGCAAAATGTTCCCAAAGTGTTTGGATTTCCCCTCCGCTCCGGTTTCAAAGGCAGTTGACTGAAGTTCCCCGTATTTGTAATAGAACCTTCCCCAAAGCCGGCAAATGGAGCCTACCGCCAGTTGATGACGCAGAAAAGGCCGGTTAAAGCAGATCAATACTCCCCGGGCGCTTTCATCTGCCACATGGATTTTTAAGGTTTTCATGGCGCCAAAACCAAACCAATCCTGGGCCAGAATTTTTACGGTGGTACATACCGGCCCCTTGGCCCAGTCTTTAAGAAGGACCGTGCGGCTCCGGTCTTCCCAATCCCGGGGATACCGGGTAAGAAGGGAGGCGATGCTGTAAATTCCCGAATTGGAAAGGGTCTGCAGTAAGGACGGGCCCACGCCCCGCAGAACCCCGGGCGAACCGGAGAGTTCCCGCAAAAACATCAGAGAAGCGCCAAAAGCAGCCTGGCGCCAACATGAAAGATCCCCCAAAGCAGGACGGCGGCGGCGGCCAGGATAATGATGGAAAAAAGTATCCTAAAAAGGTAATGCACAATTCTAGAGGGGAAAAAAATGCTGGAAATACGGTACATAAGGGGCTGGGCAATAAGATCCACAAAACGCCAGAAGGGGGAATAAATGTTATAGTTCCCCAAATAGGCCACCATGCGTAGGATAAGGATCACAATAAAGAACCCCAGTATCCAGGCAATAAGAGACCACACCGCATTAAGCAACAGGATCAGCAGGGCCCCCAGGCTGCTTCCCCGGGGGGAGCCCCAGAGCAGAAGAAGCCGGTGGAACAGGGAAAGAACCGCCAGGGCAATAAGGGGTGAAAAATCAATAGGGCTGTTTTTAAAGGGCCGGAAGCGGCGGAACCAGGTAAGGTAGGGATCGCAGATGTGGCAAAGAAACATAAAGGGCCCGCCAAAGTTGGCCCCGGGAAACCAGGTAAGAATGATCCGTATAAAGATAAGGAACATATATACGCTGATAATTCCCGCCAAAACACTTGTTACGTAGGTCATATCATGCCACCCATACTTCCGCCACCGCCGGATTATTCCCCAGATCCGCCAATGCTTCTTTTTCCGCCGTAATGCTAAGCTGCGCCGCAGTACGGATTACCGTTTCCACCGTGCCCTCCACCGCGGGGACATGGATAAACACCGCCGCTTCACCGGGATGTTCAATAAGATAATTCCGCAGGGGATAGAGTTTTTTTTCGTTTCCCGCGGCGGCGCCGTGGAGCCTAATGTGTACCTCTTGCCTAAGCGGGGCGGGCTTTTTATCCACCGGCCGGTTCTGTTCCGAAGCGATACCCTCCGCCGCCTTTACCGGCTGCGGTGCCGGGGAGGCGGCGTTCCCGCCGGTATCGGCGGCATTCCGCCTGAGTTTTCCCAGATCCAATAGGGAACCGACAATAAAGCTGGGTCTCTCCCGGGTTTTGTCAAGCTTCCCCTTAATGGCGATACAAGTTTTTTCTATTACCTTATCCCGGTTGATCTCCCAGGTTCGGGCAAAAAATACCAGATCGATCCGCCCCCGGTAATCTTCCAGGGTGGCGAAGGCCATTTCTTTTTGATTTTTACTTATATGCCGGCGAAGCTGGGTAATATACCCAATAAGAATATACTCCCCCTCCGGGGTATTTTCCAGATCCGATATATCCAGGCTTACCGTTTGTTCCCAGGCCGCCCGGTACTGATCCAGCTCTTGGCTTGGTGCGCCAAAGGAACTAAAGTTCTCTCCGTTTTGTTTTATATCCGCGGGTGAAAGGACCGTTTGTACCTGGATGCTTGTCTTGCCCCGCCGGGTATCCAGACGGCCCCGGAGGGCGATAAGATCATCTTCTTTTATCTTGTCCCGGCATTCCACCCAGGCATCGCCAAAAAAGGCCAGTTCTACTTCTCCCCGGTAATCTTCCAGGCTTCCAAAGGCCATTCCCTTGCCGGTCTTATCGGTAAAGGGTTTAAGGGTTTTAAGGATGCCGATAAGGGTATAATTTCCCGGAGCGGCATGATCCAGATCCGAGGTATCAAGTTTAACGTAGCGTTTCCATTCTTCCCGGTAATCGTCTAGGGGATGACCGGAAAAATAAAAACCGATTAGTTCTTTTTCAACGGTAAGTTGTTCCGTCCTGTCCATTTCGGGTATGCTGGTAAACTCAAAGTCAGGAAAGGTCTGTTCCCCCGTATCCACAAACAGGCTAACCTGCCCAAAACGGGTTTCGTCCTTTTTATTTTGGGCATAGTCCGCCGCTGCTTCCATATTTGCCAGTAGCGTGGCACGGTTAACGCCAAAGTTGTCGAAGGCCCCGGTTTTGATAAGCAGTTCCAGCACCTTGCGGCTTACAATGTGCTGCTGGGTCTGGCCGGAGGACTGAAGGGTAACCCGGTCAAGAAAATCCATAAAACTTTTGTAGGGGCCTCCCTCCCGGCGGCGAAGGATAATCTCGTCTGCGGGTCCTTCGCCGATTCCCTTGATACCCAAAAAGCCGTAAACAATCCGGCCCTCTACCACAGTAAAGTACTTGTCAGAACGGTTGATGTCCGGGGGATCGATGGATATTCCCATTTTCCGGGCTTCGTCAATATAATGGGGCAGTTTATCGACGCCGGCAATTTCGTTGGTCAGGTTTGCCGCCATAAATTCCGCTGGAAAATTTGCCTTTAGGTAGGCGGTCTTGTAGGCCAGGATAGCATACGCGGCGGAATGACTTTTGTTAAAGCCGTACCCGGCAAAGGGTACAAGAATCTCGAAGATATCCCCGGCCTTTTTTTCGCTGTAACCCCGTTCTTTTGCCCCGGCAATAAATTTGACCTTTTCCTGGACCATTACTTCCATCTTTTTCTTTCCCATGGCTCGTCTAAGTATATCCGCCTGCCCAAGACTGTACCCGGCAATACGCTGGGCCACCTGCATAACCTGTTCCTGGTATACAATGACCCCGTAGGTTTCCTGCAAAATATCCTTTAGCGACGGATCAGGATATTCGATGGTCCGCCGGCCATGTTTGGAATCTACGAACTGAGGAATAAAAGCCATGGGGCCGGGGCGGTACAGTGCATTTAAGGCGATAAGATCTTCCACACAGGTGGGTTTTGCATCCCGCAGTACCTTTTGCATCCCCTCGGATTCAAACTGAAAAATACCCGCGCTTTTTCCTTCTCCCAGCATGGCAAAGGTTGCATCGTCCTGTTCAGGAATCGTTTCTATGCTAAAATCTGAATAGGCCAAACCCCGGCGGCGGACCAGTTCTTCCGTATGGTTAAGCAGATCCAGGGTTTTAAGTCCCAAAAAATCCATCTTTACCAGTCCCCGGGATTCAATCACATCCATGGTGTACTGTATTGCTATGGCGCCGGTTTTTGGATCCCGGTATAGGGGGACATAATCGGTTAAATCCGTTTTACCTATGACAATCCCCGCGGCATGAAAGCTCACATGCCGGTTTTTTCCTTCCAGTTTACGGGCAATGGAAAAGAGTTCCGTATACCGGGGCTGTTCGGCAAGTTCCCTAAGACGGCTTTCCTGGGCAAGGGCTTTTTTCAAGGTTATTCCGGGATCTTCGGGAATAAGCTTGGCTATCATGTTTGATTCATCCAGGCTTATGTCCAGGGCCCGGGCCACGTCCTTAATGACCGCTTTTGCCTTGAGGGTTCCAAAGGTAATTATCTGCGCCACCCGGTCTTTGCCGTACCGTTCCGTCACATAGCGGATCACCTCTTCCCGCCGTTCATTGCAAAAGTCCACGTCAAAATCCGGCATAGAAATCCGGTCCGGGTTAAGGAACCGTTCAAAAAGAAGCTGGTACCGTATCGGATCCAGGTCGGTGATCCGCAGCGCGTAGGCCACAATGCTGCCCGCCCCGGAACCCCGTCCGGGACCGACGGCTATGCCCTGCGCCTTGGCCCAGTTAATAAAATCTGCAACGATAAGAAAGTAACCGGTAAAGCCCATTCCGGTAATTACATCCAACTCGTACTCCGCCCGCTGCCGGGCTTCTTCTGCCCTGGCGTTGTTACCGGGATACCGTTTAACCAGGCCATCCATGGTTAAAGAACGAAGGTAGTCGTCGGCATTGCCAAAGCCCGGGGGTATTTTAAAGTCCGGAAGCAGGGGTCCCGGTTCGGGAACACAGGTATTGCAACGTTCGGCGATTGTAACCGTATTGGCAATGGCCTCGGGGTAGCCGGGAAATAGGGCCGCCATTTCGTCCCCGGTTTTAAAGTAAAAATCATCCCCGTAAAAGCGCATCCGCTTTTCATCGTTCCGTTTCTTGTTGGTTCCGATGCACAGCAGTGTATCCTGGGCCGCCGCATCGTCTCGGTTAAGAAAATGAATATCGTTGGTGGCCGCCAGGGGCAATCCGGTCCGGCGGGAAATTTCTACCAGGGCCTTATTTACCTGCTTTTGTGCGGGAATTCCGTGGTCCTGAAGCTCCAGGTAAAAGTTTCCCTCCCCAAAAAGCGAGGCAAACCACAGGGCCCGTTTTTCCGCTTCGTCGATTTTACCATCCAAAATAAGGCAGGGAAGCTCCCCGGCTATGCAGGCCGAAAGGCATATCAAGCCCCCGTGGTACCTGGACAGCAGTTCATCGTCGATCCGGGGTTTATAGTAAAAGCCTTCGGTATAGGAATACGAAGAAAGCTTTACCAAGTTCCGGTACCCCTCTTCCCCCTTCGCCAGCAAGATTAAATGATAGTACTTATTACCCGTTTCCGAGCCGGTTTTTTCAAGCCGGGATCCGGGGGCGGTATAAAATTCGCTGCCGATGATGGCATGAACCGGCTCCTGGCCTTCTTTAAGGGGGTGTTCCGCGGAACCCTGGCAGGCTTCCAGGAATTTTAGGGCCCCAAACATATTTCCGTGATCGGTCAAGGCCAGGTGCTTCATTCCCAATTCCCTGGCCCGCTGGGCAAGCTTTTCTACCGGGGCCGCCCCGTCCAGGAGGGAATAATCCGAATGGACATGCAAATGAACAAAATCGACCATGGCATATATAGTAACCGTAAAAGCCTTGAAATTTCAACTTTCCTATTCCATCTTTATGAAGAATACTGTATTATAAACTGCCTTTTTAAAGTAACTTTCAAAAAATTAAAAGGGGGATGCAAAAAATGGAAAATTTACGCAAATACAAATTCGACTGGGATAATACGGTGGGCGCCGATATGCAACTGGCCAGACCCAGCCTGGGGCCAAATACACGAATAGAGGTGTACCGTCTTTTTCAGTTTACCCTGAGGGATATTCTGGAACAACAGTATGGCACCGAAATGGCAGATACCCTTTTCCGGCGGGCCGGGGTTATGGCGGGGCAGGAATTTTTTAAAAAATTTCTAAGCGACGCCACCGATGTGGCTTCCTTGGCCACAAAGGTCCAGGAATCTTTCAATGCCCTGGGAATAGGCATTTTCCGGGTTGAATCCGCCCAGCAGGACAATTCCCGCTTTGTCTTTACGGTGGACGAAGACCTGGACTGTTCGGGGCTTCCGGATACCTCCGATGTGGTCTGTGTGTACGACGAAGGTTTTATCCAGGGAGTATTAGAATCTTTCAGCGGAAAGGGTTTCAATGTCCGGGAGATCGACTGCTGGTGTACCGGGTCTCGAACCTGCCGTTTCGAGGCAAAAGTAACGTCCTAATCTTCGATGGAGGACACCGCTGAAAAAGTTTTAGAGCATATTAGAAAACTCCTGCGGGATTATAAGATCCCCGATCTTGAGGCGGAATTGGCGGATTACCCGCTGCTCCGGCAAATTCACGACGAACTAAAGACCATACGCGAGGTGCTTTTATCTTTTTCCGCCGGGGATTTTTCTCCTGTTATAACGATCCGGGGTATTATTCCGGGGTGCCTTAAGGCCCTGCAGGCCCACCTTAGGCACCTGATCTGGCAGGTCCAGATGGTGGAAAAGGGGGATTTTACCCAGGAAGTTCGCTTTATGGGCGAGTTCTCCACGGCCTTTAACAATATGGTCCGGCAGCTTAACTATTCTCTTACCGCCCTGCGGCAGAAAGAAGAGGCCCTTATAACCCTGAATGATGAACTGCGCAGCGAAGTGGCCCACCGTAATTCGGCGGTGGAGGCCCTGCAAAAGAGCGAAGCCCGGTTTAAATTTCTTGCCAGCCACGATCCCCTAACGGGGATTTTTAACCGTCAATCCTTTATTGACCGGGCTACTATGGATCTGAAAGAGGCGGCGAGGTTTTCCATTCCCTGCTGCCTGGCCTTGATGGATATCGATCATTTTAAGCAATTTAACGACACCTACGGACACCTGGCGGGGGACGAAACCCTGCGCCATGTGGTTAAGGTTATTTCTTCGGGTTTACGAAAAAACGATTTTCTGGGAAGATATGGAGGCGAAGAATTTATTATCTTTTTTTCGCGGATCGATAAAAGTTCGGGACTTACCGTTGTTGAACGACTTCGAAAGATCCTTTCCGAAACGCCGATGGCCATGGAGAACGGTCTTGTGCCGGTATACGCCAGTTTTGGGGTAGTGGAAAACTCTATGGAAACCTTTACGGAAGACGGGGAGTATGTAAAAAAGCTTATCAGCGACGCCGATACGGCCCTATACGCCGCCAAACGGGGAGGACGGAACCGGGTAATTCTTTACAATCCCGAACAAGCAAAGGAATTTGCCGGACAGATTCCGGTTATCCGGGACGTGGGTGAAACGTGAAAACAGAACTGTTTACCTTCTGCGATTTTGCCCAGGAATGCGGCGGCAAGCTTACCATTGTCGGTACCTTTGACACGATCATTTCCCGGTCTTTTCCCTGCATTCATCCCCAGCTTTCGGTGGTAATCCGTATCCGGTTTGATCTATGGGAATTTGCCCGACACTCTTTCCGCATCGAAGCCAGGGACCTGGACGGAGAAATAAGCATAGAGCCCGTAACCGGAAGCGTGGAAGTTAAGGGGGCGGGGAACGCCACCGCGGTGTCGCACCTGGTTTTTACCATTTCCAACCTGCATTTTAAATCCGCCGGGGTGGTAAATTTTGTTCTTCATATTGACGAGAAGGAAATTACTTCCCTGCCCTTGTATATACGGAAGGGCTAGGAGCCAGCTCCATAATTTCCTTCCGGCGAAAACATCCTATAATATGATCGTTAATAATGCCCGTGGCCTGCATGTGGGAATACATGATAATGCTGCCCAAAAAACGAAAGCCGCGCTTTTTCATATCCGCGGCCACGCGGTCCGAAAGCTCTGTTCTGGGGGGAAGTTCCGAAAGGCTTTTCCATGTTCCAACAACGGGTCTATGACCGGTAAAACCCCAAATATAGCTGGAAAAACTGCCGAATTCTTTTTGTATCTTTAAAAATTCCCGGGCGTTGGTTATGGAAGCTTCGATCTTAAGCCGGTTGCGAATTATACCCGGATCGGCGAGGAGCTTTTCTTTTTTCTTTTCCGTATACCGGGCGGCCTTTTCCGGATCAAAGCCGTCGTAGGCTTTACGGTACTGTTCCCTTTTTTTAAGGACCGTAAGCCAGCTTAAGCCCGCCTGCGCCGATTCCAGCACAAGAAATTCAAAATGTCTGCGATCATCGAATACGGGAACGCCCCACTCGGTATCATGGTAGTGGATATAGATATCCGAAGTTCCGCACCACCCACAGCGTTTCATAGGTCCCTATACTTTGGCGGCCCTGTGCCGCAGGGCAAGATCCGCTAGAACCAGGGCGGCCATGGCCTCCACCACCGGTACAACCCGGGGGACGATACAAACATCGTGGCGTCCCGGAACGGAAAGTTCCTGTTCGGCTCCATACCGGTCCACGGTCCTCTGGATCCGCGAAATTGACGCCACGGGTTTAAACGCAGCCTGGAATTCCACATCCATTCCCGTAGAAATGCCCCCCAAGGTTCCCCCCGCATTGTTGGTTTTAAACGAAAGATCCGGCGGTCCCGGGGACACGGCTGCTTCCCCCGGCAGGAGCGGGCCGGCTTCACCCGTGGCTGCCCTGGGACGTCCGGTCCCCCGCACCGGCGTGTCGTTATGCGCCGATCCCGTTGATCCGGCGGCGGCGAAACCCGCGCCGAATTGGATCCCCTTGCAGGCCCCGATGGAAAGAATCGCCCGGCCAAGGATCGCGGACAGTTTGTCAAAGACCGGCTCCCCCAGGCCCGGCGGAAGCCCCGAAATACGGCAGGATACAAGACCACCGGCACTGTCTTCCGCCTTCTGTAAGTCCCCCAGCAGCGCTTCAATCCGTTCCGCAGCCTTTTTTCCCGGTACCCGCAGGGAATTCTGTTCCGCCTCGGTTAGGCTAAAGCCCTCTTCTCCCGGGACGGGGGCGTGGATTCCCCCGATAGAGGCGGTCCAGGCCTGTATGACAATACCGTCGCGGGCCAGAAAGGTCCGGGCTATGGCGCCGGCGGCAACCCGGCCTGCGGTTTCCCTGCCGGAACTGCGGCCCCCTCCCCGGGGATCCCGAAGACCGTATTTTAGCTCCCAGGTCCAATCGGCATGGCCGGGGCGGTACAGATCTTTTAATCCCTCGTAATCCCCGGAATGTTGATCCCTGTTTCGTATCAGGATCGCTATGGGGGTGCCCAGGGTTTTGCCCTCATAGACCCCGGAAAGAATTTCCGGCTCATCACCCTCCTGCCGCGTGGTGCTTCCGGGGCTGTGGCCGGGCCTGCGGCGCCGCAGATCCCGCCGTATATCATCCACAGAAAGGGGGATCCCCGCGGGACAGCCGTCCACCACGCAGCCCAGGGCGGGACCGTGAGATTCCCCAAAGGTACTTACCCGGAAAAGGGTTCCAAAACTGTTGCCTGCCATGGCTGCTCCTTTGTGCCTTTGCAGATCCCGCGTCTACACCATAAACGTAAGGGGGCAAAAAATAGTGGACTTATTCAATAACCCGGTTGGTTATTGAAATAAGTCTAGACAAAATGCTCCGCATTTTGCTGTTTTTAAGCGGTTGTTGTTTAAAAACTTCAGTTTTTAAACAACTCTAGTATAGGTCCTTTCCGGTGCTTTGGGAATAACAAAACCCCCTTGTACTATTATACTAAACTAATGTATAGTATTTCCATGGAATTGCCGCAGAAACTTGCCATCCTTGCGGGGGCCGCAAAGTACGACGCTTCCTGCACCTCATCGGGAAGTCCCGGCCCCTGCCAAAACCCCCGAAGGGCCTTTGCCGGGGCTTCCGCGGGAAAAACCTCGCCAGGCGGGGATTCCTTCGGGGTACGGGTACCCGCGGGGATCTGTCATTCCTGGACCGGAGACGGGCGCTGTGTCAGCCTTTTAAAGGTGCTGTATTCCAATATGTGTCGCTACGACTGCGCGTACTGTGCCAACCGGGTTTCCGCGGACATCCCCCGGACATCCTTTACAATCGACGAACTGGTTACCCTAACCTGCGAATTCTACCGGCGCAACTACATTGAAGGGCTGTTTCTTTCTTCCGGAATTTTTTCCGATCCGGACATTGTTATGCGTAAGCTTATTGAAACGGCAAAAAGGCTTCGAACCCAGGCGGGATACGGCGGATACATTCACCTAAAGATTATTCCCGGCTCCGGGGAAAACCTTATCCGGGAGGCAGGACTCTGGGCAGACCGGCTTAGCGCCAACATAGAACTTCCCACCGAAAAGAGCCTTCAGACCCTGGCCCCCCAAAAATCGGGAAAGCTCATCTTCGGCGCCATGGGCCAGGTATTAGAAGCCGCCGCCGAGACGGGGGAAGATCGCCGCCGGCTCCGGCATGTTCCGGTCTTTGCCCCCGCAGGGCAGAGCACCCAGCTTGTGATAGGGGCCAGCGCCGAAAATGACAGGACGATCATGGGCCTATCATCCACCCTATACCGGAAATACGAACTACGGCGGGTGTACTATTCGGCCTATGTCCCCGTGGGAAAGCTTCCCCCGGCGGGACAGGGAAACCTGTTCCTCCGGGAACACCGGCTGTACCAGGCAGACTGGCTGCTCCGGTTCTACCATTACCAGGTCCCGGAACTGTTTGACCAGGAGCCCAATCTGGACAGAACCGTTGATCCTAAACTTGCCTGGGCGCTTCGGCATTTGAATTTTTTCCCCCTGGAACTTAAAACCGCCTCCTACGAGGAACTGCTGCGGGTTCCGGGCCTGGGGGTCCGTTCCGCCCGGCGTATCATAGAGATCAGGCGCAGCCAGTCCCTTGGTTTTACCGGACTTTCCCGCCTGGGGGTACTTCTTAAACGGGCCCGGTACTTTGTGACTCTGGGGGGCCGTTTTGCCGGCCCTCCACCGCCCCTGGATAATCCCGCGGCAATGGCGGGTATCCTGGGGACAGAAAAGGCGGACCCCCAGCTGCCACTTTTTGATTCCGTCCGTGGGGTACATACCCAAGAACCCGTTAACGCGGGGGAGCCTTGGGGCGGAACCAAGGGTATGGACCCTGAGTCAAATACCTTTAAAGAACAACATACCCCGCCGAACCGAAGGTTCGAGCTCCGCGCTAAACTTGACCCACAAGTCAAGACCTGATTACAACAACCAAGAATGAGGAACCACTAAGGCGCAGAAGGCGCACAAAGGGAAAGAAAGATGATTACGCGTGAACAAGAAAAACCCGCCAAAAACGTATTGGATTGTGTAGCGGCAAAAGAACTCAATGATGTTCACCTGGCTCAAATGCTCAGCTGCCTGAAGCTTTCCGGGATTTCCCTGGAATTTTTGTTCAATTTCAATGTACGGCACTTTAAAACCGGAGTACGGAGAGTTGTTCTCTAACTATTCCGCCTTCCTTCGTGCGCCTTGGTGCGCTCGAACCGAAGGTTCGTCGTGGTTTTTTTATCTTCATATCTGTGGGTCAAGTTTAGTGTTTGCGGCGGGGTTCTTCATTCGCCGCAGAATAGAGTTGTTTAAAAACAGCAAAATGCGGAGCATTTTGCCTAGACTTATTTCAATAACCAACCGGGTTATTGAAATAAGTCCAATGAGGAGGATCCCGTGAAATCAGGAGAATCTTATGGATGAATTGTTTGATACGGAACCGGAACTGCCCCCTTCGCTTGAAGAACTGGAACGGCTGGCAGATCTCCGGGGTTCCTGCGAAAAGGGAGACCGGGCCTACAAAATGTGGAAAGAATTCGACCGGCTTCGGGGATTTCTTCGGTTTACCCTTGACGGCCGGGGCCGGTACCTGGCCCGCTGTGCGCCGGATTATTTTATCCTCCCCCTGCTGGGGGAACACTTTGTACTTCGTTTTGGCCGAGTTCCCTGGGTCATCGTGGACGAAAAACGGAACCTGGCATTACTGCGAGACCGGGGAAAGAAACCGGCCCTATACCGGCTGCGCCACGGCCGGGCCGCCGAAGCGGGTATACTGTCCCCGGTGGCCGCGGAAGCCGTGGATCCCTGGGAAGGACTTTGGCAGAATTATCACCGATCAATAAACAACAAAGACCGGGCCAATCCGGAACTGCAGCGGCAGTTTATGCCAAAGCGGTACTGGAAGTATTTGCCGGAAATGCGTTAGGCTTTTATGCATGCCGGAGGAGTTTAATACTCCGTCGAAACTTCGGTTCGAGTTCTGCCCTGCGAAGGATATTTTCCCCTTCATAGCGGCATATTTTTCTCGAATCTGTTTGTACCGCTCAATATGCTCTTAAAAAAAGAGGTGCTCAATTATAATTTTTACCCCAATTATAATAAGTACGACCCTTCCTGTACATTCCGCCCGGGATTTAAATTTCGTTCCGAATTTACTGCCAATTATTACCCCGCCCATGGCTATAAAAAACGTTACTGCGCCGGTTATTAATATGGCCATATATATATTGACGCTGAAAAAAACAAATGTTACGCCTACGGCCAGCGCGTCAACGCTTGTGACCAAAGATAAAATCAGCATTTTTATGAATCCAAGGGAAATTCTATCTTCTTTTTTTCTTCGGCTTTTTTTGAGAAACTGTCTTTTATCATTTTCCCGCCAATAAAGCCAAGTAAAGCAAATGCAAGCCAATGATCTAAACCCATATCTGGCTACATTATACGTCATCGAGTAGCACAGAGCTACCGTTTATCCGGAATGCGCCGGCGAAGACGGATAAAAAAGACCCATGAAACCGCCGATAGGGCACTGTCCGGTGCACAGAATTGAAAAGGGGCGGAATGGTCCATGGTACGCAGCCGGTTCCGGAGTATGGACCCCCGCGTTACATGGGACAGGAAAAAATCTCCTGCCCCATGTAACGGCTATTTTAATTCTTCGTCAAAGCAGACGGCGACTTTGCCGCAGTTGCCGCCGGCCATAAGCCTGTAGGCTTCATCGGCCTTTTCCAGCGGAAAGCGGTGGGTAACCAAAATTTCGGGATGTATATTCCAGCGCACCAGTTCTTCAACAAGATTTTCCATGAGCCAAATGCTCGTAACCCAACTGCCGCAGATGGTTTTCTGATCGTGGATTATATCAGGACTGGGATTGAAATTGACGGTTCCCCCTTCGCCGACAAAGGCGATTTTACCCCATTGCCGGGTTGCCCGGATTGCCGTTTGCCGCCCCGGATCGCTGGCCGAGGTGTCAAAAGCCTTTTCGACGCCGCGCCCGCCGGTAAGGTCTTTGATCTCCCCGGCATTGGTATCCGCCGGAAGAAGAACCTTATCCGCAAGATTAAGTTTATTTGCCAGTTCAATGCGGTAGGGGTTGCTTTCAATGCCGTAAAGTTTTTGCGCCCCCAGTTTGCGACAGAGCATCAGTGTCGCAAGGCCCACCGGCCCCAAACCCACCACCAGCACCGAATCGTTGCCGCCGATTCCGATCTTCTGAATCGCTTCGTAGACCGTGCCGAAACCACAGGCAACCTGAGCGCCGTCGGTATAGGTGAGGGAATCGGGGAGCTGCACCAGGTCTTTCTCGTCGCAGACAACATATTCCGCCATGCCCCCGTCCCGCTGCCAGCCATAAGCCGCCCGCAGGGGAGAGGAACAGGAGATCATATACCCCATGCGGCAGTCATGGCAAAGGCCACAGCCCGATATATGGTATACAATAACCCGGGAGCCTTTTTTGAAACGCCTTACGCCGGGACCTTCCTCGACCACCTGGCCGCAGGGCTCGTGCCCGGCGATTTTGTTTTGATAGCCTTCAGGCCCCCTGCCCACATGTTCCCGGTAGATTGCCCGGATATCACTGCCGCATATCGTAGAAGCCTTCATCTTTACCAACACCTGACCATGCCCAGGTTCAGGGATAGGGACATCTTTTAAAACCACCGTACTGTTTCCGGGAAGGTATGCCCCTTTCATCGTTCCTTTCATACTATTTGCTCCCATGCCGGTTTAAAACCCATAATCGTAATGATCGGGAACCATGTCCGCCGTTACCCCAAAGGCATCTGTTTTAGTTATTTTGTTAAAGCTGGTCCAGGACTTGCCGTCAATGATGATCTGTTTGGCAATTTCTACCGCTTTAATGCCGACTTTTACCGGACTGTTTTCGCCGGTGGCGACATAGAGTGGTTTTTCACCGGACTTGATAAGATCGTAGGCCGCCTGAGCGCCGTCTGCGGCGGCAATAATATCCACGTCAAGAAGCCCGGCGTTTACCAGCGCCTGTCGGGCCCCAAGGTTCATTTCATCGTTTTCGGCCATCATCAGGTTAAGCGTGTCTTTATTGGCGGTAATAAGATCCTCGCCAACCTGAAGGCCTCCGGTACGGCTCCAGTCGCCCCAACCCTGTCCGGCAATACGGAATTTGGCGGCGGCATTTTCGGCGCGGCCAGAGGCCACAAGCTGTTTTTCAATTTCGGCAGCGGCGGCGTCAGCCTCTGCGTCGGAAATACCAAGCCGCGCGCCGATGATACCGGCAAAAAGCCCCGAACGGCGTTCCAGCCCCGCGATATTGCCCTTTCCCCCGGAAAGAATAATACCGACCAAGGGCTTATCCATGCCGACGTATGTAACGTATGCTTTTCCTACAGCACGCCCATTTTCAATATTGTCTGAATAGACGGTGGTTACATCATTTGATCCCGCGCCGGGCGCCGAGTCCACATTGATAACGGCGATACCCGCTTCGACGGCGCGGTTAATCGCGGGAACCACCGGATTCGGCTCAATGGAGTCGATAAATATCACCTTCACGTTTTTCTGAATAAGAGAGTCGATGTTGGCCGCCTCCTTGGTTACATCGCTGTCCGAGCCAAGAATGGTACATTTCCAGCCTAATTTTTCGCTTTCCGCCTTGATGGTGTCATTCAGTTTTTGAAAATAGGGAGAATTATAATTCTTCATTACGATTCCTACCTCAATCTGCTCTGACCCGTCCTCTTGTTTCTTTTGACAGCCGGCAACAAGGACCGCCAAAACCGCCGTTGCTGCGAGAACGCGCAACGCTTCTTGCATCTTTTTCATTTTTATTTCCTCCGAAATGGTATATATGAAACGGAACCCGTTTCAACGCATAGATTGAACTTGTTCAATAATCCGGTTGGTTATAGAACAAGTCTGTTTTTAAGCGGTTGTTGTTTAAAAACCGAAGTTTGTAAACAACTCTATGATAGGGACCCTCCGGAAACCCAACCGGGGGTTCCAGCGGGTCCCTATACCGGGCGCCCTGTCCTGCCGGTTGCCCACTGCAACAGCACGGCAAGTACGATAATGACGCCCTTAATGATGTCCTGGGGATAGGGCGGTACCGACATTAGATTCATCACATTGCCAATAAGGGCAAGAACCAGAACGCCTGCCACGGTTTTAAGTACCGAACCCACTCCCCCTGACAAACTTGCCCCGCCAATGGCGCAGGCGGCAATAGCGTTTAGTTCAAGTCCGGCACCGAGACTGGGGCTTGCCGTTGAGACACGGGCCGCGGCTACAAGGCCCGCAAAAACCGAGAGCAGCGCCGATATTGAATAGACCGAGGCAATGTAACGCCTGACCCTAATTCCCGCAAGCTCAACGGCGTTCCTGTTACTGCCACAGGCGATTACCAGCCGTCCGTATGTAGTAAAAATTTGTATGAACAAGAACAGCGCAATAATACCGATCAATATAAAGAAAACCGGATATCCGGCGGATTTGGCTACCAGTTTATCCAGGGTGCCGATGGGAATGGGGATGGGAATGCCATTGGTCAATACGAAAGAGATTCCCCTTGCTACGGTCATCATTGCCAAAGAAGCGATGAACCCCTGCATATTGGTATAGGCCACAAAGATGCCGGTTATCACGCCAAGGACCATGCCCAGAACCAGAGTAATCACAATGGATATACCCATCGGCAAGTGGTTGTTCACAAAAAGAAGTCCCATCATGGAAACGCCGAATGCCATATAGGAACCAACCGCGAGATCAATGCCGCCGGTGAGTATCACAAACAGCATGCCGATGGCCATACAGATTGGACCGGCCTGCTGTAAAAAGATGTTGCGGATATTCATCACCGAAAGGAATTCATCGGTGAGAACGCTCGAGAAAACAACCAGCAGCAATAGTATTAAATAGGTGTTATTTCTAATAAGAAATTTTTTAATTCTCTCGCCATCAAGTTTTTGTACACCCATGTTATGCCCCCATTGCCAGCCTGATTAAAGACTCTTCATTCAAGTCCTGTTTGGAGAGTTCTCCGGCAACCATACCCTGCCGCATCACATATGCACGGTCGCAGAGGCCGATAATTTCCAGCATTTCCGAAGAGATTACAATTACCGCAATACCCCGTTCGGCAAGCCGGCTGATTATTTTGTAAATTTCAAGTTTTGCGCCTACATCAACGCCCCGGGTGGGCTCATCGAATATCAGGCACTTACAATCCGCAAATACCCATTTTGCGATAGCTACTTTTTGCTGGTTGCCCCCGGAAAGGCTGCATACGTCGGAATCAATGGAACCGTATTTAGTAGATAGCGACGCAAGCAGTTTGCCCACCGCCTGCGATTCTTTTTTACGATCCAAAATGCCGGCCTTGCTTACCTTGTTAAGTCTTGTCATGGTTGCGTTGATTCTGATACTTTGAAAGAGCATGACCCCTTCTTTTTTTCGGTCTTCGGAAAGCAGCCCCAGGCCATGGACGATAGCGGCGTGGGGACAGGTAAACCGCAACTGTTTCCCCTGATAGATAATTTCACCGGAATCAATCGGCATTGCACCGAAAACCGCCCGCATGGTTTCGGTACGCCCCGAGCCCACCAGACCGCTGAACCCTACAAGCTCCCCGGACCGGACATGAAACGAAACATCCTTGACCAGTTTTCCGGCGTTCAGGTTTTTTACTTCCAGTACGATTTCTCCTATCTTCGCGTTACGCCCGGCAAAGAGCTGTGAAAGATCCCGGCCTACCATCATTGTTACCAGATGGTCTTTGGTGGTTTCGCCGGTGTTTACCGTGTCAACTTTCGTTCCGTCTTTCATAATGGTTATACGGTCGGTGATACGCAACACTTCTTCCAGCCGGTGCGAGATATACACGATGGAGACCCCTTCGCTTTTGAGGCGCAGGAGAATCCCAAACAGTTTTTCAATTTCCGTAAAAGTCAGTACCGCAGTCGGCTCGTCAAGAACCAGAACCTTGGTACTACGGGCAAGGCATTTGCAGATTTCCGTAACCTGCTGATAGGCGACACTAAGGGAACTCACCTTTGCAGCGGGGTCAATGCCGGTGAAACCAAGCCGGGAAAGCTCCCGGTAGGCCTTTTTGCGTAATTCCTTCCAGTTGATGACGGCTTTTTTACCGGAAATAGTGTCGATAAAGATGTTTTCCGCCACCGAGAGGTGCGGAGCAAGCATAAATTCCTGGTAAATAACTGAAATTCCCAGTTTGATGGCGTCCATAGGCCGGGAAATATGCCGTTCTTTACCGTCAATGATGATTGTCCCCTCGTCGCGGGATATGGCGCCAGCTAAAATTTTCATTAACGTAGACTTTCCCGCCCCATTTTCGCCTATCAGCGCATGAATTTCGCCGGGACGAACCTCAAAATGGACATTATTAAGGGCCCTTTCCCCCCCAAAGGATTTTGAAATGTTTCGCATCTCGATCCTATTTTTTTTTTGTTCCATTACCATTTCCCGTCAATATAGTAATCGTTTACGTATACGATTGCGTAAACGTATTTATAAATTATCATAGATTGAAACGTCTGTCAACAAGAAAATGAAAAAATTAAAAACTTTCTTGGGTGCGGTGTGTTTATATAAGTTAAACGTATACGTAAACGATTGACAGTACAATAAAACAGATTTACTTTGTAGATTATATGGCTAGAACACGAAGAACACCAAAACAGCCGACGGTAAAAGAAGTCGCAGCGCTTGCGGGAGTATCCCTTGCGACGGTATCGCATGTGATTAACAAAACCCGGTATGTCTCGGAAGAAACCATCGCCAAGGTTGAAAACGCCATCAAAATTCTGGATTACAAAGCAAATCCGATAGCCCGGAACCTGAGCAGCGGTGAATCCCGGCTTATCGGCTATGTGGTCTCCAATATTGAGTGTTACTTTTACCTGGATATGGCAACCGGCATTGAAAAAACCATAAACGAAGAGGGGTATCAGCTGCTGCTTATGGATTCAAAGGACTCCAAGCAACGGGAGATGTTGAATATTGAAACCCTGATCCGCCGGGGAGTTGACGGGATCATTATTGCCCCAACTACAACGGAATACGGTTTTTTGAATGAACTTTTGCCCGATGGATTCCCGGTAGTGTTTCTTGACCGTCAGCCCTTGCATTATACGGCGGATTATGTGCTATTGAATAACACCCAAGCAAGTTTTGAGGCCACGAGCTATCTTATACGGAAGGGTTACACCAGAATCGCCTATATTACATACCATTATGGTGAAAATGAGATTGACGACACCACCGGAGAGCGTATTACCGGTTTTAAGGAAGCGCACCGGGATGCGGGTATCCCCTTGGATAATGGGTTGATACAAACAGTTCCCGGAGCGTCCTACACTCGCCGGGGACTTATGGAAGGTGAAGCCTATAGTAGCATGAAGCGTATGCTGGACAAACAGGTCCAGGCGGTTATTTGCGGCAACGGCTTTGCGGCGGCGGGTGTAGTAAACTGCCTGAACGAAACGGGAATCCATATACCGCAGGATATGGCTCTTATCACCTATGATGACGATCTTTGGATGTCCATGACGAGGCCCAAGCTTTCTTCGATTATTCAGCCGGCGGAAGCGATGGGTTCCCGGGCGGCTGAACGGATTTTAAAACGGCTCCGGGGGGGGGGAACTCCGTTTGAATCTTTTAGGCTGGAGGCTCATATCGTGTACCGGGGTTCCTGCTGATTCACGGTAAACAAGAAACCGAAAGGAAGGGTTCGTCCCGGCGTACAGCAAGGGTGATGAGACAGGCCCCGCCAAATCGGGGTCCGCACCGGAAAGCAACGGCAGCCCAAATAGAGTTGTTTAAAAACTGAAGTTTTTAAACAACAACCGCTTAAAAACAGCAAAATGCGGAGCATTTTGCCTAGACTTATTTCAATAACCAACCGGGTTATTGAAATAAGTCCATTCTTTTTCAGGTTACTGATCCGGCAATATATATTTAGACATCAGCGGCATAGGCTATCGCCGGATCAAGAAAATATCGTTTAATCCGGTCCGGCATTTTTCGTAGCATATTCATATGTTCTTCCGCCGCTTTCCTCAAACCTTCTTTTGATCCTTGCGGTAGCAGGGGGAGTATTTGCTCAGGAACTTAAGGTTTCCGGGTATTTAAACTCCGGCCTTCAGGGCACCTCGGAGTCGGTCGATCCTGATATACCCGGCGTCGACAAAATGGAAACATTCGATTTTAAGGCCTATGCCCAGGATGCGGATGTTGATACGGTTCGGGCCGATGTAAACATCGACTTTACCTATGACAACATAGGGGCCCATGTGAAACTTCGGGCCCAGGGGGGAG
>JAISOA010000052.1 GCA_031275945.1 Spirochaetaceae bacterium
ATCAACCCTCATGTCTGTGCTTTTTGGCCTTTACGAGCACGACGGCGGAATTATAAAAATACGGGGCCAAGAGGAATACATTCGGGGGCCCAATGATGCCACCGCCCTGGGAATCGGTATGGTCCACCAGCACTTTAAGCTGGTTCACAATTTTACGGTAACAGAAAACATAGTGCTGGGTATGGAACCCCGGGGCTTCTTGGGCAGTCTGGATCTTAAAAGCGCCGAAGAAAGGGTGGTGGCCCTATCGGCGGCCTACGGGCTTGAGGTAGACAGCAGGGCAAAGATTGAAAACATTACCGTGGGCATGCAGCAGCGGGTGGAGATCCTTAAGATCCTCTACCGCCATGCGGATATTCTTATTTTTGATGAACCTACCGCGGTGCTTACCCCTCAGGAGGTCGATGAACTTTTAGGGATCTTTAACCGCCTTAAGGCGGAGGGAAAGACCATTGTCTTTATAACCCACAAACTAAAAGAAATAAAGGCCGCCGCCGATCGCTGTACGGTGCTGCGGAGGGGTAAATATGCCGGTACCGTTCCGGTAAAGGATGCCACTGAAAAAAAGCTGGCGGAAATGATGGTGGGCCGTTCGGTAAATTTCCGTATCGACAAAAAACCCGCCGTGCCGGGAAACTTGGTCTTAAAGATAGAAAACATTACGGTTGCCGGATCCACGGGAACCCCCGCTGTAAACAACCTTTCTCTGGACATCCATGCGGGGGAGATAGTCGGCATTGCCGGAGTGGACGGTAACGGCCAGTCGGAATTGGTGGCCGCCGTTGCGGGGCTTGTGCCCCTTAAAGCGGGCCGGATACTCCTAAAGGACCATGATATTTCCCGTGAACCCATACGGCGGCGTAATGAAAGCGGTCTGGGTCTGGTTCCCGAAGACAGGCATAAACATGGGCTTATTCTTGCCTTCCGGCTGGACGAAAACCTGGTTCTTAAGAATTTTCGCCGGGCTCCATATTCAAGCCCCCTGGGCTTTCTTCGATTTTCGGCGATTGCCAAATATGCCGAAACCCTTATCAGGGAATTTGACATCCGGGCCGGGAAAGGATCGGCCACCTTGGCCAAGGGTATGTCCGGCGGCAACCAGCAAAAGGCGGTTATCGCCCGTGAACTTGACCTTTCACCGGATCTGCTCATTGTTTCTCAGCCCACCCGGGGGCTTGATGTGGGGGCCATTGAATATATCCACCGCCGTATTGTGGAAGAGCGGAACAAGGGCAGGGCGGTACTGCTGGTGTCCTTTGAATTAGACGAAATTATGGCCCTTTGCGACCGTATCGTCGCGGTTTCCAAAGGTCAGGTGGTGGGGGTGGTTTCCGGGGAGGATGCCGATGAGCGGCGTATAGGGGCCATGATGGGAGGGGTTGTCCAATGATGAGGAATGGCGGCCCCTTGATGGGGAGGGAAGGCCCGCCGATACGGAAGCACAAATCGTCCCCGGGCTTGCAAAGCACCATACTGGAAAGGCTTACCCATTCCGACGGCCTTGTGTCGGTGGTGGTAATTCTTTTGGGTTTTATAGTAGCCACGGTGCTTATCCTTTTGGTAGGCCGGCGTCCCGGGGGCATGTATTCGGCCATTATACAGGTCCTTACGGGGCTGGACCTAAGGCGTTTTACTTGGAATGCCAGATACATGGGGGAATGGTTTGTCATGTCCATGCCCTTAATACTGTGCGGTCTTTCCATGGGCTTTGCCGCGAGGACCGGGCTCTTTAACATAGGCGCCGAGGGCCAGTATATTGCGGGAATTACCGTCGCCCAACTGGTGGGTTTCTGGGGTCCCCGGATACCGGTATTTCACTGGCTCCTGGCCCTTGTTGCCGCCATGGCTGCGGGGGCGGTATGGGGAGGGGTGGTGGGCTGGTTTAAGGCCCGGTTTAGTGTTTCCGAAGTAGTGGCCACGATTATGATGAACTATATTGCCCTATACGGATCCCGGCTTATTACGCTGACTATACCCGGAGCAAACACCTACCGCACCCCGGATTTTCCAACAAGCGCCCTTCTCCGCAGCCCCCTGCTGGAGGGCCTTACCAACGGATCCCGGCTTAACTACGGCATCTGGTTTACCCTGGGGGCGATTTTCTTCTACTGGATTGTGATGGGAAAAACCCGGTTGGGGTATTCTCTGCGGGCCACGGGGCTGAACAAAGATGCGGCCAAGTACGGCGGCATCAGCGTCAACAGCAGTATTACCGCCTCCATGGCGATTTCCGGCGCCTTTGCCGGCTTGGCGGGGGCCATTGTTGCCCTGGGATCCTTTAGCTATGGCCGGGTTCTGGGGGCCCAGGACGGTTATGGCTTTGACGGCATCGCCGTGGCCCTGGTGGGGAACAGCACCGCCTGGGGTACTGCCCTGGCGGGCCTCCTCTTTGGGATGCTCAAGTCCGCGCAACCCTTAATGCAGTCCCGGCAGATTCCCAAAGAAATTGCGTCGATCATCATGGGGCTGGTGGTGGTGTTTATCTCCCTTCGGTCGGGGGTACGGATCATCCTTGACTGGCAGTTAAAAGAAAAGGTCCGGAAAAACAAGGCGGCCGGTGAAGTTTCCCCCAGAGCGGAACAGAGCCTTTCCGGGGACAGCCCGAGGGGGGGAGAGTAAAAATGGCGGGTTTTTTCAATACCCTTTTGAGTATGCTTCCTTCTATACTTATGATTGTGGCCCCCATCCTTATTGCCGCCATAGGGGGGATGATCTGCGAACGGGCCGGAGTGGTGAATATAGCCCTGGAGGGCCTTATGGCCTTTGGCGCCATGGCCGCGGCCACCGGCCACCGGTTCCTGGAAACCCAGGCAGGGCCCTATTCGGTTCCGCTGGCACTGCTTATGGCGGTGCTAAGCGGAGGGCTTTTTTCCCTGATCCATGCCTTTGCCTCCATTACCCTTAAGGCGGATCAGGTTATTTCCGGTACGGGATTGAACCTTCTTGCTAACGGGGTAACGGTTTTTCTGTGCCAGATTATCTTCCAGCAAGACCGGTCCCAACCCTTTAAACTGGGGATGATGCCCATCGCCTGGATGGGGGGAATCTATCCTACGGCGTGGATAGCCCTGGGGGCCCTGCTTATTTCCTGGTATGTGCTTTACAAGCGCCCCTGGGGGCTGCGGCTTCGTTCCTGCGGGGAACATCCCCAGGCAGCGGCTTCGGCGGGAATTGACGTAATTCGTACCCGCTATATGGCGGTGCTTATATCGGGGATCCTGGCAGGCCTGGCCGGTGGTTGCCTGGTCCTAACTCAGACCATCCAGTATACGGTAACTACCATTAACGGCAAGGGCTTTATTGCCCTGGCGGCGGTGTCCTTTGGCAGATGGCTTCCCCTGGGAATACTTGGCTCCTCCCTCCTTTTTGGAACCTCCGCGGCCCTGGCGGTATATATCATCAATATTGACTCCCTAAAATTTCTGCCCCCAGAATTTTTTAATATCCTTCCCTATGCCATTACCCTTATAACCCTGGTGTTTTTTAGCGGTAAGGATTACGCCCCCCGGGCTTCCGGTCAGCCCTACGAAAAGGGCTAGCAGGGTCCCGGCCAGCCTGGACAGTTGTTTTTCTGTGTTGACATTCGTTTTGGTATTATGATACCATGACATTTCAAACCATTCCCCAGTAGGGGAGGAATACGTAAGGAGAACTATATGAAGAAACTATTTGCAGCTTGCATGGCCGTCTTTTTAATTGCCGGTTTTGCGTGTACCGGTGGGAGCAAAAAGCCCCTGATGGGCATTGTTACCCCCGCCGCAGATCATGGCTTTACCGGCGAATCGATTCGGCACGGCGAAGCGGAAGCCAAGGCCCTGGCCGAAGCAAACGGCTGGGATTATCGCTACCTTACCGCCGGCGAATCGGGGGAACAGAATAACGCGGTAGATACTTTAATTGCCCTGAAGCCCCAGGTTATTGTCCTGTGGCCCCTTACTGGCGACGAACTCCGCAGCGCAGCCCAGAAGGTGGTGGATGCGAATATCCCCCTTATTATCTATGACCGGTTTATCGAAAATTTCAGTGGCCAGGCCGCCGATATTTCCGGCGATAATGTGGGTATCGGCGAAGCCATGGGTGCCTATTTTGCCAATTATTTTTCCGGTGTTTCCGGCACCGTGAATTACCTTGAATTCCTGGGCGACAGCTCCACGGTTCCCAAGGAGCGGAGCGACGGCTTTGCTTCCACCGCGGGCAGTAAATTCAACAAGGTTCAGTCCTTTGTAACCAACTGGAGTCAGCAGACCGCCATGGAACAACTGGAGACCTTCCTTAACACCGCCAGCAGGGCGGAAATCGAATCCCTCCAGGCTATTTACACCGACGACGACGAAGAGGTAATGGGTATTGTCAGCGCCCTTAAAAATTACAGCGGCCCTGCCACCATCAACATAAAACTTGTAAGCGGCGTGGGCGGCCGGCGGGAAAACATGGACCTTTTTGAGAATTCCGGCCTTTCCGGCATCGACTTTGTTACCTATACCTTCTCTCCCTCCTTTATCCGGGAGGCCATTAAGCTGGGTGCGGATGTAATACAGGGCAAGAGCATAAACGCTCCGGCGGGTCCCCGGGGAGCGCCCTATGTCAAGATCCCCTTTGCGGAGATTGACAAGTCAAATTACCAGGAATATATGCAGAGCGAGCAGTACCTAACCCGCTACAGCATCTAAACCGGGGTATTTACCTTGCGAACAACTGCTTGCGGAAAATTTATTTTTTCCGCAAGCAGTTTTTTTATACGTAAGAAAGAAATGGAGATCCCATGAATTTGGAGATGAAGAATATTTCAAAATCCTTTGATGCGGTACATGCTTTGCAGGATGTGTCGATCCACATAGGGCCCGGAGAGATCCACGGGCTCTTAGGGGAGAACGGCGCGGGAAAAACCACGCTGATGAATATCCTCGCGGGGACCTTTTCCCAGGATTCCGGTGAAATCATAATTAACGGAACCAAGGTATACAACATGAATCCAAAGAAATCCGGCGACATGGGCATCCGGTTTATACACCAGGAGCTTTCCCTGTGTAATGATCTTAGGGTGTTTCAAAATATGTTTTTAGGGGCCGAATATACCCGGGGGGGCTTTGTCCGCAGACAGGCCGAAATAAAACGATCCCAAGAGGTGCTGGACTATATGCATACCGGCATCAACGCCGAAACCCTGGTGGGGGATCTGGAGACGGCAAAAAAACAGCTGGTGGAAATTGCCCGGGCTTTGCTTTTTAAATCGGAACTTATTATTATGGACGAGCCCACCACGGCCCTTACCACCCGGGAGATCGAAAATCTTTTTGTAATTATGAACCGCCTTAAGGACGAGGGGGTAAGTTTTATTTATATTTCCCATAAGCTGCCGGAAGTTTTCCAGGTATGCGGAAAGTACACGGTACTTCGGGATGGGACTTTTATTGAATCCGGCATGATAGGCGATATTACAGAGCATACGGCCACGGAACTTCTTATCGGTAAGACCTTTGTGGCCGCCAAACTTAAAGAGGATGCGGCCCCGGTAAAAGGAGAGGTGGTTTTTCGGGCTGAAAATCTTTCCGGCAAAACCTTTACGGACATTTCCCTGGAACTGCGACGGGGCGAAGTGGTGGTAATTACAGGCCTGCAAGGATCCGGAACCGATGAGCTTGCTACGGCTCTTTTTGGAGCAAGCCCCATTACCGGGGGATCCATTTTTACCGCGAAGGGAAAGTTAGACCGCCGTTCCATCAGCCGGGTTATGCGGAGCGGAATTGCCATGGTGCCGCGGAATCGCAAAGAACGGGGCATTGTGCCGGATCTTTCAATTAGGCAGAATAAT
>JAISOA010000091.1 GCA_031275945.1 Spirochaetaceae bacterium
ATGAACGACGCCACCCTGGACGGGATACGGAAAAAATTCGCCGCCACCATGGGGGCTAAGCCTTTTTATCCCGACCTGGCGGAAGAACTTATTAAAGAAGACTACAGCCCCGGGGGGGAACAGCTTAGGGCCGAAATACTTAAACAGCTTGCCGTACCAGAAACAAAACCAAAGGCCGTCGCGGTAAAGGTTTCGTTTAAGGAAACGCTGCTGAACGGTTTACTAATCGCCGGTTCCATTTCCACGATCCTAAACGACATTGCCCCCCGGCTGGATGAAAACAACCTGGCGTTCCAGGATCGGAAACAAGCGTTTCTTGAAAAGCTCCGGGAGCTTTTTAGGCAGATGCTGCACAAGGAACCGGAACCGGTGATGT
The DNA here is from genome assembly GCA_031275945.1 of Spirochaetaceae bacterium. Classification (GTDB taxonomy): domain Bacteria; phylum Spirochaetota; class Spirochaetia; order Treponematales; family Breznakiellaceae; genus JAISLT01. The sequence continues at coordinate 377 of JAISOA010000091.1, forward strand.
ACGATATTGAATACATTGATTCCGCCAAGGGAACCACGGTAAAAGAAACGATTAATTTTAATGTTTTCCGGGCAGAGATGGACAAAAAAGCCCGGTTTCTTATGTCCCTAAGCAGCCGGGGGAGCATCACGTCCCGGCTTGAGGCCATGGATGAAAAACAGCTTCTGGGAATGCTGGAGCGGGCCATCCGGGAAGCCCAGGGGCTTCACAAAACCCTTACGGGCCTGGACGAATTGTTTAAGACAGAGGCCCCCCGGGAAAACAGGGATAGGATTAAGGGCATTAAGCCGGAACTGGCCTCGATAAAAAATGCCATTATCAAGGCAAACCAAAAACGGCACGAATACAGCGCCCAACTTGAAGAAGAAGAGCAACTTAAACGGCTTGGGGTTAATCTTACCACCTAGCCCGGAGGTATCATATGAAACGGACGATGCGGGTAATTGTTTTTTACCTGGGATTTTTACTTTGTATGGGGAGCTGCAAAACGGCCCCCGGGGCCCCGGAGGCGCAGGAACTGACGGAAAGCCCGCCGGCGGCGGATAGGGCCTGGAACACCGGGCCGGGGACGGAACAGCTTGACGGGGGGAGGATCATCTTTCCCCTGCCGGGAAATTATGCCGAATCCCGCCCCCACAGTACCGATCGTACCGAATTAACGGCGGTTTTTTCCGGGGAAGAAGTGGAACTGGACTTCCGCAAATCCTACCTGGCCAGCGAAGCCCAGATATTCACCGCCCTGTACGAGGGACTCTTTTCTTATCATCCCCTTACGCTGGAACCGGTGCCTGCGGCAGTTTCGTCCTGGCAGCTTTCGGAGAATAAAAAAGTCTGGACCTTTACCATCCGGGAAAACGCCCGGTTCTGGAATGGCGATCCCCTGCGGGCCCAGGATTTCCGCGCCGCATGGCTGTCCATGCTGGACCCGGCCCAGGAAACACCCTACTCGTCCCTGTTCGACATTATCGAAGGGGCCCGGGATTACCGGCTGGGAAAAACCGCCGATCCTTCAACGGTGGGGATTACCACCCCGGGAGAAAGGACCCTGGAAGTACACCTGAATGCACCGGTATCGTTTTTTCCCAGCATGCTTTGCCACCATTCGTTTTACCCCATCCATCCTTCCATGCTTGGGTCCACGGCAAACTGGTCGAACCCCGTTTCCAACGGTCCCTTTTATGTAAGCGGCACGGATCGGAACAGCATTACCCTGTCTAAAAACGAATTGTACTGGGATGCCGGCCAGGTACCGCTGAAAAAAATTATCCTGCGCTTTACCGACGACGACGATGAATCCGCAGCCATGTGGAATTCAGGGGAAGCCCATTGGGTTGCCGGGGCTGTAAATTACGAAGCCCTAAGCGATAACAGCGGCATCGTACTTAACCCCATGTTTGCCACCTATTACTTTTTTATCCGATCCATAGGCCCTTGGAAAGATCACCGGCTGCGCAGAGCCATGGCTCTGGCCCTGCCTTGGAAAACCATACGGGAGGGCCTTCTTCTTCCGGCTAAAACCCTCGTGTACCCCATCTCGGGGTACCCGGAGATAACGGGCATGGAAGAAGAAGATGCCGAAGAAGCCCGGCGCCTTCTTGAAGAAGCGGGGTACCCTAAGGGAGTGGGGTTACCCGAGCTGGTTATACGGATTACCCCTTCGGAAGAACACGATCGCATTGCCAAACTAATGGCCGCTGCCTGGATGAATTTGGGTATGGCCGTTAGGCTGGAGGTAATTCCCTATAACCGGTATTTTCAATCCCTTAAAGAAAAGAATTACAACATCGGCTCTACCACATGGATTGGAGATTTTGCGGACCCCTATACCTTTCTGCAAATGTGGCGGCGGGATTCCAACCTAAACGACGCATTAAACGACGACCAGGACTACGAAGACCTCATGGACCAATCCATGGTAGAAGAGGGGGAGAGCCGGTTTACCACCCTTTCCAAGGCGGAACAGCTCCTTTTGGATCGGGGAACGGTGCTTCCCATCGCATACAACCCCGCGGCAAATGTGGTCGACACCGAGGAAATTGACGGCTGGTTTCCCAACGCCCTGGATATTCATCCGTTTAAGTACTTTCGCTTTAAGGCCTTTAAACCACTGCCGGGGGTTGCCCGGGCGGAACAAAGCAGGCCGGCTTCCCGGCCCTAAGAGCCTGTTGCACGGGTGGATTTTTGCTCAGGGGGGGGTGGCGCCCTTGGTGCAAAAAACCCCGGTTAACGGGGCTTCTTTGGGAGTTTGTAAGGTATAAAAATTCACCTTCGTGAATTTTTTTATACGATTTTATACGTGAAGCACAACAAGTTCCTAACGGAAGGCGAAACTAACAAGGCAGGCAACCGTTACCGCCGCAGGAACGGTGATAAGCCGGGAAAACACTATGGCCGGTACGCCCGCATTGATAGTCGCCGGTTCCGTTTTACCCATGGCCAGTCCCGGGGAAATAAACTCGCTCCCCGCCTGGGCATCGATGGCAAAGAGAACCGGCAGGGCCATGATAAGCCCGATCTGCCCGGCGGCAATTTGTTCCCCCGTCAGCAACCCCAAGAAACGGACGATGAACATGCCGGGACCGGTAAGGGGCGAAACAAGCGGGAGGGCACAGATAAGACCCGTCATGAAGATCCCTCCGGGGAGGCTTTCGCTGATAATCTTACTTAGCCCGGTACCGGCAAGGGCGCCGGTGATCAGTGCCACAAAAACCGCAGGAAACAGTCCGTACCACAGGACCCTATAAAGGGTACTCATAGATTTCCCGTTAAATACCCGGGGCCCCTCCGGTTCCGGCGACTCTTCGCAAAATAGTATGATTTCTTCCGGCGGAAATTCCGCCGGAGCGTCCGGCAGGAAGGCCGCTTTCTCCACGGGCAGGGTCAAGCCCTGGGTCCGCAGGTACCGTTCCACCGCTTCCACAGCCTGGATCAGGGCGCCCTTTTTTTTGTCCGGCACATCCGGTTTATAGGGTCGCCATTTCCGGCGCCAGCCTAAATCCATCGCATCCCGGGCAATGCCAATGTTCCGGAGCTCTTTTAAGGAAAGACCCGCATATTCCCCCAGTTCCTCGAACCGGGAAAAAATCATACGTCCCCGCATGCTGTGAACACCCATGACCCTGTCTTCCTGGAAATTATACACCAACACAAGGATCTCCCCGG
>JAISOA010000181.1 GCA_031275945.1 Spirochaetaceae bacterium
CCCCCGGGAAATTACCAGGGACTTTCTAAGCCTGCTTAATATTCTAAAGGACGAGGATGGCGCGGATTTTTACGAGCTGATACGCCGGGAAGATCGCCTGGTAAAGGCCGCAAGCCCCGAAGAGTTGTATGCGAATTTCGAGCTGTAAGGGGGCTTTTTTTTAAGAGAGTTGTTTAAAAACTGAAATCTGTGGAGTATAAAACCGGGCTTTGGTTCCGGCAGGATCGCTATGGCATATTCCAGACTGGCCCCCTTTTTACGGGAATATATCTATGGTCAAAAATGGTCCGGCATGCGCCGTATCCAGGAGGCGGCGATCCACGAGGTGCTGGACGGGACCGGCCATATACTTATTGCATCGGGCACCGCATCGGGTAAAACTGAGGCGGCGTTTTTTCCGTTGCTTTCGTTCCTTGCCAGGGCGGGGAAATCGTCCGTAAAACCCCTGGCGCTTTGCATCAGCCCCCTTAAGGCGCTTATCAACGATCAGTATGAACGGCTGGAAAAAATTATCGCCGCCGAGGACATAGGGCTTTGGCGCTGGCACGGAGACGTGGCGGAAAACCATAAAAAACGCTTTCTTGCGGATCCCCGGGGGATCCTGCTTATAACCCCCGAATCCCTGGAAGCCCTGCTTTTACGGCAGGCCCGGAATATCCGGCGTATCTTCGGCGCCCTAGCCTTTGTGGTAATAGACGAAGTCCACATCTTTATGGGAAGCGAACGGGGATCCCAGCTTATCTGCCAGCTTGTCCGGATAGAACAGCACTGCAGGGCCTCGGAGGAAACCCGGCAGGTACGGCGGCTGGGGCTTTCGGCCACCCTGTGGGATTATGATGGCGGCCGGGCGTGGCTTTCCCAGGGGACGGAGATTCCCGCGGTCCTTTTAACCGAAGCGCAGGAAAAACGGCGGATCAGCCTTGCGGTGGATTATTTTAACGGAGCGGAAGCCCCCGCAGCGTGTTACCGGACCCTGTACGAACAGTGCCGGAACAAACGGGTAATGATTTTTGCCAACAGCCGGCTGGAGGCGGAGCAATGCGTTAGTTCCCTGCGCCGCCTTGCCGCGGACAACGGCGAGGCGGATATTTTTCACATCCACCACGGCAGTATCGCTTCTTCATTCCGGGGAGAGGCGGAGGAAAAACTAAAATCCGGCGAGGGCCCTTCGGTTATTGTCGCGACCGCTACCCTGGAACTGGGAATCGACATCGGCGACCTGGATCGGATACTGCAGATAGGGCCGCCCTGGTCTGTTTCGGCCTTTGTTCAGCGCCTGGGCAGATCGGGGCGAAGGAAGGGCAGACCGGAAATGTACTTCGGCATCATGGAACAGGGGACGAAGCAAAACACCGATCAAAGCATGGTCCGCCGCCCGGCACAAAACTGCGGGCCGGAAAATGAGCAGATCCCCTGGGAACTGCTGCGGACCATCGCGGTTATCGAACTGTATCTAAAGGAACGGTGGATCGAACCCCCCGAAGAAAAGCCCCTGCCCTACAGCCTCTTGGCCCATGAATTGCTGGCCCTGCTCGCTTCCCGGGGGGAACAGGCTCCCGAAACCCTGTGCAGGCGGCTTCTGGCCCTGCCGCCCTTTGCCCGTTCTTCCATCACAAAGGGGGACCTGGCCCTGCTACTTGAACATTTTTACGGCTGTGCATACGTGGACAAAACAGATGAGGGCGGCCTTATCCTGGGTACCGAAGGGGAAAAGATCGTCAACCGCCACAGTTTTTATTCGATATTCCCCGGAGAAGAACTATTCCAGGTTATGTATGAAGGACGTAAAATAGGAACGGTTAATTTTGCCCCCGCACCGGGAAGCTCCATCACCGTGGGAGGCAGAACCTGGCGTGTAAAGACCCTTGACGGCGGGGGGCGGGAAATCCGGGTAGAAGAAGGGGGAAAAAACCTGCGGGAAAGTCCGCGGCTTTGGGGCGGCGGAGGCGGTCACATCCACCGGAGGATTGCCGGGATGGTAAAACAAATTCTGTCAACGGAGGAAGCATACGCGTACCTAAGCCCCGCCGCGGTGGTGGCCCTGGAACAGGGAAGGCGCAGGGCCCGCAAAGCCGGCATCCTTACAGGGGCCGTCGTTCCCGGAAAAACCGGCGGCCCGGCCGGGGGCTTTCTTATCATCCCCTGGCTGGGCAGCCTGGGCATGAGGACCATCGACGCTTTTTTAAAGAAACCCGCGGTACAAAAAAAACTGGCCCTGCGCTCCTGCGTATGGGAGGGGGATTTTTACTTTACCCTGGCGACAGACCACGACAGCGAAACCTTCATCGCCGCCCTTATAAAAGAAACAGAACTGTCAGGCAGAGCCGGCAGCCGGGCCCTGGTGCCGGAAACGGTTCCTCTTTTGGACAAATACGACTATCTTCTGCCCCGGGAACTTACGGTTAAACAGTTTGCCGCCAACATGCTGGATCCGCAGGCATTGCAGGAGTTTTCCAGGGAACTAGCGGATTTAGAAACGAAAATCTAAGGTTTTATTTGATCATTGCAAAGCGGAATACTATGCTTATGGTATCTTTATGTATTCGGAAATATGGTGAAACCCCAAAGGCCTACACGGAGAAAACAATCTAGTAAGATCCCGTACCCCATTGGCTTTAAGCTTATGTTTATTATTGTCGGGCTTCTGGCCCTTTCCCTGGGGGCCATAACCTTTATGGCCTCCACGCTCATTTCCATGGATGTGCGGATAACGGCGGAACATACCAATTTTTCTATTAATGCCCAGGCTGCGGAAGCGGCAAAAAGTTTTTTGTCGGTTAACAAATCGGCGGCATTGACATTCCTGCGGACCTGGAGGGCCTTACCCGCAACGGAAGAACGGGATTCCCTGGCGGACTACTTTTTCGCGGAAAATGACGCCGTGGCGGCCCTGGCCGCCGGGACAATCGGCGGCGGTGAAACTGGCGGCGGGGGAATCTCTGGCGGCGCCTTCACCGATGAATCCGTCACCCTTATTAACGACAGGTTTTTTCTATCCCGCGAAGCGGACCGGGAATCCGTGGCCTTTTTTTTAAATTCCCGCCGGGACTACCTTGCCAGGGCCGCTGGGGGAGAGACCCTGGTTCTTAACGGAACCGGGGTATTTAACATTCCCGTACTGGTGATGCTGCTGCCCGGCAACGGGCTTCTAAAAAACGGCGTATCGCAGCCGGGCATGACGGCCCTTTTTCTTTCATCCGAAACCGTAACGCAAAATTTCGGAGACGGCCCTAACGGTTCCTGCCTTATCAATGGTGAAGGAGACATCCTGGCGGATCCCGATACGACCCTGGGACAGGAGGGCCGGAACCTCCGTACCGATCCTCTGGTCCTTTCGATGTATGAGACCGGAGAAACCCGGAAACAGCGCCTGTACACCGGCAGCGACGGCATACGCCGTTTTGGAGCCTACACTAAACTGGACATCGCCGGTCTGGCGGTGATCACCACCATAGATGAAAAACTGGTCTTTGAAGAAACCGCCGCCACCACAACACGGAATATCTGGCTTAGCGCAGGGGTGCTTTTTATTTCCATCCTCTGCGTCTGGTTCTTTTCAAAAACAATCAGCGAACCCCTTAAAAACCTTTCCGCGGCGGCGGGTAAAATCAAAGAGGGGAATTTTAATATTACCCTTCAAAGCAGGCGTAGAGACGAAATCGGCCTCTTAACGGAAAGCTTTGTAGAAATGAGCCGGGGGCTGGCGGAACGGGAACGGTTAAAAGACACCTTTGGCCGCTTTATTAACCGGGAGATCGCCGAACGGGCCATAAAGGGCGAACTTGAACTGGGCGGGGAAAACCGGCAGGCAACGGTTTTATTTTCCGATATACGGGATTTTACTTCTATTTCCGAAAAGATGCCCGCCCAGGATGTGGTGGGTTTTCTTAATTCGTACCTTTCCCGGATGGTTAGCCGTATTACCAAAACCGGCGGCGTGGTGGATAAATTTATCGGCGACGCCATCATGGCCATCTGGGGAGTTCCGGTGTCTACCGGGAACTTTGCCCGGGATGCCCTGGCCTGCGTTCGTTCCGCGCTGATGATGCGGATCGCCCTTCAGGAATACAACCAAACCAGGGGCGCGGAAAACCGGCCGTATTTAAAGATAGGCTGCGGCATCAATACCGGAGACGTGGTGGCCGGGCAGATAGGATCCAAGGAACGGATGGAATATACGGTTATCGGCGATACGGTAAACCTCGCGTCCCGGACCGAAGCGCTGAACAAACCCTTTTGTACCGATATTTTAATCACCGAACATACCTGGAATCTGGTAAAGGATTATGTTATCACCGAGGAAATGCCCGGCGTAACCGTCAAGGGAAAGGCCGCGCCGGTTAGAATGTTTGCGGTGGTTAATTTACGAATAAAAAAACCGGGGATGCTCCAGCCTAAGCCGGTAAGTCTTGCGCAGCTGCGGGAACAACTTGGCCTTGACATTCCGGACCTGGATGCCATGGAGCGCCCCGGGATAGAAAAAAAATATAAAATACATGACTAGGATACCTAAAAACGCCCCGGCTCAAACCACGTATACTTCAGGCCGGGAACTCCGTAAGGGAGAGCCGCATACGTTCCGGGATACGCTGGTGGTGGTATTCTGTCTTCTAGGGGCCTCTTTTTCCTTCTGGATGTTTTGGAAAGATATGAACCGTACCATGGACCGTTTTGCGGATCCCCTGGGAACCATCACATATAAGAAACAGGCTGCCCAGCGGCGCTATGGGAACCGGATGCTCTGGATCAGACTTTCCCAGGGATCCCCGGTATACATGGACGATTATATCCGTACCGCCGAACTTTCCGAGGCGATCATGCACTTTACCGACGGAACCACCATCGATCTTGCGGAGAATTCCCTTATTCAGATACGGATCGAAGGGGGGAAAAAGACCATAGACCTAACCCAAGGAGCTGTCTCCATTGCGCCGGGGGAAGGAAAAGGGATCCGTATCCTAACGGCGGGAGAACACCGCGTGGTGGTGGAACCAAAGGCGGTGATACATGCTTCGATAAACAATTCCGGAACATTTACCATGGAAGTACTGGAAGGTTCCGCGGTCGCCAATGGACAGGGGATACATGCCGGGGAAAGTTTTTCCACCCGGCCCCAGGAAGAGCGGGCGGCACCCCTGGCGCCTTCGGGAAACAGTTACTTCCTGGCCGGAGAAGACGGCGCCAAGGTGGTTTTTTCCTGGTCCCCGCAGAACTATTCCGGCCCTTCCCGGCTGGATCTGGCCCTGGACCGGCGCTTCAGGCGCCTGGAACAGACCCTAAGGCGGGAAGCGCCCCTCCCCCGGACTTCCGTTTCCCTGTTCCTGCGTCCCGGGGTGTACTGGTGGCGGGTATATCCCGACGGCGGAAAGATCCCGGAAACCCCCGCGGGAAAATTCACCGTTCTTTCCCCTATGCCCCCGGAACTGATACAGCCCGGGGCCGGATATACTTTTTATGAAGCGGGAGCGGAGACCCAAATTCGCTTTCTGTGGAAGGCCGCTCCCCGGATCGTCGAATTTGCCGGGGAGTATACGCTGGAAGTAGCGGATACTCCGGAATTTACAGCCCCTCGCCTATCCATTACGGTCCCGGGTACGCCACATGCGACGCTACGCTACAGCGGCCTGGAGCCGGGGAACTGGTATTGGCGGGTATGGGAAGAATTTCCCGGCCTGCGGCTTCCTGCAGCCGTATCCTCCTTTACCATTTCCCTGGAAGCGCCCCCCGTTCCCGCCGCCCCCGCTGTTCCCGCATCTTCTTCTGTGCCGGCGATTTCTCCGGTTTCTCCGGAACCTAGAGATCCGCGGGAACGGCCCCCTCCTCTGCTTTCACTTCCCCGGAACATGGATCCCCCGGACCGGTTTACGGTGGGGCCGGATCTGCTACGGCACCAACGCCGGATTAATTTTAGCTGGAATGAAGTTCCGGGGGCCAATGCCTATGTCTTCACCCTTTTGCAGGAAACCGGCGGGGAACAACGGCTTGTACTGCGTACGGAAATTTCCCGTCCTTTCTTTACCCTGAAAGATTTCCGGATCCTGGACCGGGGGACATTTATCTGGCAGGTGGAGGGAATCCGCCGCAATGGGGATACCGTGCAACAGCGGGGAGAGCCCGGCGCGTCCAATTTTACCGTGGATTTTCCGGAACCGGAAAATCCACGGGTTACCGATCCGGGGGTGCTGTATGGACGCTAAACCTGTCCCGGGGAACGAGAAGGTTTTTCTTCCCCTCGTGTTTCTTCTTTCCACGGTCCTCTGTGCCCAGGAACAGATCCCGTATCAGGAACAGGCCCCGTATACGGAAGAACGTTCCGAAGGGTCCCCGATATTTCAGCGTCTTTCATGGACCCCTGAAGAATATGCGTTGCGTTACGAGGTGAGGATAGAGCTCCTTTCCCCGGAGGGAATCTACAAGCCGGTTCTGCGGCAAAGTACCGGAGAAAATTACCTGGTGGTATCCCTGCCCCCGGGCATATACCGGTACAGCGTTCAGTCCTACAATCTTTTGGACAAGCCCGTGGAGGATCCTCCTTGGATACGGCTAAGCATACTTCCCCTTCCCCCACACCCCGGGATAGGCCTGCCGGACCATCGGTATTTTTACCTCTCCGCCGGATACGAAGCAGCGGCGCCCCTTCACGGTCAACTGAATACATTGCTGGAGGCAAAATTCTACCCTCTGGGGTTTTATGCCCGGCTGGGGGCGCTTCCCCTTACCTGGACCTACGTATCGGCGGGTTTTGAAACCGCCGCCGCGTATAGTTACCTGTCTTCGCGATATTTCCACAATGACATTGATTTTTGGGTAAGGGGACATTTAGCCAACCTCCGGGCCCATCTGGTCCTTCAGATCCATGGGCGGGATATTCCTTTTTCGTGGACCATATACGGCGGCGGCGGCTTAGGGCTGGTGTTTAATTTCAAAAAAGAACGCCCCGACTGGAGCGCCCCCGGGGTAAACGGACTTTTTCCGGCGCTTTCCACGGGGCTTTCCGCCCAGTGGTCCATACACGGCCCCTGGTACCTTAGCCTGGGGCTGGAGTATCTTTTTCTGTTTTCCCGGGATAAAACAAACCCCGGCTATCTGCGGCCCCATATCGGCGGCGGAGTCCGGTTTTAAAAAAAGGGGATGCTCCGAAACCGGTAAAGTTCCTGGCATCCCCGTAAAAAACAGAACGCCGGATATTTAGGTAACAATCTCCAGGAAGCTGGGGATCATTTCGCCCGAGAAATAGAACAGGCCGCGGCCAAGTTGATCGGCGTCCCAAACCCTCTGGGGGCTGTCGGGATACGCGAAGTAACCGCCGCAGTAGGTTTCGATACGGTTGCCCGAGGGTTCCCAGAAGTAAATGGTAAGCCCCCTGGTAATCGCATGCCGGGTGGGGCCGATGTCCAGTTTGAGGTGATTGACCGCGATAAGGTCCGCGGCGTTGAGGATGTCTTCCCAGGTCTGGAGGTAGAACCCAACGTGGTGAATAGTATTGGGCTTGGGATATTCCACAAAGGCCAGATCGTGGGGTTTGTTGTTCCCGGTGATCCAGGTGGCAAGCCGCTTACCGTCGGGGGTGTTACAAATTTCGGGCACATACATGCCGAACACTTCCTGCATAAAGCGTTCGGCTTCTTCGATGCCCGGCCCGTACAGAAGGAAGTGATCAAGCCGTACCGCCCTCATGCCCCGGGGAGGCTCGTTCCAGATGTCGGGGTTTCTGATCTGGGGATGCCTTTGGGCCATGTCGACATCCGCATAGATGTGGAATTCGTGGCCCGTACAGAGCTTGAATTTGTACTGTTTGCCAAAACCGGGCTGTTCGGTATTAGGGGCAATCTCGGTAACCTTGTAGCCGAATTTTTCGGTCTTTCCCTTGATCTCTTCCAGGGCCTGGGCATTAACCACTTTAAAGCCCACATAGTCAAGACCGGCAGTCTTGTCCTGGCGGAGCACCACGCTGTGATGATCAAATTCATCGTAGCATTTTAGCATAACCCTGCCGTCGCTTGTACGGCCCACCTCGTCCAAACCAAGAATGTTTTTGTAAAAATCGAGGGTTTTGTCTAAATCCAACACCTTAAGCTGGATAAGACCCGGGCGAATCGTTCCATGAATAGCCATAGATTCCTCCTACTGTCAAACTAATTTATCCGGGCAACAGTTAGGTTGCTCCGGGGATGCACACAGCACAAAAGCAATATTCCCTTTTTTTCATCCTCCTCGCTGATATGGGCACGGCTCATGGCTTTAAAAATTTCCCACTTGCCGTCCACCACCTGCATCTTACATACTCCGCAACCGCCGCCGCAGCATCCGTGCCGTATGGGACCAAGACCGGCATGGATCATCGCCCTAAGCACCGCCTCGTCGCCGGCACATGAAAAAACATCTCCTGTTTCTCTAACGGTTACCGAATACCTCTGTTCCATAGGACCTCCCAAAGCCAGATAAAAATCCGCTAGGCCTTTGCCTGCCGCGCAAGCTGGTACGCCACGTCCACGATCATGTCTTCCTGGCCCCCCACCATCCGCCGTTTTCCCAGTTCAATAAGTATGTCCCTGGCGGGGATGCCGAATTTTTCCGAAGCCCGCCGGGTATGAAGCAGAAAAGAGGAATACACCCCCGCATACCCCAGAAGGAGGGAGTCGGTTCTGATAATCTGGGGACGCTGCATCAGGGGTTCCACAATATCTTCCGCCACATCCATAATGGCAAAGGCGTCGGTGTCTACGGTATAGCCCTGCCGTTTGAGGATCGCGCAGAACACCTCTACCTGGGTATTCCCCGCGCCGGCGCCCAGGCCCCGGCAGGTCGCATCTATGTAGCCGGCCCCTTCTTCCACCGCCGCCAGGGAATTGGCTATCGAAAGCCCCAGGTTATTGTGGGAATGAAAACCCACGGGAAGCTTCGTCGCCGCTTTAAGGGCGGCGACTCTGGCCTTTACGTCGCCGGGGGTCATAAAGCCCGCCGAATCGGCCAGGTTGATATAATCGGCCCCGGCGTCTTCAAAGATCTTCGCCTGCTCCACGATCTTTTCCGGGGACGCCATGTGGGTCATCATCAGAAACCCCACGGTAAACATCCCCGCCTGTTTCGCCCAGCCTATGTGCTGGATGGCGATATCCGCCTCGGTAACGTGGGTTGCCACCCGCACGGCGTCGGCGCCTTTTTCCTGCGCCCGTTTTAAATCTTCGATGGTTCCCACCCCGGGCAATAACAGCACGGCAAGTTTTGCCTTCTTGACAACTTTGGAAGCCGCTTCAAGCAATTCAAGTTCGGGAACCTTGGAAAAGCCGTAATTAATGCAGGATCCCGAAATGCCGTCGCCGTGGCTAATCTCGATGATATCCACCCCCGCCTTATCCAAGCCGCCGGCAATAGCCGCCGCCTGTTCGGCGGTAAAACTATGGCTTACCGCATGGCTCCCGTCCCTTAGCGTAGTATCCACTATGTGAATTTTTTCGGTACCCATTATGCCCCCAGTATTTTTGCGGCAAGTTTTTCTGCCACCGCCACAGCGGCCTGGTTAATAATATCCAGGTTCCCCGAATATGAAGGAAGAAAATCTCCCGCCCCTTCAACCTCAATGATCACCGTTACCTTGTTCCCGTCAATGACCGGAGGAACCCGCAGACGGTAGCCGGGCACGTAGCCCTGCACTTCCCGGATAATATCCTCCACCGACTCGACGATCTTTTTTTCATCGGGATTTTTTACCAGGGCATATACCGTGTTGGTCATCATGAGCGGCGGCTCGGCAGGGTTAAGGATGATAATCGCCTTGCTCCTGTCCGCCCCCCCCACGGATTTAAGGGCCCTTGCCGTGGTTTCGGTAAACTCGTCGATATTGGCCCTGGTTCCCGGCCCGGCGCTTTTTGAAGAAATACAGGAAACAATCTCCCCGTATTCCACACCGGCGGCCCGGTTAATCGCATACATGATCGGAACCGTGGCCTGGCCCCCGCAGGTAACCATGTTGAATTCCGTTTCGTCGGTAAGCTTGTCCAGGTTCACACAGGGAACCACATAGGGCCCCACGGCGGCGGGGGTCATATCCAGGGATATTTTCCCCGCCTTTTTTAACAGCGGCGCATTGGCCAGATGGGCCTTGGCGCTGGTTGCATCGAAGACAAATTTAACGTCCGGATCCTCCACCACCGCCTCGACTCCCTTAATGGAGGTTTTAAAACCCAGGGAGGCCGCCCGTTTAATGCCCTCGGATTCGACGATACCGGTCATCAAATGCATCTGGAGGCGTTTACTCTTCATCACCTTGTACATAAGATCGCTTCCGATGTTACCCGGCCCGATGATTCCCACTTTACATTTTTCCATAATCCGTTTCCTGTTTGGTCAGGTAAAGAGCCCACAGGCTCCTTTGTGGCGGATATGTCCGGATCATTACTCCCGGACATATCCTGTCCCTCAAATAAATTCCGCCCGGACTTTCCCGAAGGAAGTAAACTCCGCGGTAAACACATCCCCCTTCCGGGCCAGGGGAGCGGCGGAAAAGGCCCCGGAAAGGATCACTTCCCCGGCCTTAAGACTAACGCCGTAGCTCCACAGCCGGTTGGCCAGCCAGGCCACGGAAATACAGGGGTCGCCCAGGACCGCTTCGCCGGTACCCTCTCCGGCCGGTTCGCCGCCCTTAAAGAGCTTCATTGCCACCCGGGGAAGATCCACTTCGCTTAGCTTAAGCCGCTTGTTCCCTATGACGTACCTTCCCGAGGACGCATTATCGGATACGGTGTCGATAAGCTTTATTTTCCAGTCGGCGATCCTGCTGTCCACAATTTCAAAGGCCGCCGCCACATAATCGGTGGCATTGATTACATCCTTGGGACTTACCTTGCCGCCGGTCAGATCCGCCTTTAATACAAAGGCTATCTCGCCTTCAATTTTTGGCTGGATAAGCGCCGCCGTATTAATCTGCCCCACGTCGTCGCCGGCGCTGTTATCCATGGCGGCAAAAAGGTGGCCGTAATCCGGTTCGTTCACCCCCATCTGCTTTTGAATTCCCGGGGAGGTAAGGCCTATCTTTTTTCCTGAAATTACATGGCCCAGATCCAGCACCCGCTTTACATTGGCCAGTTGGATCTGGTATGCGTCGTCGATGGTAAGGGAGGGATCCTGTCCGGTCAAGGGCGGAATGGCCTTACACTGCCGCTCTGCCTGAAAAAGCTGATCCGCCAAGGCCCCGATGTCAACGGAACTCATGCTTGCCTCTTAAAGAAACTCCGGATTAAATCGGCAAATTCCTGGGTATGCTCGATCTGGGTCCAGTGGCCACAGTGACCGAACACGTGGAGCTGGGCCCTGTCGATTAACTGGAGCAGTTTGTAGGAATTTTCAAGCGGGATGACCCGGTCTTCCCTGCCGTGAATGATAAGGGTTTCATGGGGAATGTTCCTGATATAGTGCTGGTTCCCCGCCATCGCCTCCACGCCCTTCTGCCGCGGCTCGGGAAACAGCGCGTGGAAACTCTCCTGAAAACCCGGCTGGATACTGGACTCGTAGCGGCTCTTGACGAGGTCCTTGGTGGCAAAGCTGTGATCGTAGGTGAAAATTTCCAGCAGCTCTTCCATGTTTTCCAGGGAGGGTTCGTAGCCCCAGACCTGATCCAGCCCGTAGGTGATGGGAAAACTTACCCCCATGGCCCCCATAAGGACCAGCTTGTTTACCCGCTGGGGGTATTTTATTGCCAGGGAAAGGGCCAACGCACCGCCAAAGGAGTTGCCCACCAGGTTGGTTTTTTCTATTTTAAGCGCGTCAAGAAGGTCTATGGTCTGCTGAACCCAGCCGTTCATGGTTTCCACCCTGCCGGGAACCCGTTCGGTAAAGCCGAAACCGGACATATCCGGGGCGATGATCCGGAAATCGTCTTTGATAAGGGGAAATAACCTGCCCCAGTTGGCCCAGGCGGTTACTCCGGGGCCGGAACCGTGAAGCAGCGTTACCGGGGCCCCTTTTCCAAGATCGTGGTAGTTTGTCTTGAAATTTCCGGTTTGAATGCTGTTGGCTATTTCTGGTCTGTCACTCATTTTGTTCTCCTCAGGTGATAGTATCGAATAATGGTGCGCCCGGTTTTTCGATTTGTCAAGAAAAAATGATTAATTTTGTCATAATACGGGCATTTTCCGTTCCCGCCCCTAAAGTTGACATAAAACAACCATTGACACTTTTTCTTGTTTCTGATACCCTTAACAAGCTCCAAAACATCGAATTTTGGAGAGGGCCGTTTGCGGCCGTACATGGGGCGCTGGATAGTTCCGGCTGAGAGAAAGCGGCTTGACGCTTTAAACCCTTGAACCTGATCCGGATAATGCCGGCGGAGGGAA